>NZ_JBEPBM010000017.1:0-170016 GCF_040299205.1 Streptomyces sp. NPDC000983 | reverse complement strand
TTTGGCACGCTGTTGAGTTCTCAAGGAACGGTCGCTTCCTTTGTACTCACCCTCTCGGGCTTTCCTCCGGGCTGCTTCCCTTCGGTCTTGCGTTTTCGACTCTATCAGATCTTTCCGACCCGATTTCCTCGGCGCTTTCCAGGTTCCCGCTTTCACGTTTCCCTTTCCGGCGGTTCCGACTCTATCAGATCCTTTCGGACCTGATTCCCAGTCGGCGGGTTTTGCCTTTTGGCCTTGCGGCCTTTCGACATTCACTACGTTAGCCGGTTCCCCGCGTAACTCATAATCGAGTCTCTGCGGCTACCGAATTCAGACGTGCGGGCACGCCGAATTCGTCCCCGATGAGGGATGACGTAGGTAGTGGGTTGGCCGCTCCGGCTGCTGGCTAATGCCGTACCCGGTTCAGCGGCTCGGGCTACATTACGCGCCTCCCATGGGCGCGTCAACTTGGGCGGCGCCTCGGCACATGGGCTCTGTAAGGACTCACTGTGGGGTCGCCGTCGATCCAGTAGCGCCACGGGTGGAGCTCTCCGTCGCCGCCATCGCCGGAGACTCCGGTGCGCGGACCGCTCCGGACCTGGGCGGACGGGGCCGGGGTGCCGGTCAGGATGCTCAGTGGTGTTCCGCCGGCGGCGCAGGCGTCCGTGCCGTCGAGGGCGCGGTCCACGCCCAGGGCGGTCGCGAGGCGAGCCGGTCCTTTGGCCAGTTCCTTGTCATCTCGGGCCGAGATTCGACGTTTGCGGGCGAGCTCGGCGCCCTCGACGATCTCCCCGGCGCGCAGCAGGACTCCGCTCGCCGTGCCGTCGGGGCCGCACACCAGGTTCATGCAGTGCCACATGCCATAGGTGAAGTAGACGTACACATGTCCGGGTGGACCGAACATCGTGCCGTTGCGGGCCGTGCGGCCGCGGTAGGCGTGGGAGCCCGGGTCGTTCGGGCCGTCGTAGGCCTCGACCTCTGTGAGGCGGAGGGAGATCGGACCGTCCGGGGTGGTGCGCACCAGGAGGCGGCCGAGGAGGTCCGGGGCGACCTCCAGTACGGGCCGGTCGAAGAAACTTCTCGGGAGCGGCGTACGGTCGGGGGTCGCGATCATGCCGTCCGAGGGTAGTGGAGACGGGTGGTGGTCACGGGGTGGTCGGTGGCCCCTCCCTTTAGTAAAGGTGGGGGCGCGGAACCGGCCACGGCCGGATCGCGTTTGTAGGGATCAGAGACGCAGTCGTAGAGGGAGAGTCATGGGGTTCAAGAAGCTGCTCGCGAGTCTGGGTGCCGGTGGCGCTTCCGTCGAGACCGTGCTGACCGAGGTCAACGTGGTTCCGGGCGGTGTCGTCCAGGGCGAGGTGCGGATCCAGGGCGGTTCCGTCAACCAGCAGATCGAGGCGCTCTCGGTCGGGCTCCAGGCCAAGGTCGAGGTGGAGAGCGGCGAGGAGGAGTACAAGCAGGACATCGAGTTCACCAAGGTGCGGCTGGGCGGGGCGTTCGAGCTCCAGGCCAACGCCGTGCACGCGGTGCCGTTCGGGCTGGAGATCCCCTGGGAGACGCCGATCACCACGATCGACGGGCAGACCCTGCGCGGGATGCACATCGGTGTGACCACCGAGCTGGAGATCGCGCGTGCCGTGGACTCGGGCGACCTGGACCCGATCAACGTGCACCCCCTGCCCGCACAGAAGGCGATCCTGGACGCGTTCATCCAGCTGGGCTTCCGCTTCAAGAACGCGGACATGGAGCGCGGGGTGATCCGCGGTACGCGGCAGAAGCTGCCGTTCTACCAGGAGATCGAGTTCTTCCCGCCGCAGCAGTACCGCGGGATCAACCAGGTCGAGCTGAGCTTCGTGGCGGACCAGAACGCGATGGACGTCGTGCTGGAGATGGACAAGAAGCCTGGTCTGTTCAGCGAGGGCAGCGACACCTTCCGCTCCTTCCAGGTGGGCCTGAACGACTTCCAGGGCACCGACTGGGCCGCGTACCTCAACCAGTGGCTGTCCGAGGTCGGCAGCAAGCGCAACTGGTTCTAGGCTCGGAACCCACTGAACGATCCCGATCAGGAGGTACCGAGGTGACCGAGCTCAAGAGGCGGCCGCTCCCCCACGACTTCCATCCGCCCGTGCCGTCGTTCACGGTCACGAGTGAGGACGTCTCGGAGGGCGCGACCCTCAAGGACGCTCAGGTCTACGCGGCCGGCAACACCTCGCCGCAGCTGCGGTGGGAGGGCTTCCCGTCCGAGACCGAGAGTTTCGCCGTGACCTGCTACGACCCGGACGCCCCCACGGGCAGCGGGTTCTGGCACTGGGTCGTGTTCGACATCCCGGCCTCGGTGACCGAGCTGCCCGTGGGCGCCGGCAGCGGTGCCTTCGAGGGGCTGCCCGCCGGCGCCGTCCAGGCGCGCAACGACTACGGGGCGAAGGAGTTCGGCGGTGCCGCGCCGCCGGCCGGGGACGGGCCGCACCGGTATGTGTTCACGGTGTACGCCGTGGACCAGGCGAAGCTGGGCCCGGACTCGGACGCCTCTCCGGCGGCCGTCGGTTTCAATCTGCGGTTCCACACGCTGGGCCGCGCCCAGCTCGTCGGTGAGTACGAAGTGCCCGCCGAAGACTGACGTTCATTGAACGTTTGCCCGCCCCTGGTCATGGAAGTGATCAGGGGCGGGCATTTTTTATTTCGTTGTCCATCTCGGCGTGCCCGGCCAGAGTTGATCCCAGCCCGCCACGGGGTGGGCCGCTGCACAGAGGAGGTGGGCTGGTCATGCGGGACACGCTGGTACTGAACGCGAGCTTCGAGCCGCTGTCGACGGTGACATTGAACCGAGCCGTCGTTCTGGTGCTCCAGGACAAGGCCGTCGTCGAGCAGTCCCACCCCGAACTGCGCATGCGCGGAGCCGCGGTCGACATACCGGCCCCCCGGGTGATCCGGTTGTGCAGGTACGTGAGGGTGCCGTTCCGAAGACGAGCGCCGTGGTCGAGGCGGGGTGTGCTGGTCAGGGACCGTCACCGGTGCGCGTACTGCGGCAGGCGGGCGACGACCGTGGACCACGTGGTACCGCGGGCGCAGGGCGGGCAGGACACCTGGCTGAACACGGTGGCCTCGTGCGCGGAGGACAACCACCGCAAGGCGAACCGGACTCCGGACGAGGCGGGGATGCCCTTGCTGAAGGAACCGTTCGAGCCGACGCCGGCCGACGCGATGCTGTTGTCGCTGGGTGCGGAGGACTTCTCGGCGCTGCCGGAGTGGCTGGCGCGGGACGCGGCGTAGCGGGTACGTGAGTCGGGGTCCGCCTTCCGGGAAGGCGGACCCCGTTGTCGTGTCGCCGGTGGCGGCTCAGTCTATGGAGGGCTTCTCGCGGCGTTCCGCGCCGCTGCCGCCGGAGTTGCCGCCGCCCGAACCGCCGCCCAGGGGGTTGAAGTTGCCCATGGCGCCGGAGAGGCCCTTGAGGGCGTCGCCGATCTCGCTGGGGACGATCCAGAGCTTGTTGGCGTCGCCCTCGGCGATCTTCGGGAGCATCTGGAGGTACTGGTAGCTGAGGAGCTTCTGGTCGGGGTCGCCCGCGTGGATCGCCTCGAAGACCGTGCGGACGGCCTGGGCCTCGCCCTCGGCGCGCAGGGCGGCGGCCTTGGCCTCGCCCTCGGCGCGCAGGATCTGGGACTGCTTCTCGCCCTCCGCGGTGAGGATGGCGGCCTGCCGGGTGCCTTCGGCGGTCAGGATCGCGGCGCGCTTGTCGCGGTCGGCGCGCATCTGCTTCTCCATCGAGTCCTGGATGGAGGTGGGCGGTTCGATCGCCTTCAGTTCCACGCGGTTGACGCGGATGCCCCACTTGCCGGTGGCCTCGTCGAGGACGCCGCGCAGGGCCGCGTTGATCTCCTCGCGGGAGGTGAGGGTGCGTTCCAGGTCCATGCCGCCGATGATGTTGCGCAGGGTGGTGACGGTGAGCTGCTCGATCGCCTGGATGTAGCTGGCGACCTCGTAGGTGGCGGCCCGGGCGTCGGTGACCTGGTAGTAGATGACGGTGTCGATGTTCACGACCAGGTTGTCCTGGGTGATCACCGGCTGCGGCGGGAAGGGCACGACCTGTTCGCGCAGGTCGATGCGGTTGCGGATGGTGTCGATGAACGGGACGACGATGTTCAGGCCCGCGTTGAGCGTGCGGGTGTACCGTCCGAAGCGCTCGACGATGGCGGCGCTCGCCTGCGGGATGACTTGGATCGTCTTGATCAGGGCGATGAAGACCAACACCACCAGAATGATCAAGACGATGATGACCGGTTCCATCGTCGGCTCCCCGTACCCTTCTCCGCTTCGGCACTGTCCTGGATCCTGCGGATCCTAACTGGTGTAGATCTTATGCTTGTTGAAGATCTTGCCGGTCGAGTCTGACAGACCGTCGTGTGCCCCGTGGGGTGTTCCCGTGGTTACGTCGTGCGAGGTCACATGACGATCGCGGTGGCTCCCTCGATGTCCACGACGTCCACCTCCTGGCCGACTTCGTAGCTCTGGCCGTTGTCGAGGGCGCGGGCCGACCAGACCTCTCCGGCGAGTTTGATGCGGCCGCCGGAGGCGTCGACGCGTTCCAGTACGACGGCCTGCTTGCCCTTCAACGCCTCCACCCCGGTGACGAGTTGGGGGCGCTGGGCGCGGTGCCGGGCGGCGAGCGGCCGTACGGCGAGGGTCAACGCGGCGGAGACGGCGGCGAACACGAGGACCTGGAGGACGATCCCGCCGCCCAGTCCGGCCACGCCGGCGGCCGTGAGGGCGCCGACCGCGAGCATGCCCAGTTCGGGCATCGCGGTGATCACGAGCGGGATTCCGAGCGCGGCCGCGCCGATCAGCCACCACACCCATGCGTCGATGTCGTTCACATGGTCATGGTAGGACCGCACAACCTGCCGCGGACAGGGCGCAGATCGGGTCGCACGATGTCATGGCCCGTCGCGGGGCGGGCAGTTGGTCCGGTTCGGGGGTGTGGATCAGGAGAGCGGGAGGCCCTGGGCGGTCCAGCGGTCGCCGACCTGCTCGACGACGAGCGGGAGGCCGAAGCACATGGAGAGGTTGCGGGAGGTGAGTTCGAGCTCCAGCGGGCCGGCGGCGAGGACCTTGCCCTGACGGATCATCAGGACGTGGGTGAAGCCGGGGGCGATCTCCTCGACATGGTGGGTGACCATGATCATGGAGGGGGCGATCGGGTCGCGGGCGAGACGGCCGAGGCGGCGGACGAGGTCCTCGCGGCCTCCGAGGTCGAGGCCGGCGGCGGGCTCGTCGAGCAGGAGGAGTTCGGGGTCGGTCATCAGGGCGCGGGCGATGAGGGTGCGCTTGCGCTCGCCCTCGGAGAGGGTGCCGAACTTCCGCTCCAGGTAGTCGCTCATGCCGAGCCGGTCGAGGAAGGCGCGGGCGCGCTGCTCGTCGACCTCGTCGTAGTCCTCGTGCCAGGAGGCGGTCATGCCGTAGGCGGCGGTGAGGACGGTCTGCAGGACGGTCTGGCTCTTGGGGAGCTTGTCGGCCATGGCGATGCCGGCCACGCCGATGCGGGGGCGCAGGTCGAAGACGTCGACCTTGCCGAGGGTGTCGCCGAGGATGGTGGCGGTGCCCTTGCTGGGGAAGACGTAGCTGGAGGCGACGTTGAGCAGGGTGGTCTTGCCGGCGCCGTTGGGGCCGAGGATCACCCAACGCTCGCCCTCCTTCACCGACCAGGAGACCTGGTCGACCAGAGCCCGGCCCTCACGGACCACGGATACGTCCTGAAGCTCCAGAACATCGCTCATGAGCGCGTTGTCTCCCCTTGCAGTGTGACCGGTCTCGGCGTCTCGGTGGTCGCGTGCGCCTGCGTGCGCAGCCCTCTAGGAAATCTACGCCACCGGTCGGGCGCTTCATTCCATCGGTCCGGTCCTTAGGGTGGAGGCATGCTCTCGGAACCGCGTTCAGGACGCCTTGCCGCTTGGGGAAATGCCCTGTTGGCCGGATTTGCCTCGCCGGACGACTCTGTGCTCGCGATCGTCGGTGACGACGCGGTGCACCGGGTGGAGGGGCTGCCGGGCGAGTCCGGGGCCGTCGGTCTGACGCTGGCGCTCGGGCGGCTGCGGGGGCTCGGGGTGGCCGGACTGCGGGTCGCGCTGCCCGCGCCGGGGCATCCGCTGGGGCTGAGCGGGCCGCCGGAGTTCAACGCGCGGGCGTTGGAGGCCGAGGAGGCGGTGATCTGTCACGGTGCCGCGTTCGGGCTGGTGCCCGAGGTCCGCTCGGCTGGGCCGCACGGTGATGTGCATGTCGAGGTGGTCTGGCATGTGCTGCCGGTGCGGGAGGCGCCTCCGGCGGATGTGCCGTCGCTGGGTGAGGCGGAGCGGGAGCTGGCGGAGGCGCTGCGGGAGGCGACCGAGGTGTTGTCCCGGCTGGACGTGGCCGGGTCGGGGCCGGTGGCGGAGGCGGCGATCGACGCGTACCGAGCTCGGGCGGAGCGGGGGCGTGAGGTACTGGCGCCTGGCTATCCGCCTCGGGCGGTGCGGGTGCTGGAGCTGGCGCAGCGAGTGGGGGTGCTGGTGTCGCTGGCGTCGGAGAACGGGCACGGGGCCGCGGTGACGTCCGGGGAGATGGCGGCGCGGGCGGAGGCGCTGCGGCCGGTGGAGCGGACGGCCCGGCGGGCGCAGGTGGCCGCGTACAACGCGTATGTGGAGGAGCGGGAGCGGGGCGTGCGGTGAGCGGAGGGGGCGGAGCGCCTGTCGCGGGCTCCGTCTTCGGGCGCCGGGCCTTTCGGCGACTGGCATTCGGCTACCGGCGATCGGGCGCGCGGCCCTCCGGCACCCGGCTTCCGGCACCCGGTGCCCGGTGCCCGGTCTTCGGGCAACTGCCCCGGGGCGTCCCGCTTCCGGCGTCCGGCGCCGGGCCGGTGACCGGCCTCCCGGGTGGGGGTGGGAGGCCGGTGGTCGGTTCGCCTGGGTCAGTGGTTGAGGCCCAGGTTGCCGAAGGCGGGGTTCAGGACGCCGATGACGTTCACGCTGTTGCCCACGGCGTTGACCGGGATGTGGATGGGGGCCTGGACGAGGTTGCCCGAGACGACGCCCGGGGAGCCCACCGCCTTGCCGTCGGCGTGCGAACCGCTCTCGGTGGCGGAGGCCATACCGGCCCCGGCGGCGATCAGACCGCCCGCCACCATCGTCACGGCCGCTGCCTTCTTCAGGTTCTTCACTTCTGAGCCCTCCTAGCGATCGCCGCGGCAGTCGCCGCGGCACGCATGGAGAACGGCGGGGCTCCCCGAAGGATGCGCCATACGGGGGACATTCCCACGACGGTATGAATCTCAGACCGGAGTGGAACCTTCCGCGGTTGCCTACCGCGGGCAGGTCAGCCGGCGACTCCATGGCGGACCGCCCACAGCGCCGCCTGGGTACGGTCCGCGAGGTCGAGCTTCATCAGGATGTTCGAGACGTGCGTCTTCACGGTCTTCTCGGAGAGGACCAGCGCGCGGGCTATCTCCCGGTTGGAGCGCCCGTCCGCGATCAGGCCGAGCACCTCGCGCTCCCGCTCGGTCAGCGAACCGGCCCTGCCCTGCCCCGGCCCCGTGTCCTCCTGGGAGAGCAGCGCGCCGGCCACCTCGGGCTGGAGCAGGATGTGCCCGGCGTGGACGGAGCGGATGGCGCCGGCCAGCGCGTCGGGGTCGATGTCCTTGTAGACGTAGCCGGCGGCGCCCGCCCGCAGGGCCGGGACCACCGTGCGCTGTTCGGTGAAGCTGGTGACGATCAGCACGCGCGCGGGGTTGTCCAGCTCGCGGAGTCTGCGCAGCGCGTCGACCCCGTCCATGCCCGGCATCTTGACGTCCATCAGGACGACGTCGGGCCGCAGCTCCTCCGCCGCGGCGACCCCTTCGGCGCCGTCGGCCGCCTCGCCCACCACCTCGATGTCGTCCTGGACTTCGAGGAAGGTGCGCAGGCCGCGGCGGACCACCTGGTGGTCGTCGACGAGCAGCACCTTGATCGGTTCAGCCACCGGGGACCTCCATCTCGACGGTGGTGCCCTTGCCGGGCGCCGATTCCACGGTCAGTGTGCCGCCGGCGCCGCTCGCCCGGTCCCGCATGGAGACCAGGCCGAGGTGGCGGCCGGCCCGCCGTACGGTCTTCGGGTCGAAGCCGGTGCCGTCGTCCGCCACCCGCAGCACGGCTCCGGTGCCGCGGCGGTGCAGGGTCACCTCGACGGTCTCGGCGCCGGAGTGGCGCAGGGCGTTGTGCAGGGCCTCCTGGGCGACCCGCAGCAGGGCCTCCTCCTGGGCCGCGGGCAGGGCCCGCACTCCGCGGCCGTCGAAGCTCACGCGCGCGGTGTGGGCGCGGTCGAGGACCTGGACGTGGGTGCGCAGGGTGGCGACGAGGCCGTCCTCGTCGAGCGCGGCGGGGCGCAGCTCCACGACGGCGGCGCGCAGTTCGTCGGCGGCCTCCGCGGCGAGCGCCGCCACCTGCTGGAGCTCTCCCTTGGCCCGGGCGGGGTCGCGGTCGACGAGGGTGGCGGCGGCCTGGGCGGTCAGCCGCAGGGAGAACAGCTTCTGGCTGACGGCGTCGTGCAGCTCGTGCGCGAGGCGGGAGCGTTCCTCGGCGATGGTCAGTTCCCGGCTGCGCTCGTAGAGCCGGGCGTTGGTCAGGGCGATGGCCGCGTGCTGGGCGAGGATTCCGAGGAGTTCCTCGTCCTGCGCGGTGAAGCCGCAGACGCTCCCGGTCCCGGGGCCCTCGGGGTGCTCCGCCGGGCGGAGTTTGTTCGCCAGGAACAGTGCGCCGATGACCTCGTCGCCGTCGCGGATGGGCAGGCCGAGGAAGTCGGACATGTCGGGGTGGGCGGCGGGCCAGCCCTCGAAGCGGGGGTCCTCGCGGACGTCGGCGAGCCGCTCGGCCCCGGCCTGGTGCAGCATCGCGGCCAGGATGCCGTGCTGCCGCGGGAGGGGGCCGATGGCCTTCCACTGTTCGTCGCTGACCCCGTCGACGACGAACTGGGCGAAGCCGCCGTGGTCGTCCGGGACGCCGAGTGCGGCGTACTCGGCGTCGAGCAGCTCGCGGGCCGAGGCGACGATCGTCTTGAGGACGTCGCGGACCTCCAGATGCCTGCTCATGGCCAGCAGCGCGGAACTCACCGCGGCCAGGCCGGACCCCGGACCTTGATGCATGACCTCACCGTACCGGCGGGGTGCGACAGCGCGGATCGGACCTGTGACCGCTCAGGGCTGGGCCCGGGGTCCTAGGTCCGAGGTCCTCCTGCGCAGGCCCCCCGCCGAAATGCCCCGGTGATCTGCGGCTCGCGTCCGAGGCGGTGCGGGTGGGCGCGTTCCTACGGTGAGGGCACTTCGGACGCGGTGAGCGAGGGGACATGTCATGCCGGTGGCGATCATCACGGGGGCTTCGAAAGGGCTGGGGCGGGCGCTGGCGGAGGCGCTCGCCGGGCGGGGCTGGGATCTGGTGCTGGACGCCAGGACCGAGGAGGTGCTGAGGAGGGCGGCGGCGGCCGTCTCCGCGCACGGCACGCGCGTGGCGGCGCTGCCGGGCGATGTCACGGACGCCGGGCACCGGGCGGCGCTGGTGGCGTAGGCCCGGCGGCTGGGCGGCGTCGACCTGCTGGTGCACAACGCGAGCGCGCTGGGCGCCGAGCCGCTCGTACGGCTGGAGGAACTGCCCCTGGCGGGGCTGCGGCGGGCGCTGGAGGTGAACGTGGTCGCGGCGCTGGGCCTGGTGCGGGAGGCGCTGCCGCTGTTGCGGGCGGCCACGGCCGGCGCGGTGGTCGCCGTCAGTTCGGACGCGGCCTCGCAGGCGTACGGGACCTGGGGCGGGTACGGGGCGTCGAAGGCGGCCCTGGACCGGCTGGCGGCGGTGCTGGCCGTGGAGGAGCCCGGGCTGCGGGTGTGGGCGGTGGATCCCGGGGACATGGGCACCGACCTGTACGCGGCGGCGGTGCCCGGGGACCGGGAGGAGCGGCCGGAGCCGGGCAGCGTGGTTCCGGCGTTCCTGCGGCTGCTGGACGAGCGGCCCGCCAGTGGGCGGTACGGGGCGCCGGCGCTGCTGGAGGGAGGGCGGTGACGCCGACTCCGGTGCGGGTGCCCGGGGAGCTGTCGGCCCGGGTGCCGGCCGAGCTGCGCGGGCCCGGGCGCGGCCGGGACTCCGTACGGCTGCTGGTGTCGCGGGGGACGCGGGTGGCGCATCACGCGTTCCGGGAGCTGCCGGGGCTGCTGCGGGCCGGGGACCTGCTGGTGGTGAACACCTCGCCGACGCTGGCCGCCGCGGTGGACGGGACGGTCGGGCACGCGCGCGTGGTGGTGCACTTCTCCACCCGCGGGGACGACGGGCGGTGGGCGGTCGAGCTGCGGGACCCGGACGGGCGGGGCACCACACGCGCGCGTGCGGGCGGACCCGCGGGAGTGGGGGTGGGGCTGCCGGGCGGGGTGCGGCTGGTGCTGGAGGAGCCGTTGGACGGGCGCGGGGCGCGGCTGTGGTGGGCGCGGGCGTCCGGTCCCGGGGTGGCGGGGATGCTGCGGGAGCACGGGCGGCCCATCCGGTACGCCTACACGGAGCGGGATCAGCCGCTGTCCGCGTACCAGACGGTGTTCGCGCTGCCCTCGGGCGACGGGTCGGGCAGTGCGGAGATGCCGAGTGCGGCGCGTCCCTTCACGGCGGGGACGGTGGCGGAGCTGGTGAGCCGGGGGGTGGGGTTCGCGCCGGTGCGGCTGGACACCGGGGTGGCGTCGGCGGAGGCGCACGAGCCGCCGTATCCGGAGCGGTTCTCGGTGCCGGCGGCCTCCGCGCGGCTGATCGGAGCGGCGCGGGCCGGGGGCGGGCGGGTGATCGCGGTGGGGACGACGGCGGTGCGGGCGGTGGAGTCGGCGGCCGGTGCGGACGGGGTCGTACGGGCGCGGGCGGGGTGGACGGATCTGGTGGTGACTCCGGAGCGCGGGGTGCGGGTGGTGGACGGGCTGCTGACCGGGCTGCACGAGCCGGAGGCCTCGCATCTGCTGATGCTGGAGGCGGTCGCGGGCGGGGCGGCCGTCCGCCGTGGGTACGAGGAGGCGCTGCGCGGGCGCTACCTGTGGCACGAGTTCGGGGACGTGCATCTCCTCCTCCCGGCGGAGACGGCTCACACAGAGCATTGCTTCAGCAACTGCGAGTGAGGCGAGAGCGCGCCCACTGTGAGGCCGCGCATAGGGCCCAGGTCACGTACGAGGGGACATAGGAGATAAAGGCACCCTTTGTGAGCGGGAAAGACGTTCCCGTCTGTCCCGATTTGCCCTTCCCTGTTCCACTATCGGGGATCGTACGTCACACCTTTGCCTGGCAATTTTGCGGCCGCTAACAATGGCTCTCGTCGCTCAGCGCCGCGAGTTTCCGCTCGCGGCGTTTGTGCCGGAAGCACCCGTGTCCTGACCGGACAGCGAGCGACCTCCGCGCTATCCGAAGAGGTCCCCTGCCATGCCGAAGAACTTCCTCACCCCTGGTCGTCGCCGCCCCCTGACCAGGCAGCACAAGATCGCGGTCGCCGGTGTCGCCACGCTCGGCGCGGCCGCCCTCGCGTTCTCGGCGGTTCCGGGCAATGCGCAGTCGACGACCACCGCCGAGCCGGCCGCCGCCCCGGTGGCCTTCAAGTCGGAGAAGATCAAGGACGTCAAGGCCGGGATCACCGACCAGCTCGCGAGCGCCACGGTCAAGGCCGAGGCGATAGCGGCGAAGAAGCAGGCGGCCGCCGCCGCCGTCGCGAAGAAGAAGGCGGCCGCCCAGGCCGCCGCGCAGGCCGCCGCCAAGAAGAAGGCCGCCGCCGCTGCCGCCGCGAAGCAGAAGGCCGAGCAGGCCCGCAAGGCCAAGGAGGCCGCGAGCCGCTCCGCCGCCCGCACCCAGGTCAAGCCGGTCGCCAAGACCTACGCCAACAACCTGGACGGCTGGATCAAGCACGCCCTCGCGATCATGGACAAGCACAACATCCCGGGCACCTACAACGGGCTGCACAAGAACATCATGCGCGAGTCCTCGGGCAACCCGAACGCGATCAACAACTGGGACATCAACGCCCAGAACGGTGTGCCCTCGATCGGTCTGCTGCAGATCATCAAGCCCACCTTCGACGCGTACCACGTCCCCGGCACCGCCCACAGCCAGTACGACCCGGTCGCGAACCTGACCGCCGCCGCCAACTACGCGGCCGACCGCTACGGCTCGATCGACAACGTCAACAGCGCGTACTGAGGTCGGCGCGGACCTCGGTACGGAACGCCGAAGGGCGGCACCCCCTGACGGGTGCCGCCCTTCGGCGTCGTACGACGGGTCAGGGGCGCGTCACTTGCGCATGACCTCGGGCTCGTGGCGGCGCAGGAAGCGGGCCACGAAGATGCCGCAGATCACGCCGAGCACGATCAGGGCGGCCATGTCCATGCCCCAGGCGCCGACCGTGTTCTCCCACAGCGGGTCGTTGCTGTCGCCCTTGGCGGGCGGGCTGATGTTGTTGAAGTCGAGCGTGGCGCCCGCGGCGGCGACCGCCCAGCGCGACGGCATCAGGTACGAGAGCTCGTTGACGCCGACCGAGTTGGCCAGCGGGAACAGACAGCCGGTGAAGACGACCTGGACGATCGCGAACATGACCAGCAGCGGCATGGTCTTCTCGGCGGTCTTCACCAGGGCCGAGATGATCAGGCCGAACATCATGGCGGTGAAGCCCAGCGCCATGATCGGGATGCACAGCTCCAGCATGATCTGGCTGCCGAGGATCAGGCCCTCGTCCGGGATGGTGCGGCTGGAGAAGCCGATGACGCCGACCATCAGGCCCTGCAGCACGGTGATCAGACCGAGCACGAACACCTTGGACATCAGGTACGCGGAGCGGGACAGGCCGGTCGCCCGCTCCCGCTCGTAGATGACCCGTTCCTTGATCAGCTCACGGACGGAGTTCGCGGCGCCGGCGAAGCAGGCGCCCACCGCGAGGATCAACAGGACCGTCAGGGCCGTGCCGTTGGCGACGGGCTTGCCGGTGTTCGGGTTGATCTGGGTGTTGACCAGCAGGTCCTTGCCGGAGTCGATGAGCAGGCTCACCGATCCGAGGACGAGCGGCAGGATGATCGACAGGGCCAGGAAGCCCTTGTCGGAGGCGATGACCGAGACATAGCGGCGCACCAGCGTGCTGAACTGCGACATCCAGCCCTGCGGCTTGGGCGGCCGCATCGCCTGCATCGGCGGCATCTGTACGGACTGCGGCGCGATCGCGTCGATGTCCGCGGCGTACATCTGGTAGTGCTGCGAGCCCTTCCAGCGGCCCGCCCAGTCGTAGTCGCGGTAGTTCTCGAAGGCGGAGAAGACGTCGGCCCAGGTGTCGTAGCCGAAGAAGTTCAGCGCCTCCTCGGGCGGACCGAAGTACGCCACGGCGCCGCCCGGCGCCATCACCAGGAGCTTGTCGCAGATCGCCAGCTCGGCCACGGAGTGGGTGACGACGAGGACCGTGCGGCCGTCGTCGGCGAGACCGCGCAGCAGCTGCATGACGTCGCGGTCCATACCCGGGTCGAGGCCCGAGGTGGGCTCGTCCAGGAAGATCAGCGACGGCTTGGTCAGCAGCTCCAGGGCGACCGAGACCCGCTTGCGCTGGCCACCGGAGAGGGAGGTGACCTTCTTCTCCTTGTGGATGTCCAGCTTCAGCTCGCGCAGCACCTCGTCGATCCGGGCCTCGCGCTCCTGCGCCGTGGTGTCGGCGGGGAAGCGGAGCTTGGCCGCGTACTTGAGGGCCTTCTTGACGGTCAGCTCCTTGTGCAGGATGTCGTCCTGCGGGACCAGACCGATGCGCTGACGCAGCTCGGCGAACTGCTTGTAGAGGTTCCGGTTGTCGTAGAGGACGTCGCCCTGGTTGGCGGGGCGGTAGCCGGTCAGCGCCTTGAGCAGGGTCGACTTGCCGGAGCCGGACGGGCCGATGACCGCGATCAGCGACTTCTCGGGGACGCCGAAGGAGACGTCCTTGAGGATCTGCTTGCCGCCGTCGACGGTGACGGTCAGGTGCCGGGCGGAGAAGGACACCTCACCGGTGTCGACGAACTCCTCGAGGCGGTCGCCGATGATCCGGAACGTGGAGTGGCCCACGCCCACGATGTCGGCGGAGCCGAGGAGTTGGGTGCCGCCCTTGGTGATCGGCTGACCGTTGACGTACGTGCCGTTGTGCGAGCCGAGGTCGCGGATCTCCATGCGGCCGTCGGGGGTCGCGTGGAACTCGGCGTGGTGCCGGGAGACCTGGAGGTCGGAGACGACCAGGTCGTTCTCCAGGGCACGGCCGATCCGCATGACACGGCCCAGCGAGAACTGGTGGAACGTGGTGGGGCTGCGGTCGCCGTAGACCGGCGGCGCCCCCGCGCCGACGCCGGGACCCTGCTGCTGGGGGATGTTCGGCGCGCCCTGCTGCGGCTGCTGCCAGCCGGCCTGCGGGGCCTGCTGCTGCGGCGCCTGCTGCTGCGGCGGCTGGGCCCAGCCGGGGTTGGCCGGGCCGGCCCCCTGCGCTGCGTACGGCTGCTGCTGGGGCTGGGCGGCGGGCGCCCCGGCGCCGGAGACGCTCAGGCGTGGTCCGTCGGTCGCGTTGCCCAGGTGGACGGCCGAGCCGGCACCGAGTTCCAACTGGTGGATCCGGTGGCCCTGCACGAACGTGCCGTTGGTCGAGCCATGGTCCTCGATCCCCCAACTCCGGCCGTTCCAGCTGATCGTGGCGTGCCGCCAGGAGACCCTGGCGTCGTCCAGCACGATGTCACCCTGCGGATCGCGGCCGAGGGTGTATGTCCTGGACGGATCGAGCGTCCAGGTTTGTCCGTTCAATTCCAGTACGAGTTCCGGCACTCCAGCCCCACTGAGTAGTCCCCCGAGTTACCCCCATCACAGGGAGTCTAGGGATGTCGAACATCGTCGGGAACTATTTCAGGCTCGGCCCCCTGACCGAAAGTCGGGCCTTGTGAAAACCGCGCGCACCGGCATCGTCCGGTTCCGTTGACGGGGTTGAAACCGGCCCGGAGAGTGGTAATCCACGCGAGGGGGGACATGCGCGGCGAGTTCGCCGCCTGCGGATCGGGGGGTCTGCGATGAGCTTGGCCAAGGACGCGGGCAGCGTCAGGGTGCCGTGGGCGGACGTGCTGCTGTCCGCCGTCGCCGCGGTGAGCTGGGCGCTGATCGGCATGGCGGGCACGGCCGCGCTGGGCCTGCATCTGCTGGAGGCGGACGCGACCGGCTCGTTGGGGCCGATGACGGCGGCGGTCGTGGCGCTCGGGGCGGGTGGTTCCGTGACGCCTTCGGGCGATGTGTCCGCCTTCGGTCTGACCGGCGCCCAGGCCACGACCGCCCTCGAGATCACGCCGCTGGGGGTGGGTCTGGTCGGCGCGCTGCTGCTGTCCTGGTTCTTCCTGCGGTCCCTGCGCACGGCGGGCGCCGTGATCGCCCCGGCCGAACTCCTCGCCCGCGCGGGCGCGGTGGTCGCGATGTTCGTGGCGATGCTGGGCGGTCTCGCGTGGGCGGGTCACGATGTCATCACCCTCGACGGCGGCGCCCTCGGCCTCGACGACCTGCCCGGCGGGGGCGCCGGGGAGGTCGAGATCCCGGGTCTCGGGGACGTCGGGGACATCGGCGGGCTGCTGCCCGACCGGATCGGCGACCTCGTGGACGCCGAGGCCGCGGTCGGCTTCGGCGTCGACACGGCGGCGACCCTCCTCGGCGGTGCCTGCTGGGCGGCCGGGATCCTGCTGATCGCGTTGCTGGCCTCCCGGCGCACTCCCCTGCCGGCCGGCTGGGCGGCCCTGCACCGGGTGGTGCGGCCCGCCGTGTCCGCCCTCGTCTCGGTCCTGCTGCTGGCGGTCCTCGCCGGGTTCGCGGCGGCGGCGTACGCGCTGATCGGCGACGACAACCCCAAGCGGATCGCGGGCGCCGCGCTGCTCGGGGCACCGAACGGGGTGTGGCTGGGCCTGCCCATCGGCCTGTTCGTGCCCTGGGACGGCGAGGCCTCGGGCCCACTGGCGCGGTTCCTGCCGGACCCGCTGGACGATCTGCTGGTCGACTCCGACCGGGCCGTGACGCTGGGACGCCTCGCCGAGCTGGACGGCCGGGTCTGGCTGCTGGGCGTCGCGGCGGCGGTGGCGATGCTGCTGGCGGGGGTGCTCACGGCGGTACGGACGCCGGTGGAGACCGGGACCGCCGGGTTCGCCGGCCGGTGCGCGCTGCGGCTCGGCGTCGTCACCGCGGTGGCGCTGCCGCTGCTGGCGTGGCTGACCGAGGTGTCCGTGGACGCGTCGCTCGCGGTGCTCGGCGTGGACGCCTTCGACGCCGGGGTCGAACTGCACGGCCGGCTCGGCCTCGCCCTGCTCCTCGGCGCCCTGTGGGGTGCGGCGGCGGGCGCGGCGGGCGCACTGCTGGCCCGCGGCACGGGGGCGGCGGGGCAGCGGACGGCGCCGCTGGCACGGGGTGACTCGGGGGGTGCGGGGGCGGAGGCCGCTGGGGCGCCGGACGCTGTGTGGGGTTCGGGGGCGGCTGAAGGTTCGGGGGGCGTGGGTGGTTCGGCAAGCGCGGGGGCCGCGGGTGGTGGGGCCGGCAGTGGGCCGTACGACCCGGGGGCGCCGTACCGGGCGCCGAATCCCGACACCAACCCGTATCTGCGGCGGCCCGAGGGGCTGTTGCCTCCGGAGGATCGGCGGCCCTCGGGGAGTGCCGGGGCACGGCACGGCGAAGAGCCGTGGCCGGGGGCGGGGCGAGGAGAGCCGGTACGGGAGCGGGGAGCGGCGCGGGCCCCCGGCCCGCCGCGCGGACCCTCGGCGCCCTCCGGTGACGCGGGCGGTGATGACGACGACGTGTACGGCGCTCCCACCGTGCTCGGGCCGATCCAGCCGCCGCCCCGCAGGCCCGCACGCGGCCGGAGCGGTGACGAGGCACGGCACTGGCCGGACGGTCCGCCGCCCCCGCCTCCGCCGCCGCCCGCCCCTCCGAAGGACCCCGAGGGACGCGGCTGACCGGGCGCCGGGCGCCCCGGGCAGGGGCCAGGACCTCGCGGCACGGGCGCCGGCCGCCCCGAGCAGGGGCCACGGCCTCGCGGCACGGGCGCCGTGAGGCCCGTAGGGGCAACAGGGATCGCCGTACGCGCTTTCTGCCGTACCGTCCACAGGAAACGGGTGAGACGTGATCGTCCCGTAAGGCGTGGGCCACCCGGTCGACACCCAGTGTTCCGTGTCCGTCAGGCGGACCACCGGGGCGGAAGGCACTGCGTGCCGGATACGGTGGATTCATCATGAGCGCTTCGCAGACCTCTGACGTCCCCACCCTTCTCGTCAAGATCTTCGGGAAGGACAGGCCGGGCATCACGGCCGGACTCTTCGACACCCTCGCCGCCTACTCCGTCGACGTGGTCGACATCGAGCAGGTCGTCACCCGTGGCCGGATCGTGCTGTGCGCCCTCGTGACCGAGCCGCCGCGCGGGATGGAAGGGGATCTGCGGGCCACCGTCCACAGCTGGGCGGAGTCCATGCGGATGCAGGCCGAGATCATCTCCGGGCTCGGCGACAACCGGCCGCGCGGGCTCGGCCGCTCCCTGGTCACCGTGCTGGGTCACCCGCTCACCGCGGAGGCGACGTCGGCCATCGCCGCGAAGATCACCCACGCCGGCGGCAACATCGACCGTATCTTCCGGCTCGCCAAGTACCCGGTGACGGCCGTCGAGTTCGCGGTCTCCGGTGTGGAGACCGAGCCGCTGCGCACCGCGCTGGTGACGGAGGCGGCGAAGCTCGGCGTGGACGTGGCCGTGGTCGCGGCCGGACTGCACCGGCGGGCGCAGCGGCTGGTCGTGATGGACGTGGACTCCACGCTGATCCAGGACGAGGTGATCGAGCTCTTCGCCGCGCACGCCGGCTGCGAGGACGAGGTCGCCGAGGTGACGGCGGCGGCGATGCGTGGTGAGCTGGACTTCGAGCAGTCGCTGCACGCGCGCGTGGAGCTGCTGGCCGGACTGGACGCCTCGGTCGTGGACAAGGTGCGCAGCGAGGTGCGGCTGACGCCGGGCGCGCGCACCCTGATCCGGACGCTGAAGCGGCTCGGCTACCAAGTCGGCGTGGTCTCGGGCGGGTTCACCCAGGTCACGGACGATCTGAAGGAGCGGCTCGGGCTGGACTTCGCCCAGGCCAACACGTTGGAGATCGTCGACGGGAAGCTGACCGGCAGGGTCACCGGCGAGATCGTGGACCGGGCGGGCAAGGCGCGGCTGCTGCGGCGCTTCGCCGCCGAGGCGGGCGTTCCGCTGGCGCAGACGGTGGCGATCGGTGACGGTGCCAACGATCTGGACATGCTGAACGCGGCGGGGCTCGGGGTCGCCTTCAACGCCAAGCCGGTGGTGCGGGAGGCGGCGCACACCGCGGTGAACGTGCCGTTCCTGGACACCGTGCTCTATCTGCTCGGCGTCACCCGTGAAGAGGTCGAGGCCGCCGACATGCACGACGAGGACTGAGTCCGCGGCACGGCGGAAGGGGCCCGGTGACGCACCGGGCCCTGCGCACGGGTGGGGTCACTCCTCCGTCGGCGCCCAGTAGTCGAGCAGGGTCGCCACACCGGGCTCCAGGCCCTTCCAGGAGCCGGTGAAGGTCAGCACGGCGAAGGCGGCGGCCGGGAACCCGTGGCGGTTCATCCGGGTGCGGGCGTCCCCCTCGGCGGCGCCGGACAGGACTTCGGCGAGGCCGTGGATGCCGGGATTGTGGCCGATGAGGACAGCGCTGCGCACGTCGTCCGGGGTCTCGTTGAGCACGGTGATCAGCTCGCCGGGCGAGGCATCGTAGATCCGCTCCTCGTAGACTGTTTTCGGCCGGTGCGGAAATTCGTGGACGGCCAGCTTCCAGGTCTCACGGGTCCGGGTCGCGGTGGAACACAGGGCCAGATCGAACTCGAAGCCGGTGTCGACGAGCCTGCGGCCGGCGACGGCGGCGTCCATGCGGCCCCGGTCGGCGAGCGGCCGCTCGTGGTCGGTCACCTCTGGCCAGTCGGCTTTCGCATGCCGGAAGAGGACAATCCTGCGGGGTTCTGCGTCGCTCATGGGTCCCAGCTTCGCATGAAACAGGCCACAGGGCGCAGGTAGTTGACCGGCGGCCGGGTCCCCGCTCAGCGTGCCATCAGGTGCTGGACGTGCTCCAGGAGCCGGGTGATCGCGGGGTCGGCGGTCGCCGCGTGTGCCTCGGCCGGGTCGAGTACGACCACCAGCAGGGCGACGAAGGCGAGGACGGGCAGGGCGAGCGCCCACCAGGGAAGCCGGGTGTCGACGCCGCCCCGGTGTGCCGGGTGCGGCGGGGTCTGCGTAGGGGCCGACATGGGTGCCTCCGCGGGTCTTCGAGCGGGCCGGGTTCCTGCCTCGTGGGCCGCTCTCGCGGCCACAACTCGAAGGTACGGAAACCCGGGCCCTCAACCCATCCGGTGATCCACCCAGTTGACCCTGACACTCACCCCCTAGGGGATGGTGGTGCTAGCCCCACCACGGGGGCGAGGCACCCGGTCGGTCAGCGGTGCCGCACACCGGCGGCGCTCAGGGCGAGACGGCCGGCACTCACGCCGAGACGACCCGCGCTCACGGCGAGGCGATCGTCGCGATGATGCCGATGATCACGAAGATGGCGAGGAACGAGCCGAAGACGATCAGCATCTTCTTCTGGCCGTCCTGGGGGTTCGGGTCGAGCACTGGCGACATACGGCCAGTCTCGCACCCGCGGCCCCCGGGCGGACCCCCGGGGTGGGCCTCAGCGGGTCCGGGGCCCGGGCAGCCGGAGGGCGGCCTCGTCCTCGACGATCCGGTTGCGCCCGGCCAGGACGCCCACCGCCATCTGCGGGATCATCAGCGCGGCCATGAGCGCGATCGGCACTCCCCAGCCGCCGCTGTGCTGGTAGAGCACGCCCACCAGGAGCGGGCCGGGGATCGAGATCAGGTACCCGGTGCTCTGCGCGAAGGCCGACAGCTGGGCCACGCCCGCGCCGGTCCTGGCGCGCATCCCGACCATGGTCAGGGCGAGCGGGAAGGCGCAGTTGGAGATGCCGAGCAGGACGGCCCAGAGCCAGGCTCCGGAGGCGGGCGCGAAGTACAGGCCGGCGTATCCGGCGAGGCCGCAGACGCCCAGCGCGAGGGCGATGGGGCCCTGGTGGGGCAGGCGGGTGGCGACCCGCGGGATGACGAAGGCCAGCGGCACGCCCATGACCATGGTGATCGCCAGCAGCAGTCCGGCCGTGCCCGCGGGCACCCCGGCGTCCCGGAAGATCTGCGCCATCCAGCCCATGGTGATGTAGGCGGCGGTGGCCTGGAGGCCGAAGAAGACGGCGAGCGCCCAGGCGGTACGGCTGCGCGTGATGCGCAGCGCGGGCGCCTCCTCGCGCGTGGGGCCCGGCCTGCCGTCGGGCGCCGTGTCCGGCCCCAGGGCCGCCCCGCGCCGGTCCCGGAGGAGCGGGAGCCACGGCAGTACGGCGGCCGCCGACAGGGCGGCCCAGACGGCGAGCCCGGACTGCCAGCCGCCGCCCAGGGCGTCGGTGACCGGCACGGTGGCCGCGGCGGCGGTCGCGGTGCCGAGGGCGAGGGCCATGGAGTACAGGCCGGTCATGGAGCCGACGCGGTCGGGGAACCAGCGCTTGACGATGACCGGCATCAGGACGTTGCTGACCGCGATGCCCATCAGGGCGAGGGCGCTGGCGGCCACGAACGCGCCCGTGCTGCCCGCGTACGGCCGGATCAGCAGTCCGGCGGTGATCGCGGCCATGCCCGCGCAGACGACGGCGCCGGTGCCGAAGCGGCGGGCGAGCCGGGGCGCCATGACGCCGAAGACGGCGAAGCAGAGCGGGGGCACGGAGGTGAGCAGCCCGGCGACGCTGCCGCTCATGCCGAGGCCGTCGCGAACCTCTTCCAGGAGGGCGCCGAGGCTGGTGATGGCGGGGCGGAGGTTGAGCGCGGTCAGCACGATGCCGACGACGACCAGACGCGTCGCCCACGCGCGCGGGCCGGAGGCAGGGCCGGCCGTCGGGGCCGAACCGCGTATCGCCTGGGGACTCGTCGTCCGGGTCTCGGTCCGGGTTTCCCCGGTCCGGGTTTCCTCGCTCACCATGTCGCCCATCATAGAATCATGGGATGAATGGTTGTCCATCCCCCGGTCGCCCTCGGTCACCGGTTCCGTGCGAAGGTGTGCCATGCCCCTGAGCCAGCAACGCCGGTCGGCGCTGTCCGAGCAGGTCATCGCCGCGCTGCGGAACCAGATCACCTCGGGCGAGTGGCCGGTCGGCGCCCGGATCCCGACCGAGCCCGAGCTGGTCGAGCAGCTGGGCGTGGCCCGCAACACGGTCCGTGAGGCCGTCCGCGCCCTCGCCCACAACGGCCTGCTGGACATCCGCCAGGGCTCGGGCACCTATGTGGTCGCCACCAGTGAGCTGGCCGGGGTGATGCACCGCCGGTTCGCCGGTGCCGACCCGCGGCACATCGCGGAGCTGCGTTCCACGCTGGAGTCGGGCGCGGCGAAGCTGGCCGCCGAACGGCGCACCGAGAAGGACCTACGGCAGCTGGAGACGCTCCTGGCGCGGCGCGAGGCGGCCTGGGAGTCGGGCGAGGCGGAGGCGTTCGTGGCGGCCGACGCCACCTTCCATCTCGCGGTGGTGTCGGCGTCCCACAACGACGCGATGACGGCGGTGTACGCGGACCTGGGCGAGGTGCTGCGGGACTGGCTGCGCGAGGACGTGGGCGAGGAGCTGACGCCGGAGACGTACATGGACCACGCCCGGCTGGTCGAGGCGATCCGCGCGGGCGACGCGGCGACGGCGGCCGCGGAGGCGGCGGGCTATCCCTTCCAGTGCCGTCCGGGGAGGTTCAGCGCCGCTGGTGGCTGACCCAGACCGGGCCGACCTCCTTCCAGCAGCGCCCGGTGAGCCGTACGGTCACCGCCGGGCCGACGTCGACCGGGGAGCTGTCGGTGTCGAGGTCCCACCAGCGGGCGCACTCGATGTGCAGGCGCACCCGGTCCACGTCCGCGTAGGGGTTGTGGCAGTGGACGGTGACATGGGAGCCGTCCACGCGGGTGCGGCACTCGGAGCCGGAGAGGTCCGGCGGGGCGGCCTCGGCGGCCGGTACGCGTGCGTGGGACGTGGCCTCCTGCGGCAGGCACATCACGACGGCGAGGGCGACGGCGACGGTCGCTGGGGCGAGGCTGCGGGACAGACGCACAAGGGGACCTCCTCGGCCGTGCTGGGGAGGGGAACGGTGCGGTGAACACCTACTCCAGGGTGCGTGGTCGTCCCCGGCCCCCGCCCGGCCGGTTGGGCCGAACGGGGGACACGCCGAGGGGCCCGCGTCCGGTTACCGGACGCGGGCCCCTCGGCGTGGTGCGCGGATCAGGCGCCGATGGCGTGCAGACCGCCGTCGACGTGGATGATCTCGCCCGTGGTCTTCGGGAACCAGTCGCTCAGCAGGGCGACGACGCCCTTGCCGGCCGGCTCCGGGTCCTTGAGGTCCCACTCCAGCGGGGAGCGGTTGTCCCACACGGAGGCCAGCTCGTCGAAGCCCGGGATGGACTTGGCGGCCATGGAGCCGAGCGGGCCGGCGGAGATCAGGTTGCAGCGGATGTTCTGCTTGCCCAGGTCACGGGCGATGTAGCGGCTGGTGGCCTCCAGGGCGGCCTTGGCCGGGCCCATCCAGTCGTACTGCGGCCAGGCGAACTGGGCGTCGAAGGTGAGGCCGACGACCGAGCCGCCGTTCTGCATCAGCGGCAGGCAGGCCGTGGTCAGCGACTTCAGGGAGTACGCCGAGACGTGCATGGCCGTGGCCACGGACTCGAACGGCGTGTTCAGGAAGTTGCCGCCGAGGGCGTCCTGCGGGGCGAAGCCGATGGAGTGCACGACGCCGTCGAGGCCACCGAGCTCCTCGCCGACCAGGTCGGCCAGCCGGCCCAGGTGCTCGTCGTTGGTGACGTCGAGCTCGATGACCTTGGTGGGCTTCGGGAGCTTCTTGGCGATGCGCTCGGTCAGCGTGGGCCGGGGCCAGGCGGTCAGGATGATCTCGGCACCCTGCTCCTGGGCCAGCTTCGCGGTGTGGAAGGCGATGGAGGACTCCATCAGCACACCGCTGATCAGGACGCGCTTGCCCTCGAGAATTCCGCTCATGGTGATCAGTGACCCATTCCCAGTCCGCCGTCAACGGGGATGACGGCTCCAGTGATGTACGAGGCGTCGTCGGAGGCGAGGAACCGCACCGTCGCGGCGATCTCCTCCGGCTGCGCGTACCGGCCGAGCGGGACCTGCGACACGATGGCCGCGCGCTGCTCGTCGGTGAGCACCTTGGTCATGTCGGTGTCCACGAAGCCGGGCGCGACGACGTTGAAGGTGATGTTGCGCGATCCCAGCTCACGGGCGAGGGAGCGCGCGAAGCCGACGAGCGCGGCCTTGGAGGCGGCGTAGTTCGCCTGCCCCGCGGAGCCGAGCAGTCCGACCACGGACGAGATCAGGACGACACGGCCCTTCTTGGCGCGCAGCATGCCCCGGTTGGCGCGCTTGACGACGCGGAAGGTGCCGGTGAGGTTGGTGTCGATCACCGAGGCGAAGTCCTCCTCGGACATCCGCATCAGGAGCTGGTCCTTGGTGACACCGGCGTTGGCGACGAGGACCTCGACCGGGCCGTGCTCGGCCTCGATCTCCTTGTAGGCCTGCTCCACCTGCTCGCTGTCGGTGATGTCGCACTTGACGGCCAGGAGGCCGGTCGGCGGCTCACCCGAGCGGTACGTGATGGCGACCTTGTCGCCGGCGTCGGCGAATGCACGGGCGATGGCGAGGCCGATGCCCCGGTTGCCTCCGGTGACGAGAACCGAGCGGCTCAACGGATCACCCTTTCGATAGCGGTCCTGAACACCCGCCCGAACACCTGGATGACAGGCGGCTTCCCCGAAAACCTATCGGTCCGGGTCCCCGCGCGGAGAAGCGGGCACCGACAGTGGCTGGTGGGAGTCACTGTCGGGTCCCTACAGAACCGAACCGGCCGCGCCGGGCAAACGTGTGGTCGCCGACCCGGCCGTCACGACATGATCGGAGCGACCACGGCAACGGCGACAGGAAGAGATCCAGGTGCCTCATACCATCGACGAGTCCTTCACGGCACTACCTCTGCGTGCCCTGGCGGACGCCGCCCTGGCACGCGCGCGTGCGCTGGGCGCCGAGCACGCGGACTTCCGGTTCGAGCGGGTGCGCAGCGCGTCCTGGCGGCTCAGGGACGCCAAGCCGGCGGGGTCGTCCGACACCACCGACCTCGGCTACGCGGTGCGGGTCGTGCACGGCGGGACCTGGGGTTTCGCCTCGGGCGTGGATCTGACCATGGACGCGGCGGCCAAGGTCGCCTCCCAGGCCGTGGCGATGGCGAAGCTGTCCGCGCAGGTGATCAAGGCGGCCGGGGCCGACGAGCGGGTCGAACTGGCCGACGAGCCGGTGCACGCCGACCGGACGTGGATCTCGTCGTACGAGATCGACCCGTTCACCGTGCCCGACGCGGAGAAGGCGGGGCTGCTCGCCGAGTGGAGCGGGCGGCTGCTGGCGGCGGACGGGGTGAACCACGTCGACGCCTCGCTGCTGACCGTGCACGAGAACAAGTTCTACGCCGACACCGCGGGCACCGTCACCACCCAGCAGCGGGTCCGGCTGCACCCGCAGTTGACCGCCGTGTCGGTGGACGAGTCCACCGGCGAGTTCGACTCGATGCGCACCATCGCGCCGCCCGTCGGACGCGGCTGGGAGTACCTCACGGGCACCGGCTGGGACTGGGACGACGAGCTGGCGCGGATGCCGGAACTCCTCGCGGAGAAGATGCGCGCGCCGAGCGTCGAGGCGGGCCTGTACGACCTCGTCGTCGACCCGTCCAACCTGTGGCTGACCATCCACGAGTCGATCGGGCACGCCACCGAGCTGGACCGCGCCCTCGGTTACGAGGCCGCCTACGCCGGCACCTCCTTCGCCACCTTCGACCAGCTCGGCAAGCTCAGGTACGGCTCCGAGCTGATGAACGTGACCGGTGACCGCACCGCCGAGCACGGCCTGGCGACCATCGGCTACGACGACGAGGGCGTCGCCGGCCAGACCTGGGACCTGGTGAAGGACGGCACGCTGGTCGGGTACCAGCTGGACCGGCGGATCGCGCGGCTGACCGGGTTCGAGCGGTCCAACGGCTGCGCGTTCGCCGACTCCCCCGGCCATGTGCCGGTGCAGCGCATGGCCAACGTCTCCCTGCGGCCCGACCCGGCCGGGATGTCGACGGAGGACCTCATCGGGGGCGTCGACCGCGGGATCTACGTCGTCGGGGACCGGTCGTGGTCCATCGACATGCAGCGCTACAACTTCCAGTTCACCGGCCAGCGGTTCTTCCGGATCGAGAACGGCCGGATCACCGGCCAGCTCCGGGACGTCGCCTACCAGGCGACCACCACCGACTTCTGGGGCTCCATGGCGGCGGTCGGCGGCCCGCAGACCTACGTCCTGGGCGGCGCCTTCAACTGCGGCAAGGCCCAGCCGGGCCAGGTCGCGGCGGTGTCCCACGGCTGCCCGTCCGCCCTCTTCAGGAGCGTCAACATCCTCAACACCACCCAGGAGGCCGGTCGATGAGCGTCAGTGCAGGGATCGGCCGGGGGTCCGGGGGTTGCCCCCCGGAACAGCACAGTCCCAACACCACCCAGGAGGCCGGTCGATGAACAAGCCGTACGAGATCGTCGAGCGGGCTCTGGAGCTGTCCCGGGCCGACGGGTGTGTCGTCATCGCCGACGAGCAGTCCACCGCCAACCTGCGCTGGGCGGGCAACGCGCTGACCACGAACGGTGTCACGCGCGGGCGCACGCTCACGGTCGTCGCCACCGTCGACGGCAAGGAGGGCACCGCCTCCGGAGTGGTGTCCCGTTCCGCGGTGACGGCGGACGAGCTGGAGCCGCTGGTGCGGGCCGCGGAGGCCGCCGCGCGCGGTGCCGAGCCCGCCGAGGACGCGCAGCCGCTGGTGGCCGGTGTGCCGGTGTCGCCGGACTTCACGGACGCCCCCGCCGAGACCTCCTCCGCGGTGTTCGCGGAGTTCGCCCCGGCGCTCGGGGAGGCGTTCGCACGGGCGCGGGCGGGCGGACGCGAGCTGTACGGCTTCGCCAACCACGAGCTGGTCTCGTCCTACGTCGGTACGTCCACGGGGCTGCGGCTGCGGCACGACCAGCCGAACGGAACGCTGGAGCTGAACGCCAAGTCCCCCGACCGCACCCGCTCGGCGTGGGCCGGCCGGTCCACCCGGGACTTCAAGGACGTGGACCCCGCGGCGCTCGACGCGGAACTGGCCGTACGCCTGGGCTGGGCGAAGCGCAGGATCGCGCTGCCCGCCGGGCGGTACGAGACG
The DNA here is from genome assembly GCF_040299205.1 of Streptomyces sp. NPDC000983. Taxonomy (NCBI): domain Bacteria; kingdom Bacillati; phylum Actinomycetota; class Actinomycetes; order Kitasatosporales; family Streptomycetaceae; genus Streptomyces; species Streptomyces sp. NPDC000983. Next base: position 143,691 of record NZ_JBEPBM010000017.1, on the reverse strand, counting down.
CTGCTGCCGCCGACCGCCGTCGCGGACCTGCTGATCTACCAGATGTGGTCGTCGTCGGGCCGGGACGCGGCCGAGGGCCGCACGGTGTTCTCCAAGCCGGGCGGCGGCACCCGGATCGGCGACCGGCTCACCGAGCTGCCGCTGACCCTGCGCAGCGACCCCAACGAGCCGGGCCTGGAGTCCGCCCCGTTCGTGCTGGCGCACTCCTCCGGCGGTGACGCGTCGGTGTTCGACAACGGTCTGCCGCTCGCGCCCACCGAGTGGATCCGCGAGGGCGAGCTGCGGCGCCTGCTGACCAGCCGGCACAGCGCGGGCCTGACCGGGCTGCCGGTGGCCCCGGGCATCGACAACCTGATCCTCGACAGCGGCGACGGCGACGGGCGCGGCCTGGAGGAGATGGTGGCGGGCACCGAGCGCGGGCTGCTGCTGACCTGCCTGTGGTACATCCGCGAGGTGGACCCGGCGACACTGCTGCTGACCGGCCTGACCCGGGACGGCGTCTACCTGGTGGAGAACGGCGAGGTGACCGGCGAGGTCAACAACTTCCGGTTCAACGAGTCGCCGGTGGACCTGCTGGGCCGGGCCACCGAGGCCGGGCGCACCGAGAAGACGCTGCCCAGGGAGTGGGGCGACTGGTTCACCAGGGCCGCGATGCCCGCACTGCGGGTGCCCGACTTCAATATGAGTTCGGTCAGCCAGGGCGTATAACCTCGTACCTGACCACGAGCCTTCCCGAGGAGACAAGAGAACCGTGACGGACATCGTCGACGAGCTGAAGTGGCGCGGTCTGTGGGCCCTGTCCACCGACGAGGACGCCTTGCGCAAGGCGCTCGCGGACGGTCCCGTCACGTTCTATTGCGGCTTCGACCCCACCGCGGCCAGCCTGCACGTCGGCCACCTGGTGCAGGTGCTGACCATGCGCCGGCTCCAGCAGGCGGGCCTGCGCCCGCTGGCCCTGGTCGGCGGGGCCACCGGCCAGATCGGTGACCCGCGGCCGACCGCGGAGCGCACGCTGAACGACCCGGAGACGGTCGCGAACTGGGTGAACCGGCTGCGCGCGCAGATCGAGCCGTTCCTGTCCTTCGAGGGCGAGAACGCCGCCGTGATGGTGAACAACCTGGACTGGACGGCCGGCCTGTCGGCCATCGAGTTCCTGCGGGACATCGGCAAGCACTTCCGCGTCAACAAGATGCTGACCAAGGACTCGGTCGCCCGTCGGCTGGAGTCCCAGGAGGGCATCAGCTACACGGAGTTCAGCTACCAACTGCTCCAGGGCATGGACTTCCTGGAGCTGTACCGACGGCACGGCTGCACGCTCCAGCAGGGCGGCAGCGACCAGTGGGGCAACCTCACGGCGGGTCTGGACCTGATCCACCGGCTGGAGCCCGAGGCCGACGTGCACTGTCTGGCGACGCCGCTGATGGTGAAGGCGGACGGCACCAAGTTCGGCAAGACCGAGGGCGGGGCCGTCTGGCTCGACCCCGAGATGACGACGCCGTACGCGTTCTACCAGTTCTGGCTGAACGTGGACGACCGGGACATCTCGACGTACATGCGCATCCTGTCCTTCAGGTCCGTCGAGGAGCTGGAGGAGCTGGAGCGGCAGACCGAGGAGCGGCCGCAGGCGCGGGCCGCGCAGCGGGCGCTGGCGGAGGAGCTGACGACGCTGGTGCACGGCGCCGGGCAGACGGCCGCGGTCATCGCCGCGTCCCGGGCGCTGTTCGGTCAGGGCGAGCTGGCGGAGCTGGACGAGCGGACGCTGGCCGCGGCCCTGTCGGAGGTGCCGCACATCAAGGTCGCCGAATCGGCCCCGGTGGTCGACCTGTTCGCCGAGGTGGGGCTGGTGGCGAGCAAGTCCGCGGCCCGTCGGACGGTGAAGGAAGGCGGGGCCTACGTAAACAACGTGAAGGTCACGGCCGAGGACGCCGTTCCCGCGATGGAGGACCTGCTGCACGGCCGCTGGCTGGTGCTGCGCCGGGGCAAGAAGAACCTGGCGGCGGTCGAGGTCACGGGCGCATAGGGCTCTGATGCACAACGAAGGGGCGGCACCCTCGCGGGTGCCGCCCCTTCGCCGTACCCGGCGCTCAGGTCTGCATCTTCCTCTTGCCCAGCGTCGCCATGTACACCATGTCGCCCGCGGCCACGATGATGATCGCCGCGACGAGCTGGAAGAAGTGCCGGCTCCAGTCGATGCCGGCGGTCTCCTCGACGCCGAAACCGCGCGCGATGGCGTTGCCGACGATGGCGCCGAGCATGCCGAAGATGGTGGTCAGCCAGAGGGGGCTGTGCTGCTTGCCGGGCAGGATCGCCTTGGCGATCAGTCCGAGCACGAACCCCACGATGATCGCCCACAACCAGCCCATGGCCGCCTCCTTGTACGCCTGCGCGTGAGCAGTACGCCCAGTCTCGGCCCGTACCGCGTACGCCGCATGCCGGGTGGGTCCGTACGCGGGACATCGGAGGTCGTTCACCTGTACGGAAGGTGCCCCGCCCTCGTAGGCGGCGCAGGCCGGGCGTACCGTGGAGGTGTCCGGGCCCGGCCCCCCGACCGGGGGCGGTGGGGGTGCGGGCAGGGGAGAACCCGATGCGGGCGGATGGTGGAATGTGATGCGGAAGCTGCACGGCGGGGGCAACGCCCAGGTGTTCCGGATCACCGGGGCGCGGACGGGCCTCCAGGAGGACGTACGGGGCCGCGAGCGGCGGTACATCATCTCGATGTCGATCCGCACGCTGTCGGTGATCCTCGCGGCGACCTTGTGGAACGTCGAACGGCATGTGGCCGTGGTGGCGCTGGTGCTCGGTGCCGTCCTGCCGTACATCGCGGTGGTCGTCGCCAACGCCGGACGGGAGAACGCGCCCGGGCTGCCCTCCACTTTCGTCGGTGCCCCGAGCCGTCCGATGATCATGGGACCGGCGGCCGAGGCGCCGTCGGCGGAACGCGCTCCGGAGGACGCGGCCGGCGATTCGGCGGGCGCCGCCGAGGGCGCCGTACATGACCGGAAATGACCTTGGCGGGACGCCCGGAAGCGGAATCCGTTCATGCGCCAAGCTCAAGAAAAGCTCAGGAACAATACTGTTGTTCAGGTGCCGGGCGGCGGGTGACCCATGACATACTTCGTAGGCGCTCCGCATCCCCCGTCGGAGCGACGGACCGACGCCGGGCAGCTCCCCCCGTGGCTGCTCGGCGTCGCCTTTTTTCCGGACCCTGTGAGACGAATCCCGTGAGTGACGAGACGCCGATCTGTTCCGCCAAGGGCTGCCGGGCCACCGCCGTATGGGTGCTGGCCTGGAACAATCCCAAGATCCACACTCCGGAGCGGCGGAAGACCTGGCTCGCCTGTGACGAGCACCGGGAGCATCTGTCGCAGTTCCTGGGGGTGCGGGGCTTCCTGAAGGACGTCGTGCGCTTCTCGGAGTGGGAAGCGCCGGCCGAACCGTAGAGTTTCAGCCGCCGATGGCGGACATCGGGCGGTCCGGCTGGACGAAGCTCGGGTCGTCGAGGCCCGCTCCCGCCTTCTTGCCCCACATCGCCAGGCGCCAGATACGGGCTATCTCCTCGTCCGGGGCGCCCGAGCGCAGGGCAGCGCGCAGATCGGTCTCCTCGCGGGCGAAGAGGCAGGTGCGGACCTGGCCGTCGGCGGTGAGCCGGGTGCGGTCGCAGGCGGCGCAGAACGGGCGGGTGACCGAGGCGATGACCCCGACGCGGTGCGGGCCGCCGTCCACCAGCCAGCGCTCGGCCGGGGCGGAGCCCCGCTCCTGGGAGCCCTCCTCGGTCAGCGTGAACCGGGTGCGCAGGGAGGCCAGGATGTCGCCGGCGGTGATCATCCCGTCGCGCTTCCAGCCGTGCTGGGCGTCCAGCGGCATCTGCTCGATGAACCGCAGTTCGTAGTCGTGCTCGACGGCCCAGGCGAGGAGGTCGGGGGCCTCGTCCTCGTTCAGGCCCGGCATCAGCACCGAGTTGACCTTGACGGGGGTCAGGCCCGCGGCGCGGGCGGCCTCCAGGCCCTCGATGACGTCCTTGTGCCGGTCGCGCCGGGTGAGGGTCTTGAAGACGTCCGGGCGCAGGGTGTCCAGGGAGACGTTCACCCGGTCCAGGCCCGCGGCCTTCAGGGCGGCGGCGGTGCGCCTGAGACCGATGCCGTTGGTGGTCAGCGACATCTGGGGGCGGGGCGTGAGGGCGGCGACGCGCTCGACGATGCCGACCAGGCCGGGGCGGAGCAGGGGCTCACCGCCGGTGAAGCGGACCTCCTCGACACCGAGGGAGGTGACCGCGATGTCGATCAGGCGGACGATCTCGTCGTCCGTGAGCAGGTCGGGCTTGGCCAGCCACTGCAGGCCCTCCTCGGGCATGCAGTAGGTGCAGCGCAGATTGCACCGGTCGGTCAGCGACACTCTCAGGTCGGTGGCCACTCGGCCGTAGGTGTCGATGAGCACGTGGGCCCCCTCCCGTGTCGCGGAGCACTCTGTTTCCGTCATCTGCGAGCCTACGTGACCCCACTGACATCGACAGGGCCCGATCCCACGAGGTAAGACGCGGCCGCGTCGTAGATCCCTACGACGCGGCCGCTTCGGGGGGTGCTCAGTGGGCGCCGGTGCCGGTCAGGGACCGGACCTCCAGCTCGGCGTACTTGCCCTTGTCCGGCTCCTCCTTCGACAGGTAGGTGCCGATGATGCCGAGCAGGAAGCCGACCGGGATCGAGATGATGCCGGGGTTCTCCAGCGGGAACCAGTGGAAGTCGACGTCGGGGAACATCGAGCTGGGCTTGCCGGAGACGACCGGCGAGAACAGCACCAGGCCGACCGCGGTGGTCAGACCGCCGTAGATCGACCACAGGGCGCCCTGGGTGGTGAACCGCTTCCAGAAGAGGCTGTAGAGGATCGTCGGCAGGTTGGCGGAGGCGGCGACCGCGAAGGCGAGCGCGACCAGGCCGGCCACGTTCAGGTCGCGGGCCAGGGCGCCGAGGCCGATGGAGACGACGCCGATCCCGACGGTCGCCCAGCGGGCGGCGCGGACCTCCTCCTTCTCGGTGGCCTCGCCCTTGCGGATGACGTTGGCGTAGATGTCGTGCGCGAAGGACGACGAGGAGGCGAGCGTGAGGCCGGCGACCACCGCGAGGATCGTCGCGAAGGCGACGGCGGAGATGGTGGCCAGCAGGATGGCGCCCCAGGTGGAGTCGACGCCGCCGAGATGCAGCGCCAGCAGGGGTGCGGCCGTGTTGCCGGCCTTGTTGGAGGTGGTGATCTCCTCCGGGGTGATCAGCGCGGCGGCACCGAAGCCGAGCGCCAGGGTCATCAGGTAGAAGGAGCCGATGAGGCCGATGGCCCAGATCACGGACTTCCGGGCGGCCTTGGCGGTGGGCACGGTGTAGAAGCGGATCAGGATGTGCGGCAGGCCGGCGGTGCCCAGGATCAGGGCGATGCCGAGGGAGATGAAGTCCAGCTTGGTGGTGCCGGTGGCGCCGTACTTCAGGCCGGGCTCCAGGAAGGCCGCGCCGTGGCCGCTCTGGTCGGCGGCGGTGCCGAGCAGGTCGGAGACGTTGAAGTCGAACTTCAGCAGCACCAGGAAGGTCAGCAGCAGGGCGCCGGTCATCAGCAGGACGGCCTTGACCATCTGGACCCAGGTGGTGCCCTTCATGCCGCCGATGCTGACGTACATGATCATCAGGATGCCGACCAGGGCGACGATGCCGATCTTGCCGGCGTCGCTGCTGATGCCGAGCAGCAGCGAGACCAGGACGCCCGCGCCGGCCATCTGGGCCAGCAGGTAGAAGATCGACACCACGATGGTGGAGGTGCCGGCCGCGGTGCGGACCGGGCGCTGGCGCATCCGGTAGGCGAGGACGTCGCCCATCGTGTAGCGACCGGAGTTGCGCAGTGGCTCGGCGACCAGCAGCAGGGCGACGAGCCAGGCGACCAGGAAGCCGATGGAGTACAGGAAGCCGTCGTAGCCGAAGAGGGCGATGGCGCCCGCGATGCCGAGGAAGGACGCGGCGGACATGTAGTCGCCGGAGACGGCGAGGCCGTTCTGGAAGCCGGTGAACTGGCGGCCGCCCGCGTAGAAGTCGGCGGCGTCCTTGGTCTGCCGGCCCGCCCACACGGTGATGACGAGGGTCGCGACGACGAAGACACCGAACAGGCTGATGATCAGGGTGCGGTGCTCGCTGGCGGCGTCGGCCGCGAGGACCATGTGCGCGGAGCTCATGCGCCGCCCTCCATCCGGGACTTGATCGCCTCTGCCTTGGGGTCGAGGTGGGTGGCGGCGTGCCGCGCGTACCACCAGGCGATGAGGAAGGTGGTGAGGAACTGGGCGAGGCCGAGGACGAGGGCCACGTTGATGTTGCCGAACAGCTCGGTGCCCATGAAGCCGCCCGCGTAGTTCGACAGCAGGACGTAGAGCAGGTACCAGACGATGAAGCCGATGGTCAGCGGGAAGGCGAAGGAGCGGTAGGCGCGGCGCAGTTCACCGAACTCCGCGCTCTCCTGCACCTCGGTGTACTCCTCGGTACTGGGGAGTTGATGCTGCTCTTTCGAGGGGGGCGGTGTGTCGGTGGCCACGGAGTCTCCTCGCGTTGCGGGCGCTGTCGCGACAGTGGACGGGGACGGGTTCGGTTCGGGCGTGGGGGACGGGCTGGGAACGACGGACATGGCGGCTCAGACCTCACAGTGACGTGGATCGCACGGTCCGGGTGCGGGGAGCGTGCCCCGGGGCGTGATCCGACAGGGGGCTCGATCGTGCTCGGGCCTCCTGTCCAACGTCACGGCGCCACGCGAGAACCGGTTCAACACCGATCACTTCTTTCCGAACTGACTTCCCGAAGGTCATTGCTGGCCAGCGAGGCGGGGAGATAGTTTCACCCTGCACGCCCGTCATGTACCTGCCCGAGCACCATCTGTGTCTCGGGCAGTTTCGTTTTGGATGATGTGGAGATCCCATGGCTCATCTGCCTTCAAGACGCCGGCTCGCCCTGGCCGTCCCCGTCGTGCTCTCACTGACCGCCTCGCTCGGCTTCCTGCCGACCGCGGCGACCGCCGCCCCGGTCGCGGAGACCACCGCGCAGGCGGCGGACGCGCCGAAGCTGGCGTACGTGGTGAACACGAAGACGGACCGCCGGACCCTCGAGTCGGTGAAGAAGGCCGTCGCCGCGGCCCAGGGAACGGTCGTGGCGTCGTACGACAGGATCGGTGTGATCGTCGCCCACTCGGCCAACCCCGAGTTCGGCAAGCAGCTGCGCGCGGTGCGCGGGGTGCAGTCGGCGGGTGCGACGCGTACGGCACCGCTGACCGCGGCGGGCACCACCGACCAGGGCGCCGCCGAGTTCCTGACCGACGCCCAGGCCGCGAAGGCCGCGAGCGCCGCCGCACCGGACAGCGAGCCCCTCGAGGCCGACCAGTGGGACCTGCGCGCGATCGGCGCCGACAAGGCGGCGAAGATCAACCCCGGTAGCGCCAGGGTGACCGTCGCCGTGATCGACACCGGCGTCGACGACACCCACCCGGACCTGGCGCCGAACTTCTCCAAGTCCCAGTCGGCCAACTGCGTGGGCGGGGTCGCGGACACCAGCGAGGGCGCCTGGCGGCCGTACACGGCCGACGACTACCACGGCACGCATGTGGCGGGTGAGATCGCCGCCGCCCGCAACGGCATCGGGGTCGCGGGTGTCGCGCCGGGTGTGAAGGTCTCCGGCATCAAGGTGAGCGACCCGGACAACGGTCTGTTCTACCCGGAGAGCGTGGTGTGCGCCTTCGTGTTCGCCGCCGACCACGGTGTGGAGATCACGAACAACAGCTACTACGTGGACCCGTGGCTCTACAACTGCATGGACGACCCCGACCAGCGGGCCATCGTGGACGCGGTCAACAGGGCGCAGCTGTACGCGCAGAGGAAGGGCACGCTGCACCTGGCCTCGGCGGGCAACTCCAACCACGACCTGGACTCGGACGCCATCGTCGACGCCACCAGCCCCGACGACTCCACCCCGGTGGAGCGCACGATCGACCCGCACGAGTGCTACGACGTCCCCACGCAGCTCCCGGGCATCGTCACGGTCAGCGCGACGGGCGTGCAGAACCTGAAGTCGTACTACTCCTCGTACGGCAAGGGTGTCGTGGACGTGGCGGCGCCGGGTGGCGACCGGCTGTACCAGATACCCGACACGCCGTCGAAGAACGGCCGCATCCTGTCCACCATGCCGAACGGGCAGTACGCCTTCCTCCAGGGCACGTCGATGGCCTCGCCGCACGCCGCCGGTGTGGCCGCGCTGCTGAAGTCGAAGCACCCGTGGGCGGGTCCGGCCGCGCTCCAGGCGCTGCTGAAGGCGCAGGCGGACAACCCGGGCTGCCCGGAGTCCTACGACCAGAACGGCGACGGCACGCAGGACGCGACGTGCGAGGGCGGCACGCGCGTGAACGGCTTCTACGGGTACGGCATCGTCAACGCGCTGCGCGCGGTCAAGTGATATTCGGACAGGAGAGATTGACACCATGACAGCGCACATCTCGCGCTCCCGCCGCCTGGTGGCCGTCCCCGCGGGGATGGCCGTGGCGACGGCACTGGCCCTGCTGCCCAACGTCTCGGCGGCCGCCGAGGCCGAGGAGGCCACCGCGCTCAGCTACGTCGTCAACGTCGGCCCCGGGCACGGTCCTTCGTCCCGGGTGGAGCGGGCCATCGCCGCGGCGGGCGGCACGATCGTCACGTCGTACGACCGGATCGGCGTGGTCGTGGTCCACTCGGCCAATCCCGACTTCGCCAAGACGCTGCGCAAGGTGCCCGGCGTGGACTCGGCCGGCAACACCCGCAACGCGCCGCTGCCCGCGCAGTCGACGACGGAGGTCGGCACCCCGAGGGTGCTCAGCGCGGCCGAGGCCGCCGCCGTCGAGGCGGCCGAGGGCCAGGACCCGTTGCAGCCGCTCCAGTGGGACCTGCCCGCCATCAAGGCGGACCGGGCGCACGAGAAGTCGCTCGGCAGCAGCAAGGTCACCGTCGCCGTCATCGACACCGGCGTGGACGACACCCACCCCGACCTCGCGGCCAACTTCGACCGCGACGCCTCGGTGAACTGTGTGACGGGCAAGCCGGACACCACCGAGGGCGCCTGGCGGCCCGGCCCGACGGAGAGCGCGCACGGCACGCACGTCGCCGGTGAGATCGCGGCCGCCAAGAACGGCATCGGCATGACCGGTGTCGCGCCCGGGGTGAAGGTCTCCGGCATCAAGGTGTCCACGACCGCCGGATACTTCTACACCGAGGCCGTGGTGTGCGGCTTCGTGTGGGCGGCCGAGCACGGCGTCGACGTGACGAACAACAGCTATTACACCGACCCCTGGTACTTCAACTGCAAGAACGACCCGGACCAGGCCGCGCTCGTCGAGGCCGTCTCCCGGGCGTCGCGGTACGCGGAGAAGAAGGGCGCGGTCAACGTCGCCGCGGCCGGCAACGAGAACTACGACCTCGCGGCGGACGAGATCACCGACCCGGTGTCCCCGAACGACGCGACGCCCTCGGACCGGGTGGTCGACCCCTCCGAGTGCCTGGACATACCGACGCAGCTGCCGGGTGTGGTGACGGTCGCCTCGACCGGCGCGAAGGGCATCAAGTCGTCGTTCTCCAACCACGGCCTGGGCGTCGTCGACATCGCCGCGCCCGGCGGCGACTCGACCCGCTTCCAGACCCCGGCCCCGCCGGCCACCAGCGGCCTGATCCTCGGCACGCTGCCGGGCGGCAAGTGGGGCTACATGGCCGGTACGTCGATGGCGTCCCCGCATGTCGCGGGTGTCGCCGCGCTGATCAAGTCGACGCACCCGAAGGCCCCGCCGGCCCTGGTGAAGGCGCTGCTGTACGCACAGGCCGACGCCACGGCGTGCACGGAGCCGTACGACATCGACGGCGACGGCACGGTCGACGCGGTGTGCGAGGGCTCCAAGTACCGCAACGGCTTCTACGGCTGGGGCACGGCGGACGCGCTGGACGCGGTGACGAAGTAGCGGTACCGCGGTAGCGGTTCGGCGCGCGTGCCGGGGCGGGGAGCGGATCCCCGGGCCCCGGCACGCGTGCGTGGCGGGCGGGCGGGTCGGTGGTCGTGCCGGCCTGTCGGCCGTGGTGCCGGCCGGCTCTCGTACGGAGCCGGGCGATGGCGCATAGTGCAGTCATGAACGACATCGAGTACGCCTGGACGGCGGTGGGTGGTGACCCCGGGCTGCTGTCGCGGGTGGCCGTCGTGGCGCGCGGGGGCGCGCTGGCGTCCCGGCTGCCGGTGCGGGGGCTGGCCCGCGCCTGTGTGGGCGCGTGCGCGCTGGCGGCCGCGGAGCTGGGGGCGCGGCGGGCCGGGCTCGCCGCGGTGCCCGGTGTGCGGGTGGACGACGGGGCCGTAGCCACGGCGTTCGTGAGCGAGCGGCATCTGCTGGTCGACGGGCGGGCGCCGGTCGGTTTCGCCCGGCTGTCGCGGTTCTGGCGGACCGCGGACGGGTGGGTGCGGACCCATGCCAACTATCCGCACCACGGGGAGCGGCTGCTGACGGCGCTGGGTCCCGCGGAGCGGCTCGAAGCCGTGCTCGCCGAGCGGCCGGCCCTGGAGGTCGAGGAGGCGGTGTACGCGGCCGGCGGGCTCGCCGTCGCCGTGCGCTCGGCCGAGGAGTGGGCGCGGCATCCGCAGGCGGGCGAGGTGGCTCTGCGGCCGCTGGTGGAGCGGGAGCGGCTGGACTCGGCACGCGGGCGTGCCCTTCCGGCCGCCGGTGCGGGCCTCCCGCTGGAGGGGGTGCGCGTCCTGGACCTCACCCGGGTCCTCGCGGGGCCCGTCGCCACCCGCACCCTCGCCCTGCTGGGCGCGGACGTGCTGCGGCTGGACCCGCCGCGCCACCCCGAACTGCCCGACCAGCACGCCGACACGGGGTTCGGGAAGCGCTCCGCGGTCCTCGACCTCGGTACGGACCGGCGGACCTTCGAGGAACTGCTGGCGTCGGCCGACGTGGTCGTCACCGGGTACCGGCCGGGCGCCCTGGACCGGTTCGGGCTGGCCCCGGAGGCGCTGGCCGAGCGGCGGCCCGGGGTGGTCGTGGCGCAAGTGTCGGCGTGGGGTGCGTACGGGCCGTGGGGCGAGCGGCGGGGCTTCGACAGCCTGGTGCAGGCCGCGACCGGGATCTCCCTCACGGAAGGGGCGCCGGACGCGCCGGGGGCGCTGCCCGCGCAGGCCCTCGACCACGGCACCGGGTACCTGCTGGCGGCGGGCGTGCTGCGGGCCCTGAGCGAGCGGTACGACGAGGGCGGCGGCAGGGTCGTACGGCTGGCGCTGGCGCGGACCGCGCACTGGCTGACGACCGGGGCGACCGGTACGACCGGGGCGACCGGTACGCAGACCCCGGGCGCGGCGCCGTACGACGGTCCTGGGCCCTGGCTGCGTGAGCGGGACAGCGCGCTCGGGCGGCTGCGGTACGCCCTGCCGCCGGTGGCCCACACGGGTGGGCCGGCGGACTGGGCGCGGCCGCCCGGGGTCTACGGAACCGATCCCGCGCGGTGGGCGTGAGTCGTGGCGGAGCCCGAAAGCGTACTCATCGGCGCGACGACGTCCCGCCGCTCGTCCTCCCGCGCTTGCCCGGTCCGGGGACGACTGGTGAAGATCACGAGGTGACCTTGACAAGACCCACGTCGGAGGCGGCCGGTTCCGGCGAGCCCCTGCGCCGCCCCGGCACCGGCGGGGCCGCGGCCGTCCTGCTCCTGGTGCTCCTCGGGGCGCTGATACCCCTGCTCGGGCCGTCCCCCGCGCTGCACGGCACCGGGGAGGCCGAGGCCCCCGGCACGGGGGGCATCGCGCTGCTGCGGACGGTGCTGTTCGCGGCGCTGTGCGTCCCGGTGGGCGAGCTGTTCGTGAACCGGCTGGCCCGTTCCGTACCCGGCACCCGCCCGCCCGCGCCCCGCAGTTGGGCGCCGCACGCGGCCACCGCCGGTTTCCTCGCCGCCCTCGGGCTCGCGTCGGTGGTGTCGACCGGGAACCTCGTCCCGGACAGCCTCTCCGACCTGGACGTCGGCGGCCTCTACGCCACCCGGGACGGCAAGCTCGCGCTGCTGGAGGTCAACGCCTTCGCCGCGGCGGGCCTGTGTGCGCTGTCGCGGCGGCCCGGCACCCAGGTGTGGCCGCTGGCCGCGATCGTCGTGGCCGAGGCGCTGCGCGCGCACCCGCCGACCGAGTACTCCCCGATGATCGGCTCCGGGCTGACGCTGCTGCACCTGACCTGCGCGGCCCTGTGGGCGGGCGGTCTGCTGCACGTACTGCGGAGTCTGCGGGGCGGCACCCCGGCGGGCGCGGCCCTGCTCGGGCTCTACGCGCGCGTGGCGGTGGTCCTGCTCGCCGCCGTCACGGCGACCGGGGTGTGCAGCTCGCTGCGCCGGATGCCGCCGGGGACGGTCCTGGAGCAGTTGACGGAGACCGCGTACGGGCGGGTGCTGCTGGCCAAGGTGCTGCTGGTGGCCGCCGTCGCCGCCCTCGCCCTGTGGGCGCGGACCCGGTTGCGCCGGGCCACCGACCCGCTCACGGCCTGCGTGCCGGCGCGCGCGGAGGTCGTGGCACTGGCCCTGGTCGTGGCGACATCGGGCCTGCTGACGGCCCTGCCGGTACCGATCCGCTGGTAGCCCCGCCCGGCGTGCCGCCCCACCGAAACCGCCCGGTGCCGGCCGAACGGACCCGCAGCCCCCGTCCACGGCGGCGATCCGCCGGTCCGGACCCAGGTCGACCGCACGGACCGGCCGCCCCGGCCGGACAGGCGGACCCCCGGAACCGGGCGTGGGTCCGGCACAGGGGGCGGTGGCCCGGCCCGTCGTCCCGGGGCGGGTCAGGCCGTGATCATCACCTTGAGGGCCGTCCGCTCGTCCATCGCCTTGTAGCCCGCGGGTACGTCCTCCAGGTCCACCGTCATGTCGAAGACCGGCGAGGGGTCGATGCTGCCGTTCAGGACGTCGGGCAGCAGTTCGGGGAGGTAGGCGCGGACCGGGGCGACTCCGCCGCGCAGCGCGATGTTGCGGTCGAACATGACGCCGAGGTCGAGGCCGGTGCCGCTGCCGTGCGGCACTCCGACGAAGCCGACGGCGCCGCCGTCGCGGGTGATGTTCACGGCCGTGCTCATGGACTGCCCGGTGCCGACCGCCTCGACGACGGCGTGCGCGCCCCGGCCGCGGGTGAGGGCGCGGACGGCCTCGACGGCGGCCTCCCCGCGCTCGGCGACGACGTCGGTGGCGCCGAAGCGGCGCGCGATGTCGGTGCGGACCCGGTGGCGGCCGAGCGCGACGATCCGCTCGGCGCCGAGCCGCTTGGCGGCCAGGACGGCGCACAGGCCGACGGCTCCGTCGCCGACGACGGCGACCGTGGCGCCGGGCCGGGCGCCCGCGGCGAGGGCGGCGTGGTGGCCGGTGCCCATGACGTCGGACAGGGTCAGCAGGGCGGTCAGCAGCCGCTCGTCGGAGGCCGCCTCCTTGGGCAGCCGGACGAGGGTGCCGTCGGCGAAGGGCACGCGCACGGCCTCGCCCTGGCCGCCGTCGTAACCGACGCTGCCCCAGAAGCCGCCGTGCTCGCAGGAGGTGGTCAGGCCCTCGCGGCAGTAGTCGCAGACGCCGTCGGACCACATGAAGGGCGCGACGACCAGGTCGCCGGTCCGTACCCCGGAGACCTCGGAGCCGGTCTCCGCGACGACGCCGAGGAACTCGTGCCCGATCCGCTGGCCGGGCTGCCGGGCCGCCTCACCGCGGTAGGCCCACAGGTCGCTGCCGCAGATGCAGGCGCGCAGCACCTGGACCACGGCGTCGGTGGGCTGCTGGACGACGGGGTCCGGGACGTCCGCCACCCGCATGTCGTACGGGGCGTGAATGGTGGTGGCGCGCATGACGAGGTCTTCTCCAGCGGTGTCGGCAGTCGCGCTCAAGGGGTGGGAGAGCGCACCTCACCGTACGTCGCCGCCGGGTGGGGGCGCGCTGCGAGGGCCCGGAGCGCGCCGGTGACCAGCAGGAACTGCGCGGCGATATAGGTGAGCATGATCCACAGGTCGGGGCGGGGCGGCTCGGGCCACTCGGCGACACCGACGGCGATGAGGGTGTCGGAGAGCAGGAAGAGGGCGCCGCCGATTCCGGCGACCGCGCCGCAGCGGGCGCCCGCCCGGTAGGCCATGGCCGTGAGCAGCAGGCTGTAGCCGGCGACGGGGATGCGCAGGTCGGCGGGGAGGTCCGGCCAGAGCGAGGCGACGGTGGTGGTCAGGGCGACGGCGTACCCGGCGAGCAGGAAGGGGCGGTGGGTGCCGGGCGCCCGGAACAGCAGGAGGTAGCAGACGTGCCCGGCGGCGAAGGAGGCCATGCCGAGCAGGAAGGCCGGCTCGGCGTCGAAGAGCAGCGCCAGGTCGCCGCCCCAGCCGAACAGCAGGGCGGCGACGAGCGTCCGGGGCGCCCCGGACAGGGCGGCGTATCCGGCGAGCAGCGGCATCAGCAGCGGTTTGGCGACGGTGTGCCCGGTGTCGAAGCCGGCCGCGAGGGAGCCCAGGTCCACGGCGGCGGCCAGGGCGAAGGCGAGGAGCAGCGGGCGCGGTTCCTTCACACCGACACCTTCTCGGGGGCGGGTTCGGCGGCGGGCTGCCAGCCGGGGCCGCGCAGGAGGTGCCCGGCGCGGTCGCGCCAAGTACGGGCCTTCCTGAGGTCCTTGGCGATGGAGACGTACTCGTGGGTGGCGACCTTGACCGGGTTGTGGGTGTCGATGTTCTTGGTGAGACCGAACACCGGCCGCTCGGTCTCGGCGACGAAGGAGCCGAACAGGCGGTCCCAGACGATGAGGATGCCGCCGAAGTTCCGGTCCAGGTAGCCGCCCTGGGAGGCGTGGTGGACGCGGTGGTGGGAGGGCGTGTTGAGGACGAACTCGAACCAGCGGGGCATCTTGTCGATGCGCTCGGTGTGGATCCAGAACTGGTAGACGAGGTTCACCGAGGAGCAGAAGGCGAGCGCCGCCGGGTGCACACCGCAGGCGATGAGGGGCAGGTAGAACGGCCAGACGGTCAGCGACGTCCAGGGCTGGCGCAGCGCGGTGGTGAGGTTGAACATGCGGCTGGAGTGGTGCACGACGTGGCAGGCCCACAGGATGCGTACGACGTGGTGGCCGCGGTGGGACCAGTAGTAGAAGAAGTCCTGCGCGAGGAGCATCAGCGGGACCGTCCAGAGCAGGACGGGCACGCGCAGGGGGGTGAGTTCGTAGACCGCGGTGTAGATCGCGACGATGGGGATCTTCCACAGGAAGTCGAAGAACAGGCTGCCCAGGCCCATGCCGAGGCTGGTGGCGGCGTCCTTCTTCTCGTAGCCCGCCGCGTCCTCGTCGGGATGGAGGCGGACGCTGATCATCTCGATCACGGAGAGGATCACGAAGGCGGGTATCGACCAGAGCACGACATCGGGCAGGTTCGGCATGTTCGCACCGTAGGACCGGCGGACTGCCACGGCTAGACGTTGTTACTCACAAGTATTACCAGCGGTACGCGCTTACTTGTTGGTGATCTCCGCCAACGACGTGCGGCCAAACCCCCTGTTAGACGCCCGCCGCACCGAGCAGCGTGCCCACCGCGTAGGTGACGCCCATGGCCAGCGCGCCGCCGGCCACGTTGCGCAGCACCGCCCGCCCCGGCGCCGCGGACCCCAGCCGCGCGCTGCTGAAGCCGGTCAGCGCCAGGGCCGCCAGGACCGAGCAGACCGTGACGGGCAGCCGGGCGGAGGCCGGGGGCAGGACGATGGCCAGCAGCGGGAGGAGGGCGCCGGCGGTGAAGGCGAGGAAGCTCGCCCAGGCCGCGTGCCAGGGGTTCGTCAGCCGGTCCGGGTCGATGCCGAGCTCCACGCGCGCGTGGGCCCGCAGCGCGTCCCGCTCGGTGAGCTGCACGGCCGCGTCCCGGGCGACGTCCGCCGACAGACCGCGCCGTTCGAGGAGTTCGGCCAGCTCCGCGAGCTCCTCCTCGGGCCGTTCGCGCAGTTCCCGCTTCTCCTCGGCGAGTGCGGCCCGTTCGGAGTCCCGCTGGGTGGAGACGGAGACGTATTCACCGGCCGCCATCGACATCGACCCGGCGAGCAGCCCCGCCATCCCGGCCGTGAACAGGGAGGCCCGTTCGTCGGTGGCGCCCGCCACCCCGACCACCAGACCGGCGGTGGACACGATGCCGTCGTTGGCGCCGAGCACCGCGGCCCGCAGCCAGTTCAGCCGTTCCCCGAGCGCTCCGCCGTGGCTGTCGTCCCGCGCAGATTCCGTCACACCCCGGAGGATGACATTCCGGGCGGCCCCCTGCGGGAAGGGACTTGGCCCGCTCCCGCGGCCGGCACTCGAACGGACGGGCGCCGGCGGCCCCCTGACGGGGTACGGCCCGGGGGTACGGGCCCACGCTGTCAGTCGCGGCCCGTATCCTCAGTGACCATGCTCGAAGACCGTACGACCGCAGCGTCCCCCACACCGTGGCCGGCCGCGTACCCGAAGGGATACGCGGTCGTTGACGTGGAGACCACCGGCCTGGCCCGGGACGACCGGATCATCTCCGCGGCCGTCTACCGGCTGGACGCGCGCGGCGAGGTCGAGGACCACTGGTACACGCTGGTCAACCCCGAGCGCGATCCGGGCCCGGTGTGGATCCACGGTCTGACGAGCGAGGCACTGGAGGGCGCGCCCCTCTTCCCGGACATCGCCGAGGAGTTCTCCGCGCGTCTCGCGGACCGCGTGCTGGTCGCGCACAACGCCGTCTTCGACTGGCAGATGATCGCCCGGGAGTACGCGCGCGCCCGCAGCGAGGCGCCCGTGCGCCAGCGGCTGTGCACCATCGCGCTCTCCAAGGAGCTGGGCCTGCCGCTGCCCAACCACAAGCTCCAGTCGCTGGCCGCGCACTTCGGCGTGGTCCAGCAGCGCGCGCACCACGCGCTGGACGACGCCCGGGTGCTGGCGGAGGCGTTCCGGCCGAGCCTGCGGGCCGCGGCCGAGGGCGGCGTACGGCTCCCGCTGCACGAGTGCCGTCCGCTCACCGAGTGGACGGACCGGGCCGTACCGAGACAGCAGGGCGGGTACGGCGGCCAGCGGCCGACCAGTTGGCGCCCCTCGCGCAAGAGGCCCGCGTGCCCGCATCCCAACCCGGGCCGGTACGAAGACGGCAAAAGGCTCAAACAGGGCATGCGGATCGCCTTCTCGGGCGACACGTCGGTGGAGCGGGACCTCCTGGAGGACCGCGCGGTCGAGGCCGGACTCCATGTGGCCACCAGCATCTCCCGGCTGACCAGCCTGCTCGTCACCAACGACCCCGACTCCGGCACCTCCAAGGTGGTCAAGGCCCGGCAGTTCGGCACCCCGATGGTGGACGAGGCGGCGTTCGGGCAACTGCTCAGGGATGTGGAACCCGCCGCGGAGCGGTGACCGTACGGATGGGTGATTGCCGGGCGACTCGCCCGCCACCGGCTCGCCCGCACCCCGCCGACGGCCCACCCTGTGGCGCATGGCGAGATGCGAAGTTTGTGGCAATGACTACGGAATGACCTTCGAAGTGCGCGCGCAGGGCGCCGTGCACGTATTCGACTGCTTCGCCTGTGCGATCCACCGCATGGCCCCGGTCTGCGAGCACTGCCGCGTCCAGATCATCGGGCAGGGCGTCGAGGCCGAGGGCCACTGGTACTGCGGGGCCCACTGCGCCCGCGCGGAGGGAAAGGTGGGCATCATCGACAAGGTGTGACCCGGTACCCGCCTGAACGCGCCCCACGACCGAGTTGTACGGTCGTGGGGTGTACCGCTTCCTGTTGTCCCGGCAGTGGGTGATCCTCACGCTGGCCGCCCTCCTCCTCATCCCCGCGATGATCAGGCTGGGCATCTGGCAGATGCACCGCTACGACGAGCGCACGGCCCGCAACCAGCTGGTCTCCGCGGCGCTGTCCGCCGACCCGGTCCCGGTGGAGCGGCTGACCTCCCCCGGGCACACCGTCACCTCCGCCGAGCGGTACCGGACGGTCACCGCGAAGGGGCGCTTCGACACCGACGACGAGGTCGTCGTCCGGCGCCGCACCAACGGCGACGACGAGATCGGCTACCACGTCCTGACCCCGTTCGTGCTGAACGACGGCAAGGTGCTGCTGGTCAACCGCGGCTGGATCCCGGCCGACCGGACCAGCCAGACCGCGTTCCCCGAGGTCCCCGCCCCGCCCGCCGGCGAGCTGACCGTCACCGGCCGGCTGATGCCGGACGAGACGACCGAGGCGAGCGGCATCAAGAACCTCCAGGGCCTGCCCGACCGGCAGATCATGCTGATCGACAGCGCCCGGGAGGCCCGGCGCCTGGACGCCGAGGTCCTCGGCGGCTACCTCGTGCTGACCTCGCCCGACCCCGAGGGCGACACCCCGCAGCAGCTCGGCGAGCCCGGCGACGAGGACGCCGCGCTCAACTACGCGTACGCGATCCAGTGGTGGCTGTTCGCCGCCGGTGTCCCGGTCGGCTGGGTCGTCCTGGTCCGGCGCGAGCGGCGCGACCGGCTGGCGCGGGCGGCCCGACCGACGGCGGCGGAGGCCGAACCCGCCAGGGTGTGAGCCGTACGGCCGGATTGCCACGACGGCCGGATTGCAGGTCCCGTCCGCCGGGAACCCGCACCCCGTGCATCCCCCAATCGAGGACTACGCGCTCATCGGCGACGAGCAGACCGTCGCCCTCATCGGCACCGACGGATCGGTCGACTGGCTGTGCCTGCCCCGGTTCGACTCCGGGGCCTGCTTCGCCCGGCTGCTCGGCGACGAGGACAACGGCCACTGGCGCATCGCCCCCGTCGGCGCGGACCGGTGCACCCGCCGTGCCTACCGGCCCGACACGCTGGTGCTCGACACCGAGTGGGAGACGGACGAGGGGGCGGTCCGGGTCACCGACCTGATGCCGCAGCGGGACAAGGCGCCCGACATCGTCCGGATCATCGAGGGAGTGCGCGGCACGGTCACCGTCCGCAGCACCCTCCGGCTGCGCTTCGACTACGGCTCGATCGTCCCGTGGATAAGGCGCGCCGACGGCCACCGGGTCGCGGTCGCGGGACCCGACTCGGTGTGGCTGCGCAGCGAGCCCGAGGTGCGCACCTGGGGGGAGGACCACTCGACGCACTCGGAGTTCACCGTCTCCGAGGGCGAGTCGGTGGCGTTCGTCCTCACCTGGCACCCCTCGCACGAGCCCCGGCCGGCGCTCCTGGACCCGCACGAGTCGCTGGCCGTCAGCGTCACCGACTGGCAGGCGTGGGCGTCCCGCTGCCGCTACGACGGCCCGCACCGGGACGCCGTCGTCCGCTCCCTGATCACCCTCAAGGCGCTCACCTACTCCCCCACCGGCGGCATCGTGGCCGCGGCCACCACCTCGCTCCCCGAGGAGCCCGGGGGCGTGCGCAACTGGGACTACCGCTACTGCTGGCTGCGCGACTCCACCCTCACCCTGGGCGCCCTGCTGTCCGCCGGGTACCTGGAGGAGGCCGAGTCCTGGCGCAACTGGCTGCTGCGCGCCGTCGCCGGCGACCCCGCGGACCTCCAGATCATGTACGGCGTGGCGGGCGAACGCCGCCTGCCCGAGACCGAGTTGCCCTGGCTGTCCGGCTACGCCGACTCCCAGCCGGTGCGGATCGGCAACGCCGCCGTCAACCAGCTCCAGCTCGACGTCTACGGCGAGGTGATGGACTCCCTCGCCCTGGCCCGCAGTTCGGGCCTGCAGTCGCAGGCGCACATGTGGGCCCTCCAGGTCGCGCTGATGGACTTCCTCGTCACGGCCTGGCGGCAGCCCGACGAAGGGCTCTGGGAGGTGCGCGGGGGCCGCAGACAGTTCGTGCACTCCAAGGTGATGGCGTGGGTGGCCGCGGACCGCGCGGTGCGCACGCTGGAGGACGATCCGGGGCTGGGCGGGGACCTGGACGCCTGGCGCGAGATGCGCGACGAGGTGCACCGGGAGGTGTGCGAGCGGGGCTACGACCCCGAGCGGAACACCTTCACCCAGTTCTACGGCTCGCGGGAACTGGACGCCTCGCTGCTGCTGATCCCCCGCGTGGGCTTCCTGCCCCCGGACGATCCACGGGTGATCGGCACCGTCGACGCGGTCCGCGCCGAGCTGGAGCACAACGGCTTCCTGCACCGCTACAGCGCCGAGGAGTCCCCCGTGGACGGGCTGCCCGGCGGTGAGGGCACCTTCCTGGTCTGCTCGTTCTGGCTCGCCGACGCCCTGCATCTGACGGGCCGCACCAAGGAGGCCCGGGAGCTGTTCGAACGGCTCGTCGGCCTCTGCAACGACGTCGGCCTGCTGGCCGAGGAGTACGACGCGACGGCCGGCCGACAGCTCGGCAACTTCCCGCAGGCGTTCAGCCACATCGGCCTGGTGAACACCGCCCTCGCCCTGTTCGGGCCCGACGATGCAGGATAGGGGCCATGGATCTTGGACTGAAGGACCGCGTCTACGTCGTCACGGGAGCCACCCGGGGGCTGGGCAACGCCACCGCGCGTGAGCTCGTCGCCGACGGCGCCAAAGTGATCGTCTCCGGGCGGGACGAGGAGACCGTCACCACGGCCGCGGCCGCACTGGGCCCGAACGCGGTGGGCGTCGCCGCCGCCAACGCCGACCCGGAGACCCCCGCACGGCTGATCGCCGCCGCGCGGGAGCACTTCGGCCGCTTCGACGGCGTCCTGGTCAGCGTCGGCGGCCCGGCGCCGGGGTTCGTCGCCGACAACACCGACGAGCAGTGGCAGACGGCGTTCGAGTCGGTGTTCCTCGGCGCGGTCCGGCTGGCCCGCACGGCCGCGGCGGAACTGGAGTCGGGCGGCGTCATCGGGTTCGTGCTGTCGGGTTCCGTGTACGAGCCGATCCCGGGGCTGACGATCTCCAACGGGCTGCGACCGGGGCTCGCCGGGTTCGCCAAGTCCCTCTCGGACGAGCTGGGGCCGCGCGGCATCCGGGTCGTGGGGCTGCTGCCCGGGCGCATCGACACCGACCGGGTGCGGGAGCTGGACGCGCTGTCCGCCGACCCGGAGGCCACCCGGGCGGCCAGCGAGACGCGGATCCCGCTGCGCCGGTACGGGGCGCCGGAGGAGTTCGGCCGCGCGGGCGCCTTCCTGCTCTCCCCGGCCGCCTCCTATCTCACCGGGGTCATGCTCCCCGTCGACGGGGGCGGCCGGCACGGGTTCTGAGCGGCGGCGAGTCTTGAGCGGCGGGCGTCCGCCGGCCGAGGTGCTCGCCGCGGGCGCTCAGTTGACCCGTTCCGCGCGGTGCCTGGCCGCCCGCAGCCTGACCTCCGTCGGCAGGGACGCCAGGCCGGCCGAGTCGCGGGCATGGGTCAGGGCGCCCTCGGTGAGGTCCGCCAGCGCGGTGCCCGGGTCCACATGCGGTTCCAGCAGGAGCCGCATCTCGGCCTCGGGGGCGTTCCGGCGGCCCCGGAGGTCGGTGTGGGCGCGGTGCACCCCGTCCATCGTGGCGGCCTCGCCGTTCAGTACGGCCTCCAGGGCGCGGCCGCGCAGCAGCGCGCCCTCGCCGTCGCCGGTTTCGACCAGCACCTCGGTGAGCCGGCGCCGCCTGAGCACCGCGGTCAGCCACCACAGGGCGAGCAGGAGCAGGACGGCCAGGGCCGCGATGACGGTCGGCCACCACCAGCCCTCGTCGCGCCAGCGGGTCCGCTCGGCGTCGCCGAGCAGGACGTCGTCCCTGCCGTGGTGGATCCACCAGGACGGCGGGTCCAGGCCGAGCCCGACCGCGAGGACCGCGCCGCCGAGGACGACCAGGACCACACCGAGGACGGCGAGCAGGATCCGGTTGACGGTCTTGAGCACCGCGCTCACCCCTTCTTCCCGGGCCGCCGTACGTGCACCGCCAGCGCGGGCGGCCGGGCCAGGCCGAGCCCCCTGATCGCGTCGGCGAGCACGGCGTCCAGATCGGCGCGTACGTCGTCCAGGTCGCGGAAGTGGGCGACGGCCCGCACATCGGCGTGGCGCCGGCCGGCCCGCACCTTGACCGACTGGACACCGGCGATCTCCATGGCCCGGTCGCGCAGCACCAGCGCGGCGGCCTCCCGGTCGAGCGCGGCCCGCACCTCGGGGTGGGGGCGGCGCATCGTCAGCAGGGAGCGCAGGCCCGGGGTGGCGGCCAGCACGATCAGCCACAGGCCGAGGGCCACCGCGACGCCCGCCCCGACCAGCACCCAGGTGTCGTCCAGGGGGCGTTCGGCGAGCTGGCCGGCCAGTTCACTGCGCCACCGCATGGCGGACTGGTCGGCGCGCACGGCGACGACGTCGTACAGGAACAGGCCGGCCAGGGCCAGCAGGAGCACGGCGACGATCGCCGCCGGTACGCGACGGGCCGACCAGAAGCGGCCGTTGCCGCCGTCCTCCCCGTCGAGCACGGGCGGCGCGTCGTACTCGGCCGCCGATGCGGACTGGTCGAGTGTGGCGGTTCCGGTCGTCTGTTCGACGGCCGGCAGTGGTCGTGTGCTGTCCTGGGAGCCCTGGGGCTCGCTCATCGCGTCCTCCCCTGTGCCGCGCCGTGCGCCGGGTGCAGCCGCTCCACCTGAACGGCGACCTCCGACACCTCCATGCCCACCAACGCGCCTACCCGCTCGGTGACCCGCCGACGCACCGCGGTGCAGCGGGCGCCGATGTCGGTGGGGTAGTCGAGTTCGAGGTGGACGCGGACCCGGGCGGTGCCGACGGGGAGGTCCCCGCTCGCACCCGGATGGGGGTGCACGACCACGCCCGCGTACGGGGGCGCCGCGTCGCCGGGCAGCGGGCCGACGGCCTCACGGGCCGCCCGGGAGGCGATCTTCGCGACGACCCGGTCGGCGATCCGAGTGGCGCCGCGCTCGGCGGGCGGCACGGTCGCCGGACCCGTGGCGAGTTCGCCGGATTCGACGGTCACTCAGGTCACCGCCGGTCGCGCCGGTCGTCACGGGTACGGAAGAAGTCGCCGAGTTCCAGGTCCCCTTGCAGGAACCGGCCGACGACGAAGCCGACGGCGCCCAGGGCGGCCACCAGCAGGAAGGCACCGAAGCCGCCGAAGTACCCGGCGAAACCCAGCGCCATGCCGGCGATCATGCCGATCACGGCCATGTTCAACGTGCGCTCCCCTCAACGGTGCGGTGGACGGTCACTGGATCCGGGGCTCCAGTTCCTCTTCCTCCTCGTCGGGCAGCTTCACGTCGCTCACCGCGATGTTGACCTCGACCACTTCGAGGCCGGTCATCCGCTCCACGGCGGAGACGACGTTCTCGCGGACGGCCCGGGCCACCTCGGAGATGGCGACGCCGTAGTCGACCACGATCTCCAGGTCGAGCGCGGTCTGCACCTCGCCGACCTCGGCCTTCACGCCGCGGGTGACGGACTTCGAGCTGCCGCCGGGCACCCGGTCGCGGACCGCGCCGAAGGTGCGGCTGATGCCGCTGCCCATCGCGTGCACGCCGACCACGTCGCGTGCGGCGAGGCCCGCGATCTTCTCCACGACGCCGTCGGCGATGGTGGTCCGGCCTCGGGTCGAGGGGTCACCACCACCCCGCCGGGAGGGCTTGCGGGTCTGAACGGCCTGTTCCTGCTCGGCCGACTCCGTGTCCGGTGTCCGCCTGCGCTCAGTGGTGTCACTCATCGCCGTACGTCCCTTTCGGTTCGTCCTTCTTCGACCACCGTAAGTGCGTTTGCGGCATTGCGCCCCGGGGATGCGGCAGGCTGGGGTAATGACGGCGGACGGATGGACGCGGGCGGTGCGGCGGCAACTGGGGCTCGGCAGGCTGCTGCCGCTGGGCGGGCCCGGGGACGGTGCGTGGATCGCGGAGGAGGCGGCGGCGAACGCGCTGCGGCGCTCGGTGCACGGTGTGGTGCCGGGGGTGCGGCTCGGCGCGCTGCGGCTGGCGCTCGCCGATCCGGAGCGGGCGCCCGAGCCGGTCGTACCGCCGCCGCCGAGCGCGCTGCCGCCCGGTCCGCTGCGGGTGACGGCGGAGGTCGAGGCGACGGCGTCCGAGCCGCTGCCGGCGGTGGCGGACGCGCTGCGGGCGGCGCTGGCCGAGGCCGCGGCCTCGGACGTCGGGCTGGAGGTGACGGAGGTGGATCTGCGGGTGACGGCCCTGCTGGACGAGGTCGCCGCTGCCGAACCGCCGCGGCCCGGGGAGCCGTCGGCGGCCCGGGAGCCCGCGGAGGGCGACGCGTCGCGGGCCGCGCGGGCCGCGCTCGCGGTCGCGGGCGTGGCCGCGCTGACCGGGGCGCTGGGCGGTCTCGGCCGGCCGGTGCACATCGAGGAGCGGCCCGGCGCCGGCGCGGCGCTGCCGGCCCGCCATGTCCGGCTGGAGATCGCGGTCGCCGCGGACCACCGGGCCGTGGCGGTGGCCCGCGCGGTCCGCACGGCGGTGGCCGCGGCGCTGCCGGACCACCCGACGGTGGCGGTCCTGGTGACCGCCGTCGGGTGACACCCACGCCGACGTGCCCAAGACCCCGACCGACGCTCCCAGCCGCCCCGGGACCGCCGCGTCGGCCCGTACTCGAAGACGGCCGGGGTTTCACGCCCCCCGACCGTCGCGATCCTGGTCACCGCCGGGTGGCGCTCGCTCCGACGTCCTTCAGACCAGAACCGACGCTCCCAGCGGCCCGGGCTCGAAAGCGGCCGCGCAGTGCACGAACCCCCGACGGTCGCGATCCTGGTCGCCACCGTCGGGGGGAGGTCGCGCCGACGCCCGCAGGCCCCGGTCGACGATCACAGCGGCACCCGGGCCCGAGGGCCCGGCCCGGGGGTTCGCGGGTCAGCCGGCGGTGGCGGTCCTCGTCAGCGCCGGCCGGTTGCGTCGGCCGGTCATTCGCCGACGCCCGCCAGGTCCCGCAGTCGGCGCGCCTGGGCGGCGCGTTCGGCGACGCGCTGGTCGTCGTAGGTGCGGTCCGTGGCTCCGCGCAGCAGGGCCTTGGTCTCGATGACCGCGTCCCGGGGCGCGGCCAGCAGGGCCGCGGTGAGGTCGCGTACGGCGTCGTCGAGCTGGTCCGCGGGCACGGCGACGTTGGCGAGGCCGGTGCCGACGGACTCCTCGGCCGTGACGAAGCGCCCGGTGGCGCAGATCTCCAGCGCCCGGGCGTAGCCGACGAGGCCCACCAGGGGGTGGGTGCCGGTCAGGTCCGGGACCAGCCCGAGGCTGGTCTCGCGCATGGCGAACTGCACGTCGTCGGCGACGACGCGCAGGTCGCAGGCGAGTGCGAGCTGGAAGCCCGCCCCGATGGCATGACCCTGGACGGCGGCGATCGACACGATGTCGCTGCGCCGCCACCAGGTGAACGCCTCTTGGTACTCGGCGATGGTCGCGTCGAGCTCGGCGTCGCTGCCGCGCGCCAGGTCGATGAACGACGGCTCGCCGTCGAAGCCCTCCGGCGTGAACGCCTGCCGGTCGAGGCCGGCCGAGAAGGACTTACCCTCGGCCCGGAGCACGACCACCCGGACGGATCCGGGGAGCAGCCGACCGGCCTCGGCCAGCGCCCGCCACAGAGCGGGGCTCTGCGCGTTGCGCTTGGCCGGATTGGTCAGCGTCACCGTGGCGACTGCGTCGTCGACGGTGAGTCGTACGCCGTCGGTGTCGAGAGCAGGGTCGGGCGAAGCCATGCGGTGCCTCCGATGAGTGCGGTCAGCTAAGTGACTGCACAGTAACCAACCGGCCGGTCTGGAGTCCCCCTGGGGCCCCTTGCAGGACTCAGGGGGAGAACGACCGGATGGCCACCATCGTCGGAGCCGATGGGCCGCCCGAGGTCAGCCCGCGGCCTTCTTGCCGCGGGTCGCCCCGCCACGCCCACGAAGCGTGACGCCCGACTCACTCAGCATCCGGTGCACGAAGCCATACGAGCGGCCGGTCTCCTCGGCCAGCGCCCGGATGCTCGCACCGGAGTCGTACTTCTTCTTCAGGTCTGCCGCGAGCTTGTCGCGCGCGGCGCCGGTTACCCGGCTGCCCTTCTTCAGAGTCTCGGCCACCCGTGCCTCCTCATGGGAAGTGCGCTCTGGTCTCCTCATGATCACCCCTCCCGCGCCTGATGGCCACCCATTCGGCAAGGTCCGTGAGACACGGATTTGACGACAGGAGCAGGTCCACACAAGGGGAACCAGTTATTCCGCGATGGCGCGTCCATACCGCCGAACGGGTCGTTCCGCGAAGTTCCTGGTCAGGGATGCACCACGGCCGAGCCCTTGTCGACAAAGGGCTCGGCCGTGAAATGGATGTAGGACACACCTCGGTACGAGGAGATCTCACACAGATGATGGATCACCGCTCGGCCGAATGATCCATACGCCGTGGATCAACCATTCGATCAAGCCAGGGCGACGAGATCCGCGTAGTCGGAGCCCCAGAGGTCCTCGACACCATCGGGCAGCAGGATGATCCGCTCGGGCTGGAGCGCCTCCACGGCGCCCTCGTCGTGGGTGACGAGGACGACGGCGCCCTTGTAGGTGCGCAGCGCGCCGAGGATCTCCTCGCGGCTGGCCGGGTCGAGGTTGTTCGTGGGCTCGTCGAGGAGCAGCACGTTGGCCGAGCTGACCACGAGGGTGGCGAGCGCCAGGCGGGTCTTCTCACCGCCGGAGAGGACCCCGGCCGGCTTGTCGACGTCGTCGCCGGAGAACAGGAACGAGCCGAGCACCTTGCGGACCTCGACGAGGTCCATGTCGGGCGCGGCCGAGCGCATGTTCTCCAGGACCGTGCGGTCGGCGTCGAGGGTCTCGTGCTCCTGGGCGTAGTAGCCGGCCTTCAGGCCGTGGCCCGGGACGACCGCACCGGTGTCCGGCTGCTCGACGCCGGCCAGCAGCCGCAGCAGGGTCGTCTTGCCGGCGCCGTTGAGGCCGAGGATGACGACCCGGGAGCCCTTGTCGATGGCGAGGTCGACATCGGTGAAGATCTCCAGCGAGCCGTACGACTTGGACAGGCCCTCGGCGGTCAGCGGGGTCCGGCCGCAGGGCGCGGGCTCGGGGAAGCGGAGCTTGGCGACCTTGTCGGACATACGGACCTCGTCGAGGCCGGACAGCAGGCGCTCGGCGCGGCGGGCCATGTTCTGCGCGGCGACCGTCTTGGTGGCCTTGGCGCGCATCTTGTCGGCCTGGGCGTTGAGGGCGGCGGCCTTCTTCTCGGCGTTCTGCCGCTCGCGCTTGCGGCGCTTCTCGTCGGCCTCGCGCTGCTGCTGGTAGAGCTTCCAGCCCATGTTGTAGACGTCGATCGCGGCGCGGTTGGCGTCCAGGTAGAACACCTTGTTCACGACCGTGTCGACGAGGTCGACGTCGTGGGAGATGACGATGAAACCGCCGCGGTAGGTCTTGAGGTAGTCGCGCAGCCAGACGATCGAGTCGGCGTCGAGGTGGTTCGTGGGCTCGTCGAGGAGCAGGGTGTCGGCGTCCGAGAACAGGATCCGGGCCAGCTCGATACGGCGGCGCTGACCGCCGGAGAGGGTGTGCAGGGGCTGGCCCAGCACCCGGTCGGGCAGGTTCAGCGCGGCGGCGATGGTGGCGGCCTCGGCCTCGGCGGAGTACCCGCCCTTGGTGAGGAACTCGGTCTCCTGGCGCTCGTACTGGCGCATCGCCTTGTCGCGGGTGGAGCCCTTGCCGGTGGCGATGCGCTCCTCGTTCTCGCGCATCTTGCGGATCAGGGTGTCCAGGCCGCGGGCGGAGAGGATGCGGTCGCGGGCGAGGACGTCGAGGTCGCCGGTGCGCGGGTCCTGCGGGAGGTAGCCGACCTCGCCGGAGCGGGTGATGGTGCCGCCGGCGGGGATGCCCTCCCCGGCGAGGCACTTGGTGAGGGTGGTCTTGCCGGCGCCGTTGCGGCCGACCAGACCGATGCGGTCGCCCTTGGCGACGCGGAAGGTGGCGGACTCGATGAGGACGCGGGCGCCGGCGCGCAGCTCGATGCCGGTGGCGGAAATCACGGACAGACTCCAGGGCGGGGTCGGTGGCGGGTTGGGCGGCTGAGGACGTTCCCGCCGTCTAATGCGCGAGGAGAATGGCCATGGAGCCATTCTAACGGTGGTGTGCAAGCGCTTTTCCGGCTCCGTCCCGCGATACGCCTCACCTGCGACGTCGTCGCCCGCGCCCCGCCGTACCCCGTTCGGCCCTCCCGTCCGGCGTCCGGTGCGCGGTGCGGTCGAGGATGGCGGCGGGGGACGACATGGGCGGAGGGCGCGGGACCGTGCAGTTCGACGACGACGCCAGGCTGGACACCTCCGAGGTGCAGGACGTGCGCGGCAGCCGCATCCCCGGCGGCAGGGCCACGGTGGGCGGCGGGCTGGCCGGGCTGCTGGCCCTGGTCGTGGCCCTCCTCCTCGGGGTCGGCCCCGATCAGCTGGGCCTGACCGACGGCTCGGAGCAGCCCGCGGCCACCGCGTCGGGACTGGCGCAGGTCCAGCAGGCGTGCCGGACCGGGCAGGACGCGAACACCCGGGACGACTGCCGGGTGGTGGCCGCGGTCAACAGCGTGCAGGACTACTGGGACGAGGAGTTCGCGCGCCGCGGCGGCGCGTACTCGCGCTCCCCCACGGTGTTCTTCGGCGGGCGGGTGAACACCGCGTGCGGGTCGGCGACCAGCGCGGTGGGGCCGTTCTACTGTCCGGGCGACCGGAAGGTCTATCTGGACCTCGGCTTCTTCGACGAGCTGCGCACCACGTTCGGGTCCAGCGGCGGCCCGTTCGCGCAGGCGTACGTGGTGGCGCACGAGTACGGGCACCATGTGCAGGACCTCATGGGCACGCTCGGCCGGTCGCGGGACGGGCGGACGGGGGCCGGCAGCAACGCGGTGCGGGTGGAGCTCCAGGCCGACTGCTACGCGGGGGTGTGGGCGCACCACGCGACCACGACGAAGGACGAGTCGACCGGCCGTCCGCTGATCACCAGCCTCACCGACGCCGACGTCCGGGACGGCCTGGACGCGGCGGCGGCCGTCGGTGACGACCGCATCCAGGAGCGGTTCCAGGGCCGGGTGACCCCGGAGACCTGGACGCACGGTTCGGCGGCGCAGCGCCAGGAGTGGTTCCTGCGGGGGTTCGAGAGCGGGGACATGGCCCGATGCGACACCTTCCGGTAGACGGGCGCTGCCACACTGGCGGAAGTGGGCATTCTCAGGCAGTGGGCATTCTCAGGCAGTCGGCCGCGAGGGAGTGGTCTCCATGGCAGGCACGGACGGCGGGCGTCCGAGCATCTATCCGACGGTGCTGTACGCGGACGCGCGCGCGGCGCTCAGGCAGCTCACCGAGGGCCTCGGCTTCACCGAGCTGACGGTGTACGAGGGTGAGGACGGCTCGGTGTTCCACGCCGAGCTGACCCAGGGCAACGGCGCGATCATGGTGGGGTCCAAGGGCCGTGGCGGGCTGTTCGACTCGGCGATGAAGGGCGCGGGGCCGGTGGGGGTGTACGTCGTCGTGGACGACGTGGACGACCACCACCGGCGCGCGGTGGAGCACGGCGTGGAGATCCTGATGCCCCCGACGGACCAGGACTACGGGTCGCGGGACTACATGGCCCGGGACGCCGAGGGCAACATCTGGAGCTTCGGGACGTACATGCCGGAGCTGGGCGGCTAGCCGGCCGCGACCGCGGTGCTCAGTTCCCGCCGGTGTGCACCTGGAAGGCGGCCCGGCGGACGGCCTTGGCCAGGGCCGGGTCGGGGTGGGCGGCGGCGAGGGCGACCAGGACCTGCACGGTGCGGGGGTGGCCGACGGCGCGGACCTCGTCCAGCAGGGCGGGGACGGTCGGCTGGAGCGCCGACTCCAGGTGGCGCACCAGCATCGGGGCCTCCCCGTGGTCGGCGACCGCGGCGGCGGTGTCGACCCAGAGCCAGGTGGCCTCGTGGCGGGTGAGCACCTCGTGCGCGTCCTCGGGGTCCACCCCGTCGTGCTCGGCCAGCCACAGCAGGGCGTACGGCCTCAGCGCGGGCTCCTCCGCCACGGACCGTACGTCGGGCTCGGCGGGGGCGCCGACCACGCGCAGGGCCTCGAAGGCGAGGCCGCGCAGCAGGGCGTCCTCGCCGCGGGCGGCGTGGATCAGCTCGGTGACCGCGCTGCCGACGGGGCGGGCTGCCAGCCAGGCGCGGTACTCGGCGCGGGCGGCGTTGGGGCGGAGCTGGGCGCAGCCGCGGAGCATGTCCTCGGCGGCCTGCTCGATGTTCCCGGCGGGGCTCTGCGCGGCGACGCAGATCTGCTCCAGCTTGACCCAGACCGCCCAGTTCCCGAGCGGGGTGAGGGTGGCCTGGCCGTCGCCGCGGGTGAGGGCGCCGACGGAGGCGAGGGCGTGCAGGGCCCATTCGAGGAGCGGGGCGAGCGGGGCGTCCGTGTCGCGGGCCTCGGGGTCCGGCTCGGGCTGCGGGCCGTAGGGGATCTCGCAGCGTTCGGTGCGCAGTTCCGTGACGCGCTGCTCCAGCAGGTCCAGGAGCTGGGCCACCGGCACCGGGCCGGCGGACAGCTGGAGGAAGGAGAGCAGTTGCGGCATGGCCGAGACGACCTCGGCGACCGCGGCGGGCCGGTGGTCGGCGGGCTCCGGGTACGCGAGCGACCAGGCGTCGAAGAGGGCGACCCAGCCGCGCAGCACGGCGCTGTCGTCCCGGTCCCAGGCGCGCAGCCGCCAACCGGGGCGGGCGGTGTCGCCGTGCACCTCGATCAGACCGGCGAGGCGGGCGGTGTCCCAGTCGGCGCGGACCTGGGGCACGGTCAGGGCCAGGTCCGCGGCGGCCCGTGCGGCGGTCGCGTCCGAGAGGGTGCCCTTGCCGTCGGGGCGTGCGCCGTCGCGGGCGGGGCGCAGGGTGGCGTCGGCCCAGCGGGCGACACGGGCTGCGGCGGCCAGGCCGGAGCGAGCCATTCCGGCCAGTTCGGCCGGGGCGGGGGTGCCCTCCGGAGGGCGCGGTGCGGCGCGGCGCGGGCGCCGCTGATTGACAGCTCTGGGGGCGGCGGCCAGGGGTCGCGGGCGGACGAGTCGAAGCCTGGAGTCGCGCGGGATACGGGACGTCACGGGTGCAGTCTTCCGGTTGACGGTCCGAAATCCCAAACGGAATGTCACGAGCGGCTACGGGACTGGCCAACGCACGGGGTGCGGCGGGCACGGAAGGACCGGGAACAGGCCATTCGTACCGCGCCAAACGGAAGCCTCGGCACCGGGTTCGGCGGCGGCCCGTCGGCCGGGTTCCTCACATGAGGGGGGTGAGGAAGCGGCGCAGGGACTCCTCGTAGGACTGGGGGTCGGCGTTCCACATGGCGCTGTGCGGGGCGTGCCCGACGGTGCGGAGCGCGACCAGGTCGGGGCGGGTCTCGGCCAGGCGGCGGGAGTGGATCCAGGGGGCGACCCTGTCGTCGGGGCCGTGGAAGATCAGGGCCGGCACGGTGAGCCCGTCGGCGCGGGCGGCGCGGTCGCCGTAGAGGCCGGTCCGTCCCTGGGCGGCGCGGACCGCGAGCGGGAGGAGGGCGTCGGGGGTGTGCCGGGCCGTGGCGAGGGCGCGCAGGGTGTCCTCCCAGTCGAGCACCGGGGAGTCCAGGACGAGGCCGCGGACGCGGTCGCGCAGCCCGGAGCGGGCGGCGGCGCGCAGGGCCATCGTGGCGCCGGTGGACCAGCCGAGCAGGACGATCTGTTCGGCGCCGAAGCGCACGGCGTAGCGCATCGCCGCGTCCAGGTCGCGCCACTCGGTCTCGCCGAGGTGGTTCAGGCCGTCCGGGGAGCGGGGGGCGCCGAGGTCGCCGCGGTAGGCGAGGGCCAGGACCGGGAACTTGCGGCCGGCGAGGAAGCCCATCACGTTCATGGCGAGTTCGCGGGTGGCGCCCAGGCCGTGCACCGCGATGACCCAGGTGGTCCGGGTGCCGGGGACGAACCAGGCGGGCAGTGAGCCCAGCTCGCCGGGGATGTCGACGTCGGCGTGGTCGAGGCCGAGCGCCGCGCCGGGGTCGCCGACGTGGACGTTCGGGGTGAGCCAGACGTGGTCGCCCGTGGCGAGGCTCCCGTGGGTGACGCGCTCCAGCCGGCGTACGACGGTGTCCGCGGTGTGGGGCGCGTCGTCGAGGACGGGGCCGACGACGGCGTGCGAGCCGTCGCCGCCGAGCCCGTGGATGCCGGGGCGCAGGGAGGCCAGGGCCCGGGTGAGCGTGATCCGGCCGGGCGCCGTGCCGTGCACGGTGAGCCGGGGCTCGGTCGGCAGGGGCCTGCCGGGGGGCGCCTTGAGAGCGGCGTCGCTGGCGAGCCGCCCGGCGGCCACGCTCGCCGCGCCGGCGGCCAGGGTCATGGTGACGGCAGCGGCCGTCGCGGTGGCAGTGCGCACGAACCCAGTGTCCTGTCGGACCCCGTCACCGGCCAGTGGAGAGCCGTCGCGGCGCGCTCGCCCCGGTCAGGTCGGCTGGCCGTAGCCGCGGAGCCTGTCGGCGACCTCGTCGAGCCGGGCCGTGGACAGCAGGCTCGGGGTCAGGCCCGGGACCGAGGAGGCCGTGAGCCACACCCTGCACATCCACTCCAGCTGGGCCGTGCGGTCGTACGCCTGGGCGAGGCTCGCGCCGAGGGTCATCGTGCCGTGGTTCTGCAGGAGGCAGGCGGTGCGGCCGGTCAGGGCCCGCAGCATGTTCTCGGCCAACTCCTGTGTGCCGTACGTCGCGTACGGGGCGACCCGGACGGGACCGCCGAGGTCGGCGGTGACGTAGTGGATCGCCGGCACCTGGGGGACCAGCGTCGAGACGGCGGTGGCGTGGACGGCGTGGGTGTGGACGACCGCGCGGGCGTCGGTGGCGCCGTACACGGCGAGGTGCATGGGGAGTTCGCTGGTCGGCCGGAGCGTGCCGAGCACCTGCCGG
Organism: Streptomyces sp. NPDC000983; assembly: GCF_040299205.1. Lineage (NCBI taxonomy): Bacteria > Bacillati > Actinomycetota > Actinomycetes > Kitasatosporales > Streptomycetaceae > Streptomyces > Streptomyces sp. NPDC000983. The sequence goes on along the minus strand of NZ_JBEPBM010000017.1, from coordinate 110,930 downwards.
CCGGCGAGGTCGACGCCCGTCACGTCCCGCGGCGTGAGCCGGTCGTACGGCACTCCCGTCGGGGTGACCAGGACCGTCTCCCCGACGCGTACCGAGACATTGCCGGAGGTGCCCACGACCAGGCCCTCGGAGACCGTCCGGCGGGCGGTGGCGACGAGTTCCTCCCAGGCGTCCGCCTCCTCGGCCCGCACCCCGGCCCGCCACGGTTGCCGGGCCTCCCCCGCACCCCGCTGATTCGCTCGCTGTTCGACCATGCCGCGATCCTGCCAGGGCGGGCCTCGGACGGCCCGGCCGCCGGGTGACCGGAATCTCTTCCGCACGTCCCGGAGCGGCCGCGGAGGTCCGCCCGCGGGGCCCGATCCTTGGGGCGACTGGGGCGTGCGCGGCGATGCGGAGCCGACATGAGACGGAGCATTCCCTCCGGACACCACGCAGCCCGCTCCAGTTCACCTTCCGTTCATCCAGGTTACCTACGTTCGTCCGACCAATGACCTCGAACGATTGCCTGGGTAAATGGAAAACTTCTCGCTGATCCTCGCGATTGTGGTCGTCACCGCACTCGCGTTCGATTTCACGAACGGTTTCCACGACACCGCCAACGCGATGGCCACCACCATCTCGACCGGCGCGCTCAAGCCCAAGGTCGCGGTGGCCATGTCCGCCGTGCTGAACCTTGTCGGCGCCTTCCTCTCGGTGGAGGTCGCCAACACGATCTCCAAGGGTCTCGTCGACGAGACCGGTATCCGTCCCGAGGTCATATTCGCCGCCCTGGTGGGTGCGATCCTCTGGAACCTGCTGACCTGGCTGGTCGGTCTCCCCTCCAGCTCCTCGCACGCCCTCATGGGCGGTCTGATCGGCGCCACCATCGCCTCGGCCGGCGTGGGCGCCGTCCACGGCGACGTGCTCGTCACCAAGGTCCTGATCCCGGCCATCGCCGCCCCGATCGTCGCGGGCCTCGCGGCGATGCTGGCGACGAAGCTGATGTACTCGATGGGCAAGAAGGCCGAGGGCAGCAAGTCCTCCGAGAAGGGCTACCGCGCCGGGCAGATCGCCTCCGCCGGTCTGGTCTCGCTGGCCCACGGCACCAACGACGCGCAGAAGACGATGGGCATCATCACCCTGGCCCTCGTCGCCGGCGGCACCCTCGCCCCCGACTCCGACCCGCCCATGTGGGTCATCCTCTCCGCCGGTGTGGCCATCGCGCTCGGCACCTACCTCGGCGGCTGGCGGATCATCCGCACCATGGGCAAGGGCCTGACCGACCTCCAGCCGCAGCAGGGCTTCGCCGCCCAGACCAGCGCGGCGACGGTCATCCTGGCCTCCTCCCACCTCGGCTTCTCCCTGTCCACCACGCACTCCGTCTCCGGTTCGGTGATGGGCGCCGGCCTCGGCCGCAAGGGCGGTGTGGTCCGCTGGTCCACCGCGACCCGCATGTTCGTCGCCTGGGGTCTGACCCTGCCGGCCGCGGCCCTGGTCGCCGCGCTCGCCGAGTGGGTCTGCGGGTTCGGCGACTGGGGCACCGCCCTCGTCGCGGTGTTCCTGATCGCCTCCAGCGCCGCGATCTGGAAGATCTCGCGGCGCGAGGTCGTCGACCACACCAACGTCAACGAGACCGAGGAGCCCGCGGGCGTCGTGACCCAGGCCATGGCCGCGGTGACCCCGCCGCCGGCCGGCACGGTGACCGAGGACCTCGCGACGACCATCCCGGCCCCGGCCGGCGAGCCTGCGTCCTCGCAGGCCGCCGTCTGACCCCCACCCGGTTAAGGAAGAAGCATCATGAAGATCGACTGGGCGGCTCTCGGCTCCGTCTTCGGCGTCAGCCTCGTGGTCACCGTGGCGCTGGTGGCCCTGTTCACCCTCGGCATCTCGGGCCTGTCCCGCCGCGAGCGGGCGGCGGAACAGGGCGGCTCCGCGGCCCTCGCGGTCACGGGCGCGTACGCCTGCTTCGCCGCGTGCGCGGCGGCGGTGGCCTACGGGATCTACCTGATCGTGGCCTGACCCGGCCCACGTTCCTCCACCCGCCCCGCGGGTACGGCGTCCGGCGCCGTACCCGCGGGGCGGGTCTTTGCGCGCGGCGGGCCGGGGTGGGTTACGTGCCTGCGTGCCGGCGTGGTCCGGGTGCGTGTGTGCGTGCCGTGGCGCGGGTCGGGCCTCGGTGGGCACAGCCGTCAACCCCGCCCCGTCCGGCCCGATGTGGGCCTCAGCACACTCTCCCCTCGCAGGTCAAAGGCAAGTTGACGGCCCTTCGGGACCCGTGGTGGACTGCCCGAGCCATTTACGGCGGCAGGAGAGGAAGCCGGTGCGACTCCGGCGCGGTCCCGCCACTGTCACCGGGGTAGTAGCCCCCGGGAGCCAGGAACTCTCACCGCCGATCCAGTCGAGCCAGGGCGTGGACACCCTGAGTGAGGACATATCGCCATGCGCGGCTGCCCCTTGAGGTGCAAGGACCGGTTCTCCGCCCGGCACGACGCCCGGGTTCCGAACGACCGCACGGCCGGCTGAGCCGATGCGGGCCGATCGCGTCTTCGCGTACGGCGCCGCCACCGGCCTCCTGGGCGACCTGCTCCTCGGCGATCCGCGCCGCGGGCATCCGGTCGCCGTGTTCGGGCGCGCCGCCGCCGCCGTGGAACGGCGGCTGTGGCGGGACGACCGGGGCCGGGGCGCGCTGCACACCGCCGTCTGCGTGGGCGGCGCCGTGGCCGTGGGCACGCTGGCCGCCTCGGCGGCCCGCCGCTCCCCCGCCGCCTCCGTCGCGCTGACCGCCGTCGCCACCTGGTCCGTCGTCGGGGGCACCTCGCTCGCCCGGGAGGCCCGGGGCGTCGGGCGCGCCCTGGAGGCGGGCGACGTCGAGGCCGCGCGGGCGCGGCTGCCGCATCTGTGCGGACGGGACCCGCAGGCGCTGGACGCCGACGGGATCGCGCGGGCGGTCGTGGAGTCGGTCGCCGAGAACACCTCCGACGCGGTGGTGGGGGCACTGGTGTGGGGTGCCGTCGGCGGAGTGCCGGGCCTGCTCGGCTTCCGGGCCGTGAACACCCTCGACGCGATGGTCGGCCACAAGTCGCCCCGCCACCGGCGCTACGGCTGGGCCTCGGCCCGCCTCGACGACGTCGCGGGATGGCCGGGGGCGCGGCTCACCGCGGTCCTGGCCACCGTCGCCGGGGGGAATCCCCGGGGTGCGGCACGCGCCTGGCGGGCCGACGCGGGCAAGCACCCGAGCCCCAACGCCGGGCCCGTGGAGGCGTCGTTCGCGGGCGCGCTGGGGGTGCGGCTGGGCGGGACCCTGTCGTACGGCGGACGGATCGAGCACCGGCCGGTGCTGAACGGGGAGGGACGTGCCGTGGACGTCAGGGACATCGAACGGGCGGTACGGCTGTCCCGGGGGGTGGGGTGGCTGGCGCTGGGCGTCTGCGTCGCCGCGCGCGCCGCGGTGAAGGGGGTCAGGTCATGAGCGGGGGCGGGCTGCTGGTGGCCGGGACGACCTCCGACGCCGGCAAGAGCGTGGTCACCGCGGGGATCTGCCGCTGGCTGGTGCGCCAGGGCGTGAAGGTGGCGCCGTTCAAGGCGCAGAACATGTCGCTCAACTCCTTCGTGACCCGCGAGGGCGCCGAGATCGGGCGGGCGCAGGCCATGCAGGCGCAGGCCTGCCGGATCGAGCCGACCGCGCTGATGAACCCCGTGCTGCTGAAGCCGGGCGGGGAGCAGAGCAGTCAGGTCGTCCTGATGGGCAAGCCGGTGGGCGAGCTGAGCGCGCGCGGCTACCACGGCGGACGCCAGCAGCGGCTGCTCGGCACTGTGCTGGACTGTCTGGCCGAGCTGCGCTCCACCTACGACGCGGTGATCTGCGAGGGCGCCGGATCGCCGGCCGAGATCAATCTGCGGCGCACCGACATCGTCAACATGGGCATAGCGCGCAACGCCGGACTGCCCGTGGTCGTGGTCGGCGACATCGACCGCGGCGGGGTGTTCGCCTCGTTCTTCGGCACCGTCGCCCTGCTCTCCCCCGAGGACCAGGCGCTGGTCGCCGGGTTCCTGGTCAACAAGTTCCGCGGTGACGTCTCGCTGCTGGAGCCGGGCCTGGACATGCTGCTCGGGCTGACCGGGCGGCCGACGTACGGGGTGCTGCCGTACCGGCACGGGCTCGGGATCGACGAGGAGGACGGGCTGCGGGTGTCGCTGCGCGGCACGGTCCGGGAGTCGTCCGTCGCGCCGCCCGTCGGCGCGGACGTACTGCGGGTCGCCGTCTGCGCCGTCCCCCTGATGTCCAACTTCACCGATGTCGACGCGCTGGCCGCCGAACCGGGCGTCGTGGTGCGGTTCGTGGACCGGCCGGAGGAGCTGGCCGACGCCGATCTGGTCGTCGTGCCCGGCACCCGGGGCACCGTCCGGGCGCTGGAGTGGCTGCGCGAGCGCGGGCTCGCGGACGCCCTGCGCCGGCGGGCCGCCGAAGGGCTGCCCGTGCTCGGGATCTGCGGCGGCTACCAGATCCTCGGCGAGCGGATCGAGGACGAGGTGGAGAGCCGCCGGGGCGTGGTCGAGGGGCTCGGCGTGCTGCCCGTGCGGGTGCGGTTCGCCCGCGACAAGACGCTCACCCGGCCGGCCGGCGAGGCCCTGGGCGAGCGGGTCGAGGGGTACGAGATCCACCACGGGGTCGCCGACGTCACCGGCGGCGAGGCGTTCCTGACCGACGGCGGGGGCGGCGCCCTCGACGGCTGCCGGGTCGGGCAGACCTGGGGCACGCACTGGCACGGCTCGCTGGAGTCGGACGGCTTCCGGCGGGCGTTCCTGCGCGAGGTGGCGGCCGCGGCGGGGCGCCGGTTCGTACCGGCCGCCGACACCTCCTTCGCCGCGCTGCGCGAGGAGCAGCTGGACCGGCTCGGCGATCTCATCGAGCAGCACGCGGACACCGACGCGCTCTGGCGGCTCATCGAGTCGGGCGCGCCTGCCGGGCTGCCGTTCGTGGCCCCGGGAGCGCCCGCGTGAGCCCGGCGGCCGGCGTCACACATCTGGAAGCGGAAGGCGACTCGGAGGGCCGAAAGTGACCACCCCATTCCCGTTCACGGCCGTGGTCGGCCAGGACGACCTGCGCCTGGCGCTGCTGCTGAACGCGGTGTCGCCGGCGGTCGGCGGTGTCCTCGTGCGCGGCGAGAAGGGCACCGCCAAGTCGACGGCGGTACGCGCCCTTTCGGCGCTGCTGCCCGAGGTGGCCGTCGTCCCCGGCTGCCGCTTCTCCTGCGACCCCGCGCGGCCCGACCCGGCCTGTCCGGACGGACCGCACGAGCCCGGCAGCGGCGGCGCCCGTCCCGCCCGGATGGTGGAACTGCCCGTCGGCGCCTCCGAGGACCGGCTGGTCGGCGCCCTGGACATCGAGCGGGCCCTCGCCGACGGCGTCAAGGCGTTCGAGCCCGGTCTGCTGGCGGACGCCCACCGCGGTCTGCTCTACGTGGACGAGGTCAACCTCCTCCACGACCACCTGGTCGACCTGCTGCTGGACGCGGCCGCGATGGGCGCCTCGTACGTCGAGCGCGAGGGCGTCTCGGTGCGGCACGCGGCCCGGTTCCTGCTCGTCGGAACGATGAACCCCGAAGAGGGCGAGCTGCGGCCCCAGTTGCTCGACCGGTTCGGGCTGACCGTGGAGGTCACGGCCTCCCGCGAGCCCGACCAGCGGGTGGAGGTGGTCCGGCGGCGGCTCGCCTACGACGACGACCCCTCGGGCTTCGCCGCCCGTTGGGCCGAGGAGGAGGCGGCCGTACGCGAACGCATCGTCCGCGCACGGGAGTTGCTGCCGTCGGTGGTGCTCGGCGACGGGGCGCTGCGGCAGATCGCGGCGACCTGTGCCGCCTTCGAGGTGGACGGCATGCGGGCCGACATCGTGATGGCGCGCACCGCGACCGCGCTGGCCGCCTGGGCCGGGCGGACGGACGTGCTCGCGGAGGACGTCCGGCAGGCCGCGCTGCTCGCGCTGCCGCACCGCAGGCGCCGCAACCCCTTCGACGCGCCGGGGCTGGACGAGGACCGGCTCGACCGGACGCTGGAGGAGTTCTCCGGCGACGACGATCCCGGCCCCGAGGACCCCGACCCCGGCCCGGAGGGGCCCGGCGGGCCCGGCGGCGGGGGTGGGGGCGGCGGGGCTCCGGAACCCGAGGCCGGTCCGCGGGGCGGCGACACGGGAGAGCAGCCCCACGACGACGGCAACGGCGACGGGGAGGCCGGGCGTCCTCGGCCCGCCGGGGCGGGCGAGCAGCCCGCCGTACGGGCCGCCGAGCCGTTCCGCACCAAGGTGCTGAGCGTGCCCGGGATCGGCCAGGGTGCCGCCGGGCGGCGGTCCCGGGCGCGCACCGAGCACGGGCGCACCACCGGGGCCCGGCGGCCGCGCGGCGCGCTGACGAAGCTGCATCTGGCGGCGACCGTGCAGGCGGCGGCCCCGCGGCAGCGGGCGCGCGGGCGGTCCGGGCCGGGGCTCGTCGTGCGGCGGGACGATCTGCGGCAGGCGGTCCGGGAGGGGCGCGAGGGCAATCTCGTGCTGTTCGTCGTGGACGCCTCGGGGTCGATGGCCGCGCGGCAGCGGATGGGCGCCGTGAAGGGTGCCGTGCTGTCGCTGCTGCTGGACGCCTACCAGCGGCGGGACAAGGTGGGTCTGGTGACGTTCCGGGGGACGGCCGCCGACGTGGCACTGCCGCCGACCTCCTCGGTGGACGCGGCCGCGGCCCGGCTGGAGTCGCTGCCGACCGGTGGGCGCACCCCGCTGGCGGCCGGGCTGCTCAAGGCCCACGAGGTGCTGCGGGTGGAACGGCTCAGGGATCCGGCCCGGCGGCCGCTGCTGGTCCTGGTGACCGACGGGCGGGCCACGGGCGGTCCCGAGCCGGTCGCGCTGGCCGGCCGGGCGGCCCGGCTGTTCGCGGCCGAGGGCGTCGCCTCGGTGGTCGTCGACTGCGAGTCGGGGTTCGTGCGCCTGGGGCTCGCGGGGCAGCTCGCGGGCGAACTGGGGGGTACGGCGGTGACGCTCGAGGAGCTGCGGGCGGACAGCATCGCCGGTCTGGTCAAGGACGTACAGAGGAGGGCCGCGTAATGCCTCAGGGGCAGCCGAGTGTGGTGCCGAAGGACGGTCTGACGACCCGTCAGCGTCGGAACCGGCCGCTGGTGATGGTGCACACGGGCGTGGGCAAGGGCAAGTCGACCGCCGCGTTCGGGATGGCGCTGCGCGCCTGGAACCAGGGGTGGCCGATCGGGGTGTTCCAGTTCGTCAAGTCGGCGAAGTGGAAGGTCGGCGAGGAGAACGCGCTGCGGGTGCTCGGCGCCTCCGGCGAGGGCGGCACCGTCGACTGGCACAAGATGGGCGAGGGCTGGTCCTGGGTGCAGCGCGACGCGCAGCTGGACAACGAGGAGAAGGCCCGGGAGGGCTGGGAGCAGGTCAAGCGCGACCTGGCGGCCGAGCGCTACAAGCTGTACGTCCTCGACGAGTTCGCCTACCCGATGCACTGGGGCTGGGTCGACCCGGACGAGGTCGTCGAGGTGCTGCGCGGGCGGCCCGGCACCCAGCACGTCGTGATCACCGGGCGGAACGCGCCCGCGCAGCTGGTGGACTTCGCCGACCTCGTCACCGACATGTCCAAGGTCAAGCACCCGATGGACGCCGGGCAGAAGGGGCAGAGGGGCATCGAGTGGTGATGTCCCAGGTCCCCCGGCTGGTCATCGCCGCGCCCGCCTCGGGCAGCGGCAAGACCACCGTCGCCACGGGGCTGATGGCCGCCTTCACCGGGCGGGGCCTCGCCGTGTCCCCGCACAAGGTGGGGCCGGACTACATAGACCCCGGCTACCACGCGCTCGCGACCGGGCGGGTGGGGCGCAACCTCGACGCCTACATGTGCGGGCCCGAGCTGGTCGGGCCGCTGTTCCGGCACGGGGCGCGCGGCTGCGACCTCGCCCTGGTCGAGGGCGTGATGGGGCTGTACGACGGGGCCGCGGGGCAGGGCGAACTGGCGTCCACCGCGCAGGTGGCGAAGCTGCTGCGGGCGCCGGTGGTGCTGGTGGTGGACGCCTCCTCGCAGTCCCGTTCGGTGGCGGCGCTGGTGCACGGGTTCGCGTCCTGGGATCCGCAGGTGCGGCTCGGGGGCGTCATCCTGAACAAGGTCGCCTCGGACCGGCACGAGGAGCTGCTGCGGGACGCCCTGGAGGAGACCGGGCTGCCGGTGCTGGGGGTCGTGCGGCGGGCCGCGCGGGTGGACACGCCGTCCCGGCATCTGGGGCTCGTCCCGGTCGCCGAGCGGCGGGCGGAGGCCGTGGACGCGGTCGCGGCGATGGCGGAGCAGGTGCGCGCGGGCTGCGATCTTCAGGCGCTGCTGGAGCTGGCGCGCAGCGCGGGCCCGCTGTCCTGCGAGGCGTGGCGGCCGGCGTTCGAGGCGGCGGCCGGGCAGACGCGGGGCGCCGTCGGCGGGCGGGCCCGGGTCGCCGTGGCCGCGGGGCCCGCCTTCACGTTCTCCTACGCCGAGCACACCGAGCTGCTCAGCGCGGCCGGCGCCGAGGTCGTACCGTTCGATCCGCTGCGCGACGAGGCCCTGCCGGAGGGCACCGGCGGGCTGGTGATCGGGGGCGGGTTCCCGGAGATGTACGCCGCCGAGCTGTCCGCCAACGAGCCGCTGCGCAAGGCCGTCGCCACCCTCGCCGGGGACGGCGCCCCGATCGCCGCGGAGTGCGCCGGGCTGCTCTATCTCTGCCGCGAGCTGGACGGGCAGCCCATGTGCGGGGTCCTCGACGCGAGCGCGCGGATGAGCGGGCGGCTCACGCTCGGCTACCGGGACGCGGTCGCCGTCGGCGACAGCTCGCTCGCCGCCGCCGGGACCCGGATGCGCGGGCACGAGTTCCACCGGACCGTGGTGGAGCCGGGCGCCGGGGCGGCGCCCGCCTGGGGGATGCACTCCCCGCAGCGGCGGGTCGAGGGGTTCGTGCAGCAGGGTGTGCACGCGAGCTATCTGCACACGCACTGGGCGGCCCGGCCGGAGGTCGCCCGCCGGTTCGTGGAGAGGTGCGCGACGCCGTGAGCGGCCGGCCGACGGCCGGCGCCGCGGGGCGGTCAGCCGCCGGCCGTGCCCACCACCAGCCAGATGAACGCCGCCCCCGCGATCGTGCACAGCACGGTGGAGCGGGCCGGGTGCTCGTGGTGGGCCTCGGGGAGGATCTCCGCCGCCGCGAGGTAGAGCAGGGCGCCGCCGAACAGGCCGAGATAGCCGCCGAGCAGCCCTTCGGGGATGGTCACGAACGTGGTGCAGGCGGCGCCCACCACCGGCGCGAACGCGTCCGCGTACAGCATCGCGAGGGCCCGTTTGCGGGCGTTGCCGTACAGGCTGGCGATCGTGTACGTGTTGAAGCCGTCCGCGAAGTCGTGGGCGATCACCGCGAGTGCCACGGCGGCGCCCATGCCGCCGCCGACCTGGAACGCCGCGCCGATCGCGACCCCGTCCATCGCGCTGTGGCCGACCATCGCGGCGGCCGCCGTCAGACCGACCTCGGGGGCGCGGCCGTCCGACTCCTCCGCGCCGTGCGCCGCCTGACGGACCGCCAGGAGCCGTTCCACCAGGTGGGCCAGGAGGAATCCGGCCACGAACAGCAGCAGCGCGGCCGGTACGCCGTAGATCTCCTCGCCCGCCGCCTCCAGTGCCTCGGGCAGCAGGTCGAGGCCGACCACGCCCAGCATCAGGCCTCCGGCGAGGCCCAGCACCAGATGGCGCCGGTCGGTGACCCGCTGCGCCGTCCAGCCGCCGGCCAGCGTCATCAGGAACGCGCCGAGCGCGACAAGGACCGCCATAGGGCCTTGCTATCCGATCGGCGGGCGTCCGTGCGTGTACGACGCCCGCGTGCCCACTGACTTTTCCCGCCGGCCCGGGCCGGCACCGCGCAGGAGAGGACCGATCCCCATGGCCGATGCCCCGAGCGGCGGCACGTCGCCCGAGCCGGGTCTGGTCGTCGGCGTCGGCGCCGCCAAGGGGGTGTCCGCCGAGGAGCTGCTCGCGCTGATCCTCGGCTCGCTGGCGGGTCTGCCGGTCGGCTCGGTCGTCGAACTGGCCACCGTGGACGCCAAGTCGGGCGAGCCCGGGGTCGTCGGGGCGGCGCGGCGGCTGGGCGTGCCGCTGGTGACCTACTCCGCCGGGGAGTTGGCGGCCGTCGCGGTGCCGAGTCCGTCCGGGGCCGCGCTGGCGGCCGTGGGCACGCCGTCGGTCGCGGAGGCGTCTGCGCTCCGGCACGGTGGTCAACTCCTCGTCCCCAAGCAGAAGTCGGCCATGGCCACCTGCGCGGTCGTACGGCGTCCCGCCGTACCGCCCTCCCGTTCCGCACCCCTTCAGGAGAAGCCGTGAACAGCCCACCGCCCGCCCTGCTCGTCGCGGGCCACGGCACCCGCGACGACGCCGAGGCGTTCCGCGAGTTCGTCGGTGAGCTGGGGCGCCGGCACCCGGATCTGCCCGTCGCGGGCGGTCTCCTCGAACCGGCCGAGCCGTCGCTCGGTGCCGCGTTCGCCGAACTGGTGGCGCGGGGCGCCCGCAGGATCGCCGCGGTGCCGCTGACGCTGTCCGCCGGGAACGCCGTCCCGTCCGCCCTCGCCCGCGAGGCCGAGCGCCACCCTGGCGTCTCCTGCCTCCACGGCCGCCCCCTGGGGCCGCACCCCGCGCTGCTGGACGTGCTGGAGCGGCGGCTCGACGAGGCGCTCGGCGGGCGGGACCCGCGGGCCCGCGCGGAGGTCACCGTGCTGCTGGTGGGCCGCGGTTCCACCGACCCGGGCGCCAACGCCGAGGTGCACGCGGCGGCCCGGCTGCTGTGGGAGGGCCGCGGGTACGCGGGCGTGGAGCCGGCGTTCCTGTCGCCGGCGGCACCGGACGTGCCGAGTGGCCTGGACCGGTGTGTACGGCTCGGGGCGCGGCGGATCGTGGTGCTGCCGTACTCACTGTTCCCCGGGGTCCTGCCGGACCGGGTGGGGCAGCAGGCCGAGGGGTGGGCGGAGGCGCATCCGGAGGTGGAGGTGGTTCCGGCCGGGGTGATCGGCCCGGGGCCGGAGCTGCTGGAGCTGGTGACGGAGCGGTATCGGGAGGCGGTCGCGGGTGACCCGCGCACGGGAGGACACGGCGATGAGCACTGAGGGACACGACCTGCGGCACCACGGCGACGCCGAGATGCGCGACGACGGCTCGGCCCTGGTCGACCTGGCGGTGAACGTCCGCGCGGACACTCCCCCGCCGTGGCTGCGGGAGCGCATCGCCGGCTCCCTCACCTCGCTGGCCGCCTACCCGGACGGGCGGGCGGAGCGGGCGGCGGTGGCGGCCCGACACGGGCTCCCGGCGGAGCGGGTGCTGCTGACGGCGGGTGCCGCGGAGGCGTTCGTGCTGCTGGCGCGCGCCCTGAAGGTGCGCCGGCCGGTCGTGGTGCACCCGCAGTTCACCGAGCCGGAGGCGGCGCTGCGGGACGCCGGGCACACCGTGGACCGGGTGCTGCTGCGGGAGGCGGACGGCTTCCGCCTCGACCCGGCGGCCGTCCCCGAGGAGGCGGACCTGGTGGTGATCGGCAACCCCACCAACCCGACGTCGGTGCTGCACCCGGCGGCCGACATCGCCGCGCTGGCCCGGCCGGGGCGGACGCTGGTGGTGGACGAGGCGTTCATGGACGCGGTCCCCGGTGAGCGGGAGGCCCTGGCCGGGCGCACGGACGTGCCCGGGCTGGTGGTGCTGCGCAGCCTGACCAAGACCTGGGGCCTGGCCGGGCTGCGCATCGGCTACGTCCTCGCCGCCCCGGAGACGATCGCGGAGCTGGAGCGGGCCCAGCCGCTGTGGCCGGTGTCCACGCCCGCGCTGGCCGCGGCGCTGGCCTGCGTGGAGCCGCGCGCGCTGGCCGAGGCGGCCCACGCCGCCCACCGCATCGCCGCCGACCGGGCCCATCTCCTCGCGGGGCTCGCGGAGTTCGCGCCCCGGGGCCTGCGGGTGGCGGAACCGGCCGAGGGCCCCTTCGTCCTCATCCGGCTCCCGGACGCCGCAGCGGTCCGACACCGCCTGCGCGACCTGGGCTTCGCGGTACGCCGCGGAGACACCTTTCCCGGCCTGAACACGCAGTGGCTCCGCCTGGCGGTACGCGACAGGGGCACGACGGACGCGTTCCTGCGAGCACTGGACCGGGCGCTGCGCTGAACGGCTGGCGCGAGGCGGCTAGCACGGGGGCTGATGCCGCAGTGGGCGGCACGGCGGCTGCCCCGGCGGGCGGGGCGGGCGCCGCGGGAAACCCTGCTGTGCGCTGCGAGGCCGGCAGGGGTATGCCCTCGCGGTGAACGGCGGCGCGGGCCGGGGCGGACGCCTCGGTGAGGCGCGGCACCGGTTCGGGCCCACGCCGCTTGAGGGGACGCAAGACAATCCGTCGGCGCCCGGGACCGGCACCTCGGCATGCGCGCACCAGCCGGGCAGACGGACCCTGCGGTGAGCATCCGGGCGGCCGAGCCCGCTTAAGGGTGGCGTCCGGCGCCCCCGGTGGCCGGGGCCCACGCCTGTCGGCGGTCAGCAGCGCACCAGCCGGGCCGGTGCCGTTCGGGGTGACGCGGAGCGCCGTCGGTGCCCAGGGCCGGCACCTCGGCACGCTCGGGAGCAGCGGCGCACCCAGCCGGAGCAGACGCGGCGGCGGATCCTGCGGGGCCGGCCCGGTGACAGCAGGGCATCGGCCACAGCGAGGGCTGTTGCCCGCCGCGGCGTCGGTCCGGCGGGTGGCGCCGTGCGTGGCGATACCGCTCGCGGGCGCCGGGATGGGAACGCCGTGAGGGGCCACGGCGGCGCGCCCGGGGCGTGCCGCCGTCGGGGTCCCGTCAGCCCTTGGCCCGGCGGGACAGGGCCACCGCGCCCGCGCCCGCGAGGAGCAGGGCGAGGGCGCCGCCCGCGATGTACGGGGTCTTCGAGCTGCCGCCGGTCTCGGCGAGGCCCGCCTCCTCGACGGGTCCGCCCTGGGTCCGGATCTCCGGCGCCTCCTCGCTCGGAACGGCGGCGGGGGCGGGCGCCGCCGGGGTCTCGCAGGTGGCCTTCGCCAGCGTCACCGTGCCGGTCACCTCGGCCACGTTCAGCTTCAACGGGTTGACGGAGACGGTGAGTTCGAGGGCGGTGGCGGCCGCCGTACGCGTACCGGTCTCCGTCTTCGACAGGTCCAGGCGGACCTCGCCCACGCCCGGGACCTGGACGTCGGTGGGGCCGCCGGCCGTGAGGGTGACCTTCTTGCCGAGGACGGTCACCGCGCCGAGCACGTTGGAGGTGGCGGTGGGCGCCTTGCCCGCCTCGCAGGTCGCCTTGGAGGTGACGCCCTCCACCTCGATCAGGGAGAGCAGCGGCAGCCCGGGCACATGGATCCTGGCGTGCGCGAGGTTGGTGTACCCCTCGGCCTTCGCGTCGGTGACCGTCGCCTTCGCCGAGGCCACCTCGGCGCTCAGCACGTTGAACGGCTGTCCGCCGTCGACGCCGTCCAGGGTGGCGGTGAGCGCGGTCTTCTCGGCGCTGGCGGGTGCTTCGACCTCGTTGAGGGAGACCGCGAGCGGGACGTTCACGGTCTTGTTGAGCAGGGACACGTCGAGCCCGGTGCGCAGGACCACGGCGCTCGCGCGGCCCTCGTCGTCGGTGGCGTGCGCGGAGCCCGCCCCGGCCAGCGCCACCGGTCCGGCGGCGAGGGCGGTGGCCGCCGCGACGGTGGCGAAACGGCGTGCGGGCATGCGGAAGTGATGGCCGTTCAAGGTGGTGGGACCCCCAGAGAGACTTGCTTGGGACCCGGTCAGAATTACGCACACGGAGTGAACAGTCAGCGATCCTGCGTCACTTCACTCCAACGTGGTGTTTCCGTGAACCTTTTCGAATCGTCCGGCACGGGTGTTCCCTCGTTCTCCCCCGTACCGGCGCACCCGCGCGGTGCCGGGTCGTGCGAGCCGGAGTGCAGAACGATCCGCAGGCCCGGCAGGTCACGCCCGGTCAACCGACGACCCGTCCGTCGAGCACGATCCTGCGGGGCGCCGCGAGGACGCGGACGTCGGCGCGCGGGTCCGTCCCGTAGACCACCAGGTCCGCCGGAGCGCCCTCCTCCAGGCCGGGGCGGCCGAGCCAGGCGCGGGCGGACCAGGTGGCCGCCGCGAGGGCGTCCCGGGCGGGCAGTCCCGCGGTGACCAGTTCCGCGACCTCGTCGGCGACCAGCCCGTGCGGCAGGGTGCCGCCCGCGTCGGTGCCGACGAAGACGGGGATGCCGGCGTCGTAGGCGCCCCGGACGGTGTCGTAGCGGCGTTCGTGGAGCCTGCGCATGTGCGCCGACCAGCGCGGGAACTTGGCCTCGCCGCCCTCGGCGAGCTTGGGGAAGGTGGCGATGTTGACGAGGGTCGGCACGATCGCGACGCCCCGCTCGGCGAAGAGCGGGATCAGGTCGTCGGTGAGGCCGGTGGCGTGCTCGACGCAGTCGATGCCCGCCTCCACCAGGTCCCGCAGGGAGTTCTCGGCGAAGCAGTGCGCGGTGACGCGGGCGCCGAGGCGGTGAGCCTCGGCGATGGCGGCCTCGACCGCCTGGCGCGGCCAGCTGGGGGCCAGGTCGCCTAGGTCGCGGTCGATCCAGTCGCCGACGAGCTTCACCCAGCCGTCGCCGCGGCGGGCCTCCCGGGCGACGTAGGCGACGAGGTCGGCGGGCTCGATCTCGTGGGCGTAGCCGCGGATGTAGCGGCGGGTGCGGGCGATGTGCCGGCCGGCCCGGATGATCTTCGGGAGGTCCTCGCGGTCGTCGACCCAGCGGGTGTCGGAGGGGGAACCGGCGTCCCGGATCAGCAGGGTGCCCGCCTCGCGGTCGGTGAGCGCCTGCTTCTCGGCGACGTCCCGGTCGACGGGGCCGTGGGCGCCGAGGCCGACGTGGCAGTGCGCGTCGACGAGGCCGGGCAGGGCCCAGCCGTCGACGGTGCGGACGTCCTGGGCGCCGGCGGGGCGGTCGTAGGTGACCCGGCCGCCGACGACCCACAGTTCGTCCCGGACCTCCTCGGGCCCGACCAGGATCCGGCCTCGCACGTGCAGCACCGCGTGATCGCTCATGCCCCGCACCCTAGTCAAGGAGCTACCGGGACTTGCCCACCTGGTCGGAGGTCTCCTCCTCCACATCGGCCATGGCCGGGTCCAGCAGGCGGGAGAGGAAGTGGCGGGTGCGTTCGTGGCGGGGGCTGCCGATGACCTGGGCCGGGGTGCCGTCCTCGACGATCTGTCCGCCGTCCATGAAGACGACCCGGTCGGCGACCTCACGGGCGAAGGTCATCTCGTGGGTGACGACCATCATCGTCATGCCCTCGTCGGCCAGCATCCGCATGACGGCGAGGACGTCGCCGACGAGTTCCGGGTCCAGGGCGGAGGTCGGCTCGTCGAAGAGCATCACCTCGGGCCCCATGGCCAGCGACCGGGCGATCGCCACCCGCTGCTGCTGGCCGCCGGAGAGGGAGGCCGGGTAGGCGCCCGCCTTCTCCGACAGGCCCACCCGCTCCAGGTTCTCGGCGGCCACCTTCGCCGCCTCGGCCTTGCCCCGCTTGAGGACCCGCCGCTGCGGCAGCGTGAGGTTCTCGGTCACCGTCAGATGCGGGAAGAGGTTGAACTGCTGGAAGACCATGCCGATCCGCCGGCGTACGGCGTCGATGTCGACGTCGGGGTCGGTGAGTTCGGTGCCGCCGACGAAGACCTGGCCCCTGCTCGGCTCCTCCAGCAGGTTCACACAGCGCAGCAGCGTGGACTTGCCGGAGCCGGACGGGCCGATGACACAGACCACCTCGCCCTGCCGGATCTCCAGGTCGATGCCCTTGAGGACCTCGTTGTCGCCGAAGGACTTGTGCAGGCCCTTGACGTGGATCTCGGGACGGCTCACTTCACGGCCTCCTGGGCCTTGGCCTCCATGCGGCGCACGACGAAGCCGAGCGGGATCGTGACCAGCAGGTAGCACAGGCCGGCGACGAGGATCGGCGTGGAGTTGGCGGTCGTGCTGGCCAGGTCGCGTCCGTACTTGGACAGTTCGCGCTCCTCCAGGGTGACGCCGAGGAAGAGCACGAGCGAGGAGTCCTTGAAGAGCAGGACGAGTTCGTTGGTCAGCGGCGGCAGGATGATCCGGAACGCCTGCGGAATGATCACCGAGACCATCGCCCGGGCGGGCGAGAACCCCAGCGAACGGGCCGCCTCCATCTGCCCCTTGGGCACCGCCTGGATGCCCGCGCGGATCGTCTCGGCCATGTACGCGGCCGCCACCAGGCCGAGCGCGAGGGCGACCTTGCCGTAGGTGCCGCCGGGGATCTCGGTGCCGGGGAAGGCCAGCGGGACGGCCACCCCGATGAAGATGAAGATCAGCAGGGCGGGCAGTCCGCGGAAGATCTCGATGTAGACGCCGGCGAACCAGCGGTAGGGGCCCACCGAGGACAGCCGCATCAGTGCGATGACCATGCCGAGGACCAGCCCGAAGACGAAGCCGGACAGCGTGTACAGCACGGTGTTCTTCAGCGCCAGGGTGATGACGTCCGGGAACATCTGCTCGGCGATGTCCCACTGGGCGAACTGGTTCTGGAGCCGGTCCCAGTCGGCCGAGGCCGCGAAGGCGACCACGGCCGCCACGAAGACGACGTACTGCGCTCCGCGTGACAGGCGGCGCTTCTGACTGCGGGTCAGGCCCTTCTTCTTCGGCTGGAGTCGTGCGTCCGTGTCGGCCATCGGGTCAGGACGCGGCCGGCGAGGCGGCGGACTCTTCGTACGGACCGATCCACTTCTCGTAGATCTCCTTGTAGGTGCCGTCGGCCTTGGCGTCGGTGAGCGCCTTGTTGACGGCGGTGAGCAGGGCGGTGTTGCCCTTCTTCACCGTGAAGCCGTACTGCTCACCGGTGTTGATCTGCTCGGCGACCTCGAAGGCGTCGGCGTTGGCCTTGTCCTTCAGCCAGCCCTGGACGACCGGGTAGTCGATGACGACGGCGTCGACCTGGCCGGTGCGCAGGCCGTTGAGGACGGCGTCGGAGGACTCGAAGGAGACCGGGTCCAGGCCCTGGCTCTTGGCGTAGTCCTCGCCGGTGGTCTGCGCCTGGGCGCCGACCTTCTTGCCCTTGAGGTCGGCGAAGGAGGTGACGCCGCTGTCCTTGTCGGCCAGCACGGCCTGCGTCGCCTCGAAGTAGGGGTCCGAGAAGTCGACGTTCTTCTTGCGCTCCTCGGTGATGGTCATACCGGCGGCGGCCAGGTCGCACTCGCCGGAGTTGAGGAAGGCGCCGGTCTTGAAGTTCTCGAACGGGGTGTCGAGGATCTCCTGCTCGACGCCCAGGTTCTCGGCGACGAGGTCGATCAGGGCGACGTCGAAGCCCTGCACCTTGCCGTCGATCTCCGACTGGAAAGGCGGATAGGGCAGGTGGGTGCAGGTGGTGAGCTGACCCGCCTTGACGAGTTCGACGCCACCGGCGGCGGTCTTGCTGCCGCTGCCGCCGTCGTCGTCGGAGGAGCAGCCGGCCACAAGCACGAGCCCTGCCGTCGCGGTGGTGGCGGCCAGAATGCGGGTCCGGCGCCCGAGGGTCGTCTTCAAGGGGGAGCCTCCTGTGGGGGGACTGTGCGTTCCGATTATAAGGAGAAGTTTGAGTACCTCAAATCAAACCCATGGCCGCCGGGGCGTTCGGCCTAAGAAGTCGGGAGTGGGAGGGCGACGGCTACCCTCGACAGGTCGACCCTCGTGAGTGAAGAGAGCACCGCCGTGACCCACCCCTTCCTGGATCTCGCCCCGATGGACGCAGCGCGGTTCGCCTCGATCGAGGACCGGGTGGCGCGGCTGCTGCGCACCGGGCAGGACGTCGTGATCACGCAGGGCGAGGCGCTGCTGCCGCTGGAGGGCGCGATCCGCGGCACGGCGGGCCCCGGCACGACCGCGCTGAACGTGATCACCGGCCCGTACGGGCAGACCTTCGGCGACTGGCTGCGGGACTGCGGGGCCGCGGTGATCGACCTGGCGGTGCCCTTCCACACCGCGGTGACGGCCGCGCAGATCGACGAGGCCCTCACCGGGCACCCGGAGATCGACTTCGTCTCCCTGGTGCACGCCGAGGCGGCGACCGGCAACACCAACCCGGTCGCGGAGATCGGCGAGGTGGTGCGCGCCCACGGCGCCCTGTTCTACCTGGACGCGGTGGCGTCGATCGGCGCCGAGCCGGTACTGCCGGACGACTGGGGCGTCGACCTGTGCGTGATCGGCGCACAGAAGGCGATGGGCGGCCCGGCGGGCGTGTCGGCGGTGTCGGTGAGCGAGCGGGCGTGGGCCCGGATGGCGGCGAACCCGCGGGCGCCGCGCCGCTCCTATCTGTCGCTGCTGGACTGGAAGGAGCGCTGGATCGACGGCGGCCGGCGCGCCCTGCTGCACGCTCCGGCGCAGCTGGAGATGGAGGCGCTGGACGCCTGCGTGGCGCGGATCGAGGCGGAGGGCCTGGAGACGGTGATGTCCCGGCACGCGTCCGCCGCCGCGGCGACGCGGGCGGGGGCGGTGGCACTGGGCGTGGGCCTGGAGCCGTACGTGTACGAGGCGCGGGACGCGGCGCCGGTCGCCACGACCCTGAGAACCCCGGCGGGCGTGGTCGCGGCCGAGGTGGTGGCCAAGGCGCTGGCGCAGGACCCGACGCTGCCGCTGGCCGCGGGCGGCGGCGCCCTGGCCAAGGAGATGATCCGGGTGAACCACTACGGGACCCACGCGACCGAGGGCACGGTACGGCGCTGTCTGGCGGCGCTCGGCTCGGCGGTGGGCGGGGCGCGCGGCTAGGAACCTTCCGGAGGGTTACCCGGAATTGAATTCGGCGCGATGAGAGAATTCCATTCCGGTAGCAGATTCCCCTCGGCCTCCCGCTACGCTTCTGCCCGCTTTTCCGGGCCGTAAACGCATGGATTCCACTCGCGTCAACCCGAGTAATTCGAGCGGGTCCCACGGGGATTACATGGTTGTGACGCGTTACACATCGCGGCCCATTTGCCCCATATATTCGGGACAGAATCGGACGTATCGCCACTCGCGCGAATAACACACCGCCTCCGCGCACGTAACCCCGAGCAGCAATGCAATTTTGAAATTCCCTCGGTAAGTTCAATTCGCATGACTGCCGCACAAGCAGACCTGCAAATCGACCGGCCCAAGGTGACCGACGGCGGTGCGCTCTGGCGTATCGCCAAGGACTCCGAGGTTCTCGACCTGAACTCGTCCTACAGCTATCTGCTGTGGTGCCGGGACTTCGCCGGCACCTCGGCCGTCGCCCGGGACGAGCGGGGCGAGCCGGTCGGCTTCGTCACCGGCTACGTACGGCCGGACCGCCCGCACACCCTGCTCGTCTGGCAGGTGGCCGTGGACGACGCCCACCGCGGGCGCGGGATCGCCGCCAGGCTCCTCGACGGGCTCGTGGCGCGGGTCGGCGGCAGTCATGGCGTGACGCATGTCGAGACCACCGTCTCACCGGGCAACACCGCCTCCGAGCGGCTGTTCGCCTCCTTCGCCGAGCGGCACGGCGCCGCCCTGGAGCGCGAGGTGCTCTTCGACACGGGCCTGTTCCCCGACGGGCCGCACGACCCCGAGGTCCTGCACCGCATCGGTCCCCTCCCCCTCTGAACCCCCCACGCACCGAGGAGCGATTTCGCCGTGACCATCACCCAGCCCGACCTCAGCGTCTTCCAGACCCTGGAGTCCGAGGTGCGCAGCTACTGCCGAAGCTGGCCCACGGTCTTCGACCGGGCGCGGGGCAGCCGTATGTACGACGAGGACGGCCACGAGTACCTGGACTTCTTCGCCGGGGCCGGTTCGCTGAACTACGGGCACAACAACCCGGTCCTGAAACGGGCGTTGCTCGACTACCTGGAGCGCGACGGCGTCACGCACGGGCTCGACATGTCGACCACCGCCAAGCGCACCTTCCTGCAGACTTTCCAGGACCTGGTGCTGCGCCCGCGCGACCTGCCGTACAAGGTGATGTTCCCCGGGCCGACGGGCACCAACGCCGTGGAGTCCGCGCTGAAGCTGGCGCGGAAGGTGAAGGGGCGCGAGGCGATCGTGTCGTTCACCAACGCCTTCCACGGGATGTCGCTGGGTTCGCTCGCGGTGACCGGCAACGCCTTCAAGCGGGCCGGGGCCGGTATCCCGCTGGTGCACGGCACGCCGATGCCGTTCGACAACTACTTCGACGGCCAGGTCCCGGACTTCCTCTGGTTCGAGCGGCTGCTGGAGGACCAGGGGTCCGGACTGAACAAGCCGGCCGCGGTGATCGTGGAGACCGTGCAGGGCGAGGGCGGCATCAACGTGGCCCGCACCGAGTGGCTGCGCGAGCTGTCCGAGCTGTGCAAGCGGCAGGACATGCTGCTGATCGTCGACGACATCCAGATGGGCTGCGGCCGTACCGGCGCCTTCTTCTCCTTCGAGGAGGCGGGCATCACCCCGGACATCGTCACCGTGTCCAAGTCCATCAGCGGCTACGGACTGCCCATGTCGCTCTGCCTGTTCATGCCGGAGCTGGACGTGTGGGAGCCGGGCGAGCACAACGGCACCTTCCGCGGCAACAACCCCGCCTTCGTCACCGCCACCGCCGCCCTGGAGACCTACTGGGCGGACGGCTCCGCGATGGAGAAGCAGACCCGGACCCGCGGTGAGCAGATCGAGCAGGAGCTGATCTCCATCACCGAGGAGAACCTCGCCGATGTGAAGGAGTACCGCGGCCGCGGTCTGGTGTGGGGCCTGGAGTTCCACGACAAGGCCCGCGCCGGCCGGGTGGCGCAGCGCGCCTTCGAACTCGGGCTGCTCATCGAGACGTCCGGCCCGGAGAGCGAGGTCGTCAAGCTGCTGCCCGCGCTGACCATCACCCCCGAAGAGCTGGACGAGGGCCTCAGCGTCCTCGCCCGCGCCGTACGAGAGACCGTCTGATCAGGAGGCGTGCAATACCGTGATCGTCCGTTCGTTCAAGGAGATCGAAGGCACCGACCGGCATGTGAGGGCCGCGTCCGGCACCTGGGAGAGCAAACGCATCGTCCTCGCCAAGGAGCGGGTCGGGTTCTCCCTCCACGAGACGATTCTGTACGCGGGTACGGAGACGTCCATGTGGTACGCGAACCACATCGAGGCGGTCGTCTGTGTCGAGGGCGAGGCCGAACTGACCGATCACGAGACCGGGCTGACCCACACGATCACGCCCGGGACGATGTACCTCCTGGACGGCCACGAGCGGCACACGCTGCGGGTGAAGCAGGACTTCCGCTGCCTGTGCGTCTTCAACCCGCCCGTGACCGGCCGGGAGGACCACGACGAGAACGGCGTCTACCCGTTGCTCACCGAGCCCGAGGAGGTGTGAGAGTCATGACGACGACCGATCTGTACCCCAGCCGGGGCGCGACCGAGGTATCGACCCCGCGCAAGGACCCCGTGGTCTGGTCCCCGCCCGGCGCGGCGGGCCCGATCACGGCCCTCGACCTGGAGTCCTACGAACGCGACGGCTTCCTCGCCATGGAGGAGCTGCTCGGCGACGACGAGGTGGCGGTCTACCGGCGGGAGCTGGAGCGGCTGGTCACCGACCCGGGGATCCGCGCGGACGAACGCTCGGTCATCGAGCCGCAGTCCAAGGAGATCCGCTCGGTCTTCGAGGTGCACCGGATCAGCGAGGTGTTCGCGGCCCTGGTGCGTGACGAGCGGGTGGTCGGGCGGGCCCGGCAGCTCCTCGGCTCGGACGTGTACGTCCACCAGTCCCGGATCAACGTCAAGCCGGGCTTCGGGGCCAGTGGCTTCTACTGGCACTCGGACTTCGAGACCTGGCACGCCGAGGACGGTCTGCCGAACATGCGGACGGTGTCGGTGTCGATCGCGCTGACCGAGAACCACGACACCAACGGCGGGCTCATGATCATGCCGGGCTCGCACCGGACGTTCCTCGGCTGCGCGGGGGCCACCCCGAAGGACAACTACAAGAAGTCGCTCCAGATGCAGGACGCGGGCACGCCCTCGGACGAGGCGCTGACCGAGCTGGCCGGCCGGCACGGCATCCGGCTGTTCACCGGCCGGGCCGGTTCGGCGACCTGGTTCGACTGCAACTGCATGCACGGCTCCGGCGACAACATCACGCCGTTCCCCCGCAGCAACGTCTTCATCGTCTTCAACAGCGTGGAGAACGAGGCGGTCGAGCCGTTCGCGGCTCCGGTACGGCGGCCCGCCTTCATCGGGGCCAGGGACTTCACTCCGGTGAAGTGACCCTCCGCTCCGGTGGGTCTCCGGTGAGCCGGCGCCCACCGGAGACGTGCCCCCTCACAGCCACGCCAGCGACGCGGCCCGCTCCAGTACGTTCCGTACGGCGGCCGCGTCGCCCGTGGCGTTCCTGGGCACCTCCGCGGGCGTGCGCCGTCCGCCCATGAGCAGGCACAGGTCGACCGGGTCCAGGGCGAGTTCGGCCCGGACCGGGTCGTCCGTCGAGCCCAGCACCCACTCCTCCACACCGGGGACCGAGAGCAGCACCGGCGCCGCCTCCCGGCCGAGTGCCAGACCGAGGACCCGTACGGCCAGCCGGACCATGCGCCGAAGATGCGCCTCGGGCGGCGGCGGGACGGCGAGTCCGAGGGCGCGGCCGATGTCGTCGGTGTGGATCCACGTCTCGAAGCCGCGCACCACGAAATGGTCGGCGACCGGCAGCCGCAGCCCCATCAACGTCTCGGCCCGCGCGGCGAGTTCGCCGTCCCGCGCCTCCGGGGTGGCGAGCAGCGCGGCGGCCTGCGCCGACCAGGAGCCGACGGTCTCCCGGGGCGTACGGCCGTACTCGTGGGCGATGACCTCGGCGGTGCGCAGGTCCCAGGCGTCCTCCCAGCCGGTGTCCCCGGGCGGGGCGGTCGCCGGGACGCGGGCGGCGATGCCGAGCCGTCCGGCCAGTGCCTCGTCGGCGGCGAGCAGATGGGCGACGGTGGCGTGGACGTCCCAGTCGTGCACCACCGGGGTGGACCAGCGGCCGTCCGCCTCGGCGAGGAGTGCGGTCAGGCCCCGGACGGCGGCGGCGTAGGGTCCCGTGTGCCCGGCGGCCGGGGGCGGCGCCGGGCGCCGCGCGAGCAGCGCGGGCGGCACAGGGGCGGCGGCGGGCCGGGCGGGCAGGCCGCCGATGGGCGGCCCGTCGAGCAGCCGTACCGTCTCGCGCAGCCGCCGCGCCTCGGCGGCGCAGTCGGGGCAGGCGGCGAGGTGGGCGGGCACCCGCTCGGCGTCCTGCGGTTCCAGGGCCCCGAAGGCCCAGGCGGCCAGCAGCTCGCGCACGTCCTCGTGTTCGGTCACCCGCGGCCTCCTTCCCCGCTCTTCCTTCCTGCCATCATGCGCCTCTTTCGAGCGCGGGGTCGGGTGGGTCGGCGAGGGTGTCGGCCAGGCGGCGCAGGGCGGTGCGCAGCCGGGTCTTGGCGGTGCCCTCGGGGATGCCGAGTTCGGCGGCGGCCTGGCGGTAGGTGCGGCCCGCGAAGTAGGCGAGGTGCACGACCTCCCGCTGCGGGGCGGGGAGTTCGGCGAGCGCGGTGTGCAGGAGGAGGGCGCGCTCCCGGTCGACCACGGTCTCGTCGGGGCCGGGGCCGGGCTCGGGGACGGTGTCGAGGGCGGATGCGTCGGCGTGCGCGTGCTTGCGGTGCCGGGCCTCGCCGCGCACCCAGTCCACGGCCCGCCGGTGGGCGAGCATCGACAGCCAGGTGCGCAGCGATCCGCGGCGCGGGTCGTAGGCGTAGGGGCGGCTCCACAGGTGGGCGAAGACCTCCTGCGCCACGTCCTCGGCGGCGGCCCGGGCGCGGGTGACCCGCACGGCGATCCGCCGCACCAGCGGAACGTACGCCGCGTACACCTCGGCCAGCGCGGACTCGTCGCCGTACACCAGCCGCCGGTGCAGTTCCGCGTCGGCGGCCGGGCCGACGGACGTGCCGTCCGTGGACTCCACCGGCACCACCACCCCCGGTGCCTTTCCTAGCGTCCCGGCGGAGCCCGCGCCAGTGGTTCAGGACGACAGGGCGTCGAGCAACCGGTCTACGTCCGCAGGGGTGTTGTACAGATGGAAGGCGGCGCGCAGGTTGCCGGCCCGGTCGGAGACCTCGATGCCGGCCTCGCTCAGTGCGGGCTGGCGGTGGCCGAGCCCCGGCACGGAGACGGTCGCCGAGCCGGGGGCCGGGAGGGGTGCGTGGCCGAGGCCGGCCAGTCCGGCGCGGAAGCGGTCGGCGAGCGCGAGGTCGTGGGCGTGGACGGCGTC
Organism: Streptomyces sp. NPDC000983; assembly: GCF_040299205.1. Classification (NCBI taxonomy): domain Bacteria; kingdom Bacillati; phylum Actinomycetota; class Actinomycetes; order Kitasatosporales; family Streptomycetaceae; genus Streptomyces; species Streptomyces sp. NPDC000983. The sequence continues at coordinate 86,707 of NZ_JBEPBM010000017.1, read as the reverse complement.
CACGCCGAGTTCCTCGATCAGGGCGAGGGAGGCGCGCAGTCCGGCGTAGGTGAAGAGGGCGGGGCTGACGTCGAACCGCCGTGCGGAGTGGGCGAGTTCCCCGACCGGGCCGTAGCAGCTCTCCCAGGGGACCTCGCCGGCGACCCAGCCGGCCAGCAGCGGGGTCAGTCCGCCGAAGTCCTCGGGGGCGACGAAGAAGGCGGCGCCGTGCGGGCCCAGCAGCCACTTGAAGCCGACCGCGGCGAGGAAGTCGTGGTCGCCGGTGTCCATGGGCAGCCAGCCCGCCGACTGGGAGGCGTCGACATAGGTGCGGGCGCCGTGCGCGCGGGCCGCCTCGCGCACCGCGGCCAGATCGGCGAGGCGGCCGTCGGCGGACTGCACGGAGCTGACCGCGACGAGCGCGGTGCCGGGGCGGACGGACTCGGCGAGCCGCTCCAGCGGGACGGCCCGCACCTTGAGGTCGCCGCGCATGTGGAAGGGGTTGACCAGGGAGGAGAAGTCGGCCTCGGCGGTGAGGACTTCGGCGCCGGCGGGCAGCGAGGCGGCGATCAGCCCGCCGTACTCGGCGACCGATCCCCCGGCCGCCACCCGCGTGGCCGGCACTCCCGCCAGCCGGGCGAAGGAGGCGCGGGCGGCCTCCACGTCCTCGTAGAGGGAACCGAGCGGCCGGCCCGCGGCCCGCAGCCGCACGGCCCGCTGTACGGCGGCGACGGTGCGGGCCGGCAGCAGGCCGTTGCTCGCGGTGTTGAGGTAGACGCTCTCCGGGGCGAACTCGGCCTGGACGAGGCTCTCGAAGGTCTCCATGGGACCACTGTGCGGCGCCCGGAACTCCCCGTCCATTGCGAATTTCTGCGGGGATTCGCCAAGCGCTCCTTATACGTCCGCCCCGACCTGCGGTTTCACGGCTGCGGGACCGCGCACCCGTCCGGGCCGCAGGTGTCGCCGGCGCCCTGATCGATCAGGGTCAGCGGGGAGCGCTCGCCCCACGCCTGGGTCAGGGCCTGGGCGAAGAGCTCGGCGGGCTGGGCGCCGGAGACGCCGTACTTGCGGTCGATGACGAAGAAGGGCACGCCGGTGGCGCCGAGCTCGGCGGCCTCCCGCTCGTCGGCGCGGACCTCGTCGGCGTAGGCGGCGGGGTCGGCGAGCGCGGCGCGGGCGGCGGCCGCGTCCAGGCCGACGGCGGCGGCCAGCCGGACCAGCCGCTCGTGGTCGCCGAAGACGGACTCCTCCTCGGCGAAGTTCGCCTCGTACAGGGCCTGGACCAGCTCGCCCTGGCGGCCGTGCTCCTTGGCGAAGTGCAGCAGCCGGTGCATGTCGAAGGTGTTGCCGTGGTCACGGCCCCGGGTGCGGTAGGCGAGGCCCTCGGCGGCGGCCTGGGCGCCCACGTTGTCCTCGGCGGCCTGGGCCTGGGCCTCGCTCATGCCGTACTTCCTGGCGAGCATCGGGACGACCGGGCCGGCGTCGTCCTTGGCGCGCCCGGGGTCCAGCTCGAAGGAGCGGTGCACGACCTCGACCTCGTCGTGGTGCGGGAAGGCCGCGAGCGCCTTCTCGAAGCGGGCCTTGCCCACGTAGCACCAGGGGCAGGCGATGTCGCTCCAGATCTCGACGCGCATGTTCTCTCGGCTCTCTCCGGCTCGGACGTATACGGAGACTCCCTCCGCAGAACTGCATGAACGTTCAAGCGGCGGAGTTCATTCCCGTCCGGGTCCCTGGGCGGGCCCCGGAGGCGCGTCGGGATCCGTGCGAGTGCGGCGGTGCCCCGGGGGCTCCTGGAACCCCTGGGGCCGCTGGGGCCCCGGGGCTCAGCTTCCGTCGCGGAGGTCGTCGGGCCAGCCGGGCCGGAATTCCAGGTGGTCGTAGGTGACGACGCAGCCCTCGCCGAGCGGGGACTGGGCCAGGAAGCCGACCAGGGCGGCGGAGGTCTCCTTCTCCTCGCCGAGGGTGAAGAGCCGGACGAAGGTCCACCGCTCGCCGTCCCGGGAGGCGTGGAAGGCGAAGGCCCGCCCGGTGCGGCTCACCCGGAGCCACACCGAACTGCCGTCCACGGTGAAGGAGTTGGCGTCGTCGGAGTGTCCCCGGGTGACCACCGTGCAGACGGTGGGCACGTCCGGGGAGTACTCCAGGCAGAGCTTCGCCCAGGCCCGGTCGCCGACATGGACGTAGAGGACCCCCGCGTCGAAGGCCCCGGCGAAGCCGACGGTGACGCGGGCGATCAGCTGGAAGTCGCCCTCGGGCGCGCCGAGCAGCCGGGGCGCGTCCGAGGCGGAGTCCAGGTTCTCGCCGGTCGGCGGGACGAAGCGGTCCTGCCGGGGTCCGGCCCATCCGGTGAGCACGCCGTCCTCGTGGGACCAGTGTCCGTCGGGTCCGTAGGTGCGCAGCGGGAAGGGCAGTTCGGGGAGTTCGAGGTCCATCGGGCTAGCGTTCCAGACGGCCGTTGAACCGGCGCGGCAGACCCAGCGGATTGTCGTCCTTCAGCTCCGCGGGCAGCAGCGCCTCGGGCGCGCCCTGGTAGGCGACCGGCCGCAGCCAGCGCTCGATGGCGGTGCCGCCGACGGAGGTCGAGGTGGACGTGGTCGCCGGGTAGGGGCCGCCGTGGTGCTGGGCCGGGGCGACCGCGACACCCGTCGGCCAGCCGTTGACCAGGACCCGGCCGGCCAGCGGGGTCAGCTCCGCGAGCAGCTCGGGCCCGCGCCCCTCGCCCGCGGCCTCCTCGGTGGACAGCTGGACCGTCGCGGTGAGGTTGCCGGGCAGCCGGGACAGGACCGCCTTGGCCTCGTCCTCGTCGGCGTAGCGCACGACGACCGTGACGGGTCCGAAGCACTCCTCCAGCAGCAGGTCGTGCGCGCCCTCCTCGGCGAGCCTCGCGGCCGGCACCGTCAGGAAGCCCGGGCTCACCGTGTGCTCGCCGCCCGCCCCCGGTGTCACCGGCGACTCCACGCCGGGCAGTCCGGCGCGCTCGGCGACCCCGGCGACGAAGTTGTCCCGCATGCGGTGGTCGAGCAGGACCCCGGAGTCGACGTCGCTCACGGCGTCGGTCAGCGACTTGAGCAGGCGGTCGCCCGCGTCCGAGGCCGGCGCGAGCACCAGTCCGGGCTTGACGCAGAACTGGCCGACGCCGAGGGTCATCGACCCGGCGAGCCCGGCGCCGATGGCCTCCGCGCGCTCGGCGGCGGCGGCCTCGGTGACGAGCACCGGGTTGAGCGAGCCCAGCTCGCCGTGGAACGGGATCGGCACCGGCCGGGCCGCCGCCGCGTCGAAGAGGGCGCGCCCGCCGCGTACGGAGCCGGTGAAGCCGGCCGCCGAGACCAGCGGGTGCTTGATCAGCTCGACGCCCGCGGTGAAGCCGTGGACCAGGCCGACGACGCCCCCGGGGATGCCGTGCTCGGCGGCGGCCGTGCGCAGCACCTTGGCGACCAGCTCGGACAGGCCCGGGTGGTCGGGGTGGGCCTTGACGACCACGGGGCAGCCCGCGGCCAGCGCGCTGGCGGTGTCGCCGCCGGCGACCGAGAAGGCGAAGGGGAAGTTGGAGGCCGAGTAGACGGCGACCACGCCGAGCGGCACCTTGTAGCGGCGCAGGTCGGGAACGGGCGGGGTCGCGGTGTCGTCGGGGTGGTTGATGACGACGTCGAGGAAGGCGCCCTCGTCGACGATGCCGGCGAACGCCCTCAGCTGGTAGCAGGTGCGGGCCAGCTCGCCGGTCAGCCGGACCGGGCCGAGCGCGGTCTCGGCGTCGGCGGCCTCGACCAGCTGGTCCCTGGCCGCCTCCAGACGCTCGGCCGCGGAACGCAGGAAGGCCGCGCGCACGGACCGGTCGGTCAGGGCGCCGCGCGCGCCGTGCGCGGCGCGGACGGCGGCGTCCACCTCCTGGGCTGTGGCCTCCACCGCAACCTGCTCACGCTGCTTCCCGGTACGGGGGTCGACACTCCAGACTGGTGCTGCTGCCACCGCGGGTCCCTCCACACATGTATTGCCGCAGTACGGGGTCATCCACCAGGTCGTTCGATATACTGAACGCTGTCTCTCATGGTGAATATGCTGGAGACTATTTCCCGTCGAACGAAGGGGTCAAGGGCGATGTCGGCAGGCGAGACGGGGGGCGGAGCGCAGGTCAAGTCCGCGGTGCGGACGGTTGAACTGCTCGAATACTTCGCCGGCCGCCCCGGTATGCACTCCCTCGCGGCGGTCCAGGAGGCCGTCGGCTATCCCAAGTCCAGCCTGTACATGCTGCTGCGCACCCTGGTCGAGCTGGGCTGGGTGGAGACCGACGCCACCGGCACGCGGTACGGCATCGGGGTGCGGGCGCTGCTGGTCGGCACCTCGTACATCGACGGCGACGAGGTGGTCGCCGCGGCGCGGCCGACGCTGGACCGGCTCTCGGACGACACCACGGAGACCATCCACCTGGCACGGCTGGACGGCACGAACGTCGTCTACCTGGCCACCCGCCAGTCCCAGCACTATCTGCGCCCCTTCACCCGGGTGGGCCGCCGGCTCCCCGCCCACTCGACCTCCCTGGGCAAGGCGCTGCTGAGCACCTACACCGACGAACAGGTCCGCAAGCTGCTCCCCGAGACGCTCCCGGCGCTGACCGAGAACACCATCACCGACCGCGAGCGGCTGATCGAGGAGCTCCAGCTGGTGCGGGAGCAGGGCTTCGCGGTGGACCGCGAGGAGAACACCCTGGGCCTGCGCTGCTTCGGCGTGGCGATCCCGTACCGGACGCCGGCCCGGGACGCGATCAGCTGCTCGGTCCCGGTGGCCCGGCTGACCCCGGCCCACGAGCAGCTGGTCAAGGACGCCCTCTTCGACGCCCGGGACCGGCTGACCCTGGCCACCCGCAGGCTCTGACGCCGGGCGCGCCCCGGCCCGCGCGGCCCGCCCCCGTCGGCGCTCCATGAACAGTCGATGAGAAAAGCCGCGTGAGGGAACGATTCGCCCCGGGCCGCTCGTCGTCCCGGTGGGATGAACAAGACGATCAGGCGCGCCTCGGTCTTCTCGCTGCTCCTGGTGCTGGCCCTGCTGGTCAGGGCCACCTGGGTGCAGTTCTACGACGGCCGGGCGCTCGCGGACGACACGGAAAACCGGCGGAACGCGATCCAGACGTACGCGGCACCGCTCGGGAACATCGTCGTGGCCGGTGAATCGATCACCGGCTCGGCACGGACCGAGGACGGAGACCTCGCCTACAAGCGCACCTACACCGACGGCGAGCTGTACGCCGCGGTGACGGGCTACGCCTCGCAGGCGTACTCGGCGACCCAGCTGGAGGGCATCTACCAGGACGTGCTCAACGGCACCGACACCCGGCTGAAGTCCCCGCTGGACACGGTCACCGGGGAGCGGACCGAGCCGGGCAACGTGGTGACCACGATCGACCCGGCCGTGCAGAGGGCCGCCTACGAGGCGCTCGGCGACACCAAGGGCGCGGCGGTGGCGATCGATCCGGCGACCGGCCGGATCCTCGCGACGGTGTCGACGCCGTCGTACGACCCCTCGGCGCTCACCGACGCCAACACCGCGGGTACGGCCTGGAAGGAGCTCCAGGCCGATCCCGACAAGCCGCTGACCAACCGCGCGCTGCGCCAGCCGCTGCCGCCGGGCTCCACGTTCAAGCTGGTCGTGGCGGCGGCCGCGCTGGAGGACGGGCTGTACACGTCGGTGGACGACCGGACCGACAGCCCGGACCCGTACACGCTGCCGGACACCACGACGGTGCTGGAGAACGAGAACAGGTCCGCGCCCTGCGAGAACGCCACGATCCGCACGGCCCTGAAGTACTCGTGCAACAACGTCTTCGCGAAGATGGCCGTCGACCTCGGGCAGGACGAGGTGCGGGCGATGGCCGAGAAGTTCGGCTTCGGCGACAGCGAGCAGGACGTGCCGGTGCGGGCGTACCCCAGCGTGTACCCGTCCGGGATGGACCGGGCGCAGACCGCGCTGAGCGGCATCGGGCAGTTCGACGTCACCGCGACGCCGCTGCAGATGGCCATGGTGTCGGCGGCCATCGCCAACGACGGCGAGCTGGTTTCGCCGCACATGGTGTCGCAGGTGACCGACGGCGGCGGCGAGGTCCTCGAGGACCACGACTCCGACCCGGACACCGAGCGGATCGTCAGCTCCGACACGGCCCGGCAGTTGCGGTCGGCGATGGAGACGGTGGTGTCGGAGGGCACCGGCACCAACGCCCGGATCGACGGCGCGACGGTGGGCGGGAAGACCGGCACGGCCCAGCACGGCGAGAACAACAGCAAGACGCCGTACGCCTGGTTCACCTCCTACGCGAAGTCCGGGGACCGGGAGGTGGCGGTCGCGGTGCTGGTCGAGCAGTCCGGCGCCGCCCGCTCCGAGGTCAGCGGCAACGGGCTGGCGGCGCCGGTGGCCAGGGCGATGATGGAGGCCGCCCTGGCCGGCTGAGGGCTACTTCACCCCGAGGAGCTGCTCGATCGGGTCGATGGCGAAGTACACCAGGAACAGCGCCGAGGTCCCCCACAGCAGCCAGTGGACCTCCTTGGCCTTGCCGAGCACGGTCTTGATGAGGACGTAGGCGACGAAGCCGGCGCCGATGCCGTTGGTGATGGAGTACGTGAACGGCATCACGGCGATCGTCAGGAACGCCGGGATGGCGATCTCGTACCTGTCCCAGTCGATGTGCTTGACCTGGGTCATCATCAGGAAGCCGACCGCGACGAGGGCGGGCGCGGCGGCCTGGAGCGGCACGATGGTGAGCAGCGGGCCGAGGAAGAGGGCGAGGGCGAACAGGCCGCCGGTGACCAGGTTGGAGAAGCCGGTGCGCGCGCCCTCGCCCACGCCCGCCGCCGACTCGATGTAGGAGGTCGCCGAGGACGAGGAGGAGGCGCCGCCGGCGACCGCCGCCGCGCCGTCGATGAGCAGCACCCGGCCGAGGTGGGGGACCTTGCCGTCCTCGTCGAGCAGCTTCGCCTCGGCGCTGATGCCGACGACGGTGCCCATGGTGTCGAAGAAGTCGGACAGCACCAGGGTGAAGACGAGCAGGACGACCGTGATGAAGGTGGTCTGCCCGAACGCCCCGAACAGACTGAACTGGCCGATCAGTCCGAAGTCGGGGGTGTCGACCAGCTTCTCGGGCCACTCGGGTGTGGTCAGGCCCCAGGACTTCACGTCGGCGATCGAGTTGACGACGAGGGCGACGACGGTCATCACCACGATACTGATCAGGATCGCGCCCTTGACCTTGCGGGCCAGCAGCGCGATCGTCAGCAGCACCCCGAGACAGAACACCAGGACGGGCCAGCCGGTGAGGCTCCCGGTGGCCCCGAGCTGCACCGGGACGGTGGTGCCCGCCGCGTCCGGGATGCGGGTGACGAAGCCGGCGTCGACGAAGCCGATGAAGGCGATGAACAGGCCGATGCCGACGCTGATCGCCTGCTTCAGCGCCTGCGGGATGGCGTGCATGACGGCCTCGCGCAGCCCGGTGAGGACCAGGACGCAGATCAGCAGGCCCTCCAGGACGACCAGGCCCATCGCGTCGTCCCAGCTCATCAGCGGGGCTATCTGGAAGGCGACGACGGCGTTGAGGCCGAGACCGGCGGCGAGCGCGAGCGGCAGATTGCCGCCGACGCCCATGATGACGGTCATGACAGCGGCCACCAGGGCGGTGGCGGTGGTGAGTTGGACCGGGTCGAGGGTCTCGCCGAACTTGTCCTTGGCGCTGCCGAGGATGATGGGGTTCAGGACAAGGATGTAGGCCATGGTGAAGAACGTGGCGAAGCCGCCGCGTATCTCCCGGCCGTAGGTGGACCCCCGTTCGGAGATCCGGAAGAAACGGTCCACGCTGCTCACGGCCGGGGCCGGCCCACCCGGCCGGTCGACCTTCGCCTGTGTCTCGGACATGCCTGCGGCTCCTCGGTGCTGAGGGATCGGTGTGCGAACGCTGGCTGGATTGTTCCCCTGTTGAACCTGTTTCAGGTTTTCCCCGTGTTACGGAATCAGCGCTGCTCAGGTGCGGCGGGCCATACGTTGTTCGAGGCCCCGTACGAACCGGGGACGCGCCCGCTGCTACGCTTCCGCACCTCGGACCGAAGATCGCCGGACGATCACATGTCATTCACATGCCAATCACAGGCAGGAGAGGTCGCCCGTGGGCACAGTCGTCGACGACGCCTCCTCCGTGGAGTTCCACGCCTTCTTCGAGCGCCACTACGCGGAACTCTCCCGGCTGGCCCATCTGTTGACCGGTGAGGCGGACGCCGCCGACGATCTGGCGGCGGACGCGCTGCTGGCCCTGTGGAACCGCTGGGACCGGGTCCGCGCCGCCGACCACCCCGTCGCCTACGCCCGGGGCGTGGTCGCCAACCTCGCCCGGACCCGTATCCGCAGCGCGGTCCGCGAGCGGCGCCGGATCGCCCTGTTCTGGTCGCAGCGCGAGGAGAGGATCGAGAACCCGGACATCGCCGGCGTGGTCGACGTGCAGGAGGCGCTGCGTAGACTGCCGTTCCGCAAACGGGCCTGCGTGGTGCTGCGGCACGCCTTCGACCTCTCGGAGAAGGACACCGCGCTCGCCCTGGGCGTCTCGGTGGGTACGGTGAAGAGCCAGACCTCCAAGGGGATGGCGGAACTGCAGCGACTGCTCGGCCCCAAGGCGGCACCGCTGAGGATGCACGCGGCGATGGCGCCCACCGGTGACGCCACGGGGAGGGACCGATGACGACGCAGCGGGACGTGCACGACGAGCTGCGCGCCCGGCTGCACGAGGCGGCCGGGGCGCACGAGCCGAACCGCGAGTACATCCTCGCCCGGGTCGAACGCGGCATGGCCGAGCAGACCCGCTCCGACCACCGGGCCGGCCGGCCGCCGGTGTTCGGCTGGGTCCGGGTGGCCGCCGCCACCGCCGCGGTCGCCGGGGTGCTGGCCGTCGGCGGGTACGCGGTCGCCTCGGCCGTGAAGGGCGACACCCCGCCGCAGCGAACGGTCGCCACCTCCCCCACGCCCACCGCCGCCCCCTCGCCCGACGCGACGAGCCGCTCCCCCCGTCCCTCGGCTCCCCCGGCGGACCCGACGCCAAAGACCTCCGAGCCGACCCGCGAGCCGAGTTCGTCGCCGTCCGCCTCGCGGCCCCCGGCGACCGGGCGGCCGCCCGCCGCCGGCGAGGAGGACGGGCCGCTGTGGTCGGACGGCTCGGTCGACCCGCACAGCAACGAGTTCTGGGCGCAGAGCAATGTGACCCTCAAGACCGACGAGGAACTCTCGGAGCTGACGGTCGAGTTGAGGATCGCGCAGACCGGCGGGGTGACCTCCACCGGTGCCTGGCGCTCGCCGCCCGAGGACGACTTCGCGCTCACCGTCGCGGAGCGCGACGGCTTCCTCGTCTACACCTGGGTGCTCAAGGAGGGCCGTACGGTCCCCGAGGGCGAGTGGGTGTTCGCCGGGCAGTACGACCACGAGCGCGGCGGCCGGGACGCGGCCGCCGACGGCTACACGGCGACGGCCCGCGCGGACGGCGACGACCTCTCGGTGGCGGGCGGCTTCGCCCGGCACGAGGACGACGACAGCGAGGACGGCGACGCGTAGGCACGGCGCGGTGGGGGAAATTCCGCGGGCGGCGGCAACCCTTTCCAGGTCGGTGGCGACCAGGTAGCGCAAGCGACAACTCCCCACGCAAGGAATGGGCATGACTGCACGAGCCGAACAGCGCGTCCGCCACCGCCGCCGGGTCAGCAAGCGGCGGGCGGTGATCGCGGGGGCCTCGGCCCTCGGCATCACCGGCGCGGCGATCGTCACCACCGCGATGCTCTCCACCGCGGGCGCCGCCTCCAGCTGGCCGACCGCGACCGGCAGCAAGGCCGTGACCAGCACCATCAAGGTGTCGGGCAGCTACGACGGCAAGTACCAGAAGTTCTACGGCAGCGGCGCCCTGGGCGGCGACAGCCAGGACGAGGGCCAGGACCCGGTCTTCCAGCTCGCCGACGGCGCCACCCTGAAGAACGTGATCATCGGCACCCCGGCCGCCGACGGCGTCCACTGCCTGGGCTCCTGCACCCTGCAGAACGTGTGGTGGCTGGACGTCGGCGAGGACGCGGCGACCTTCAAGGGCAAGTCCGCCTCGTCCGTCTACACGGTCTACGGCGGCGGCGCGAAGAACGGCTCGGACAAGGTCCTGCAGTTCAACGGCGCGGGCAAGCTGGTCGTGAGCAAGTTCCAGGTCGCGAACTCCGGCAAGCTGGTGCGCAGTTGCGGTAACTGCTCCACGCAGTACAAGCGTACGATCATCATCAACGACGTGGATGTGACGGCGCCGATGAACTCGATCGTGGGCGTCAACTCCAACTACGGGGACACCGCCTCGCTGCGCAAGGTCCGCATCCACGGCGACAGCAGCAAGAAGATCAAGACATGTGTACGGTTCAAGGGCAACAGCTCGGGAGCCGAACCGACTCAGCTCGGAGTGGGTCCGGACGGAACGTCGTGCCTCTTCAGCGCGTCTGACATCACGTACGAGTAATCCCCAGAGCCTGCTGACCTGAGCCCCCCTCGGTCAGCAGAGAGACGCCCCCGCCGGTGACGACCGGCGGGGGCGTCTTCCTCGGCCGGTCGCCGACGCGGCCCGGGGTCAGTCCATGGTGGCGCCGATGGTGGTGGAACCCGTGGTCAGGAAGGGCGTCGCGGGCAGCGAGCCGTCCGCCCGACGGGCGCCGTGGGCGGTGGCGGCGTCCACCGACCGGAAGGACGGCGCGATCACCCCGCTGTCCCAGCTGTTGGCGGCGGACACCGTCGAGGAACCGAGCTTCGCGGGACCGCCCCTGTCGCCGACCGCCAGGTTCCGCGCGAGGCGCGCCGTGCCGGTGGCGAAGTGGAAGCCGGACTCGGCGTTGGAGTAGGCGGTGTTGCGGTTCAGCACGATCGCGCCGGCGTTGGAGTTCTCGGTGAACCCGTTGAGGGTGTTGTCCCAGGCCGCGTTGTCGTTGACGACGTGCGCGACCAGGACGCCCCCGCCGCCCAGCTCGTAGCCGTTGCCGTCGCCCTCGAAGGCCGGGTCGGACCAGCGGTTCTCACCGTTGCCGAAGGCCCAGGAGTGGTCGACGGTGACCGGCGAGGAGAACTGCCAGAGGTCCAGCCCGTCATCCGAGTTGTCGTACAGGCGTGCCCCGGTGATCCGGTTTCCGGTGCCGGAGCCGAACTTCACCGCGATGCCGTCGGCGTTCTGCCCGTGCCCGGAGGCGTCGTAGTTGCCGTGGCTGTCGAGGTTCTGCACGAGGTTGCCGGTGGTGCCGTCGCCGCGCAGGGTGAACCCGGAGTCGCCGTTGTCGGCGGTGACGAGGTTCCTGAAGACGCCGCCGGCCGAGGAGGTGGCGACGAAGCCCTGGGCCGGGGAGTTCTGGAAGGTGAGGTTCTCGACGGTCCAGAAGTCGCCGTGGATCGCGGCCAGCCGGGAGCCGTCGGCCAGCTTCGAGCCGTCGATCCGCACCTTCTCCCCGCTGTACGCCTTGAGGGTGATCCGTGCCGAAGCGGTGCCGTTCGCCGTGGACTTCAGGGTCGCCGAGGGGGTGTAGGTGCCGGCCCTGACCTGGATGACGGTGCCGGCGACCGCGTCGCGCACGGCCGACTCCAGCCGGGCGGTGGTGGTGACGGTGACCGTGGTGGAGGCGGCCTCGGCACCGCCGTTCGTCAGGCCGAGGTAGACGCCGCCCGCTCCGGAGGAGAGGGCCACGGCGGCGGCGAGGGAGAGCGTGCGGGTTCTGCGGTGGCGTCCGATGCTCTGCCGCACGGAACGCTCCTTTCCTGGGGGACGGGGATGTGCGGCAGTCGCCGCCGGTGGCCCGTGAGGTTGCCGCACGAGCGCGAAAGCGACCGAAACTTTCGCTCGCCCGTATCCGGCTGATCCCGATTGACGTGCGGTTTCCCCGCTGGTGACACTCCGAGGGCCGACCGCGAGGCACCGACCGTCCAGGAGCACCACCCGTGACCGAACCCCAGTACGCCGGCTATCTCTTCGCCTACTTCACCGGCGAGGACACCGCCGACGGCGAGCGGATCCGCTTCGCCCTCAGCCGCGGCGACGACCCGCTGCACTGGCGCGAACTCAACGGAGGACGACCGGTGTTGACCTCCACGGTCGGCACCAAGGGCCTGCGCGACCCGTTCCTGATCCGCTCACCGCAGGGTGACCGCTTCTTCCTGATCGCCAGTGATCTGCGCATGTACGAGGAGGAGGGCGGGAGTTGGGACCGGGTGCAGCGGCACGGCAGCCGGTCCGTGGTGGTCTGGGACTCCACCGACCTGGTCCACTGGACCGGTCGGCGCCTGGTGCGGATCGCCCCCGACCACGCGGGCAACGCCTGGGCCCCGGAGGCCCACTGGGACCCGGCGCTCGACGCGTACGTCGTCCACTGGGCGTCCCGCCTGTACGCGCAGGACGACCCGGAGCACACCGGGGAGTCGTACAACAGGATGCTGTACGCGACGACCCGGGACTTCCGCACCTTCGGCGAGCCCGTGGTGTGGCACGACCCCGGCCACTCCGTCATCGACTCCACGGTCGTGGAACACGGGGGCACCTACTACCGCTTCACCAAGGACGAGCGCGAGCCCGGCTCGGGCGCTCCCGGCTCGAAGTTCGTCACCTGCGAGAAGTCGACGGAACTGACCTCGACGGCCTACGAGTTCGTCGCCGACCGGATCGGCGCGGGCGCGATGGAGCGCGGTGAGGGGCCGACGGTGTTCAGGTCGAACACCGGGGAGAAGTGGTACCTGTTCGTGGACGAGTACGGCGGCCGCGGCTACCTCCCCTTCGAGACCACCGACCTGGACTCCGGCCACTGGACCCCGTGCACCGACCACCGGCTGCCCGCGAACCCCCGGCACGGCAGCGTGCTCCCGGTGACCCGGGAGGAGTACGACCGGCTACTCGCCGCCCACGCCGGGAGCCCCACCTCGGTCGTCGACGTGACCGCGCCCGGACAGAGGGGGTACGCCGTCGTCACGGAGGCATCGGCCAAGGTCGTCCTGCCGATGGAGCCGGACGCCGAACTCGACTCGCTCGCACCCGAGTTGTGGGCCGCCGAGGGCGCCACCATCACGCCGGCCTCCGGCACACCCCGCGACTTGCGCACCCCGCGGGAGTACACCGTCACGGCGGCGGACGGCACCGCACGCACCTGGACCGTCGAGGCGGTGCCGACCCGCGGCCCGGTCCTGCCGGGGCTGACCGCCGATCCCGATGTGCGCCACCTGGACGGCGCGTACTGGGTCTATCCGACGACCGACGGCTTCCCCGGCTGGGGCGGGACGACGTTCTCGGCGTACTCCTCGAAGGACCTGGTCCACTGGACCGGACACGGGGTCGTGCTCGATCTGGGCCGGGACGTGGCCTGGGCCAAGAAGGACGCCTGGGCGCCGGCGATCGCCGAGCGCGACGGCCGGTACTACCTCTACTTCTGCGCCGAGCAGCAGATCGGTGTGGCGGTGGCCGACTCCCCCGCCGGCCCGTTCACCGACGCGCTGGGCAAGCCGCTGGTGGCCAGGGACGCCTACCCCGGTCAGATGATCGACCCCGCCGTCCTCACCGACGCCGACGGCACCTCGTACTTCTACTGGGGCAACACGCACGGCTACGTGGTGCCGCTCGACGACGACATGATGTCCTTCGACCCGGCGCGGGTGCGGGAGATCACCCCGACCGACTTCCGTGAGGCGTTCTTCGTCGTCGAACGCAACGGCACCTACTACCTGATGTGGTCCGAGGACGACACGCGCAGCGAGGACTACCACGTCGCGTACGCCACCGGCCCGTCCCCACTGGGCCCGTGGACCGAGCGCGGCACGATCCTGTCCAAGCGCCCCGAGTACGGCATCAGGGGCACCGGCCATCACGCGGTGGTCAACGCGCCCGGCACCGACGACTGGTACATCGTCTACCACCGCTTCGCCCTGGACGGGCCCGGCCGTCCGGGCGGGGACGGCACGCACCGGGAGACGACGGTCGACCGGCTGCGGTTCGCGGCGGACGGCACGATCGTGCCGGTGGTGCCGACCCTGGAGTCGGTCGACCCGGTGGGCTGATCCGTCGCGCGGCCGCGGTTCACAGGACGGCGTCGAGCCAGCGGAAGACCTCGTCCTGCATCCGGGCGGTGAAGACATGGCCGAGGTCCGGCCAGGTCTCCGCCCGGAACCGCTCCTCTGCGTGGCACGAGCGCCAGACGGCACGCAGCTTTTCGTGGGCGACCCGCACGCCGTCGGCGGGGAACAGGGGGTCCAGCGCGCCGTTGAGCAGGTACATGGGCCTGGGTGCGGCGATGCTCGCCACGTCGGGGATGTCGAGGTGGCGGGCGAGCCCGGGGTGGAGCAGGTAGTACGCGGACTGGCCGCGCAGGGTGTTGTTGCCGGGCACCATCATCTCCTTGAGCCCGGTCATCCAGCCGACGGCGGCGCAGGCGTCGACGTCGTCGCTGAGCGCGGCGGTCTGCCAGGCGCGGTGGGCGCCCATCGAGAAGCCGACGGCGGCGACCCCCCGCACCTGGGGCAGTCCGGCCAGGAAACCGGCGGCCCGGACGTCCTCGCGGGCCATGAGCCCGGCGAGCGAGGAGCCGAGGTTGTAGAAGTTGGCGGCGAGCGCCTGCTGCTGCTCGTAGGTGATCGGGCCGCGGTCGCCCCAGCCCGGGGCGTCCAGGCACAGCACGACATGGCCGCGCCGGGCCAGTTCGTCACCGATGAAGCGGCCGCTGAAGTGCTGCTCGGCCCAGGCCTGGGCGGAGGCGAGGCGGGTGTCGTCGTACCAGGGGCGGACGCACTTCTCCTTGCCGATGTCGAACCTGGCGCCGTGGTCGTGCAGGAGCAGGACGGCGGGGAAGGGGCCGGGGCCGTCCGGGGTGAGCAGGACGCCCCGGACGCGCGCGTGGCGGGTCAGGGAGAGGGTCACCAGCTGCCGGGTGCAGCCGTCGGCCGGGTGGCCCGGGCCGTACTCGGGCGCGTACGGCGTGCCGTCCTGGGCGGGCACCAGGAGGCACTCCTCGACCTTGGCGCGGGCGGCCGACCGCCACCGCCCGAAGTCGCGGACCGGGGAGGTCCCCCAGGCCAGCGGGAAGGTCAGCTCACCGGCCAGCGCCGGATAGAGCGCGTCAGGCGTGCCCATGGGGCCGCCAGTCGCCCAGGTAGGCGCGCGGGGTGTGCTCGCGGGCCTGCTCGGGCGTGAGCTGCGGCCGGTTCTCCGGGACCGTGACCGCGGCGCCGGGGCCGGTGTTGCGGTACTCGGCGAACCGCTGGCTCTGCCAGGGGTAGGCGTCGGACATGTTGGCGTAGGGGGCCGCCGCGTCGATGCCCGGGCCGAGCCAGGTCTCCCGGACGGTCAGCATGGGCCGGGCCGTGCGGTCGGAGCTGGGCACCCAGGGGCGGGCCAGCTTGTAGTACGCGTCCGGGGCCTCGCTGGTGATCCGGCTGCGGGTGACGAGGTAGCCGTACGGGTTGGCGCCCGCGGTCGAGGGCGCGAGGACGAAGCCGTGGGGGGCGGAGGCCAGGTCGGTGCGGGTCAGGGTGCGGAAGTGGCAGTGCTCGAAGACGGCGGTGGCCCGGCCGAAGACGAAGTCCACGTCGCCCTCGGCGTAGCAGTGCGCGAAGTACTGGCGGGCGAGGACGGTCAGCGCGTTGGTGTCCGCGTAGAGGGTGTCCTGGTGGCCGAGGAAGCGGCAGTGGTGGAAGGCGGAGCGGTCGCCCGTGACCTTCAGGGCGACGGCCTGGGTGCCGGTGATCTCCGGGTGGTCGGCGCGCAGCCAGTCGTTGGCGAAGGTGATGCGGCGGGCGGTGAAGCCGTCGGCGCGCACGGTGGTGGTGGCCGAGCCGGTGGTGCCGTAGGTGCCGGAGCCGTCGGGTTTGGGGGTGCCGGCGGCGTTGTCGAAGACGATGACGGTGTCCCGCGGGTGGTCGCCGGCGCCGAGCCAGGTCATCTCGGTGCGGGTGGCGTCGACGGAGACGGTCTCCCGGTAGGTGCCGGGCGCGAGGACCAGGGTCCAGCCGCTGCCGGTGGCCGCGTTCACGGCCCCCTGCACGGTGGTGGAGTCGCCGCGGCCGTGCGGGTCGACGTAGAGGGTGGTCGGGGTGAGGCGGGCGGCCGGTGATCCGTACCGGCCGAACGGGCGGGGCCCGGCGGCCTCGGCCGGGACCTGGGTGAGACCGAGGGCGGCGCCGGCACCGGCGCTCGCCATCAGGAATCCCCTTCTGGAGACGGGCAGTCGGAAGTGGGGCGAGGGCATGGCGGGTGCTCCTGGTGGGTGCTCCTGATGGGGGGCGGACGAGGGGGCCGGGCGGGCCGGCCCCCTCGGGGGTTCAGCGGAGGCGGCCGGCGCCCGCGCGGTGGTCGACGATGCCGGGGACCGCCCGGGGGTGGTCGACCTTGGTGCGCAGGGTGGGCGTCCAGCCGGCGTCGGACTGGAGGGTCTCGGCGGGGATCTCCGCGTTGTGCACGGCGATCAGGTCCGTGAGCCTGCCGTTGACGTAGTTGTTCGCCGCGGTCAGGGGCGCCTCGCTCCACTTCTTCAGCACCTTGCCGGTGCTGACGCCCGAGCCCAGCGAGAAGGCGTTGTCGGTGGCGTACAGCCGGGAGGAGGCGCCGATGCCGAAGACGTAGCCGAACTTCTGCCCGGCGGTGACCACGAAGTGGTTGTTGTACGAGTCGACCTGGCCGAACCGGACGCGCGGCGCCCGCTCCACGATGCCCTCGAAGCGGTTGTGGTGCAGGGTGACCTTGAGCTTGCCGGAGTCGGTGGAGCCGGCGCCGTCGCTGTTGCCGATCAGCATGGTCTTGTCGTGGTCCTCGAAGGAGTTCCAGGACACGGTGACGAGGTTCGCGCCGCGGACCACGTCGAGCAGGCCGTCGTGCTGCTGGTAGACCTTGCCGAAGTACTCCGGCAGGGAGCTGTCGGGGTAGCGGCCGTCGGTGAGCGTGTTGTGGTCGATCCACACATGGGTGGAGCCGTAGACGACGACCCCGTCGTACTCGGAGTTCCAGGCTCCGGTCTTGTTGTCGTCGGTGGGGTCCCACTGGGGGAAGCAGTCGACGGGGGCCTCGATGGTGAGGTTGCGGACGATGACGTTGTCGACGGCCTTGATCTGGAGGCTGCCGCCGCGGATACCGGAGTTCCGGCCGACGCCCACGATGGTGGTGTTCGCGGGCACGTTCGCCTTGATCATCTGGTCCTGGTTGGCGGCGGACGCGGCGCGCAGGTCCTCCTGTTCGCCGCTGACGACGGTGTCGTTGCCCCAGACCGCGGGGTCGTAGTCGGCGAGGTACCGCTGGAAGTCGTAGCCCTCGGCGGCGAGCGCGTCGCAGCCCTCGGAGACGGCGTCGATCAGGCCCTTGACCTTGATGATCCGGGGCGCGCCGGGGCTGTCGGCGAGGGCGGCCTTGAACTGCGCCCAGGTGGTGACGGTGTAGACGTGCGCGGAGTCGGCGGCGGCCCCGCCGGTGGTGCCGGCGCCCTCCGAGGCCCAGCCGTCCCCGGCGCCGAGCACCTGGCGGGCGAGGTCACGGTGGTGGTGCCCGGCCTGGGCGGTTCCGGCGCCGGTGGCCCCGAGGACGAGGGCGGCGCAGCCGGCCAGCGCGACGGTTCTACCTGTGGCATGCCCATGCCACTTCGGTGTGTTCATGGTGCGGCTCTCTTCTTCTTGCGCGACAGGGGATGTGGGGTCAGGCGGCGGCTTGCGGCCAGGTGATCCAGGACTCCGGGATCTCCTGGTCCAGCCGTCCGAGGTCGTGCGGGCGCAGCACCCGGGTCCGCAGCAGCTCGCGTGCCACGAGCCGGGCCACCGCGATGGCGCCGGGCGGGTTGAAGTGCGTGTTGTCCTGCTCGGTCGCGGTCCAGTTGAAGTACTTCTTGGTCTCCTCCACGCCCAGCGACTGCCACAGCGCCAGCGACAGCGCCTGGACGTCCAGCAGCGGCACCCGCTCCTCCTCGGCGAGCGAGCGCATCGCCGCCGGGTACTCGCCGTGGCTGGGCAGGGCGTTGCCGTCGGCGTCGAACCGGCGCCGTTCCACGGCGGTGGCGAGCACCGGCCGGGCGCCGCGGGCGCGGGCGCCCTCGACGTACAGCCGCAGGTGGTCGCGGTACGTCGTCCAGGGCTCGGTGTACCGGGTGGGGTCGCCGGCCTTCTCGTCGTTGTGCGCGAACTGGACGATCAGGAAGTCACCGGGCCGGATCACGGCGAGGACGGCGTCGAGCCGACCCTCGTCGACGAAGCTCTTCGAACTGCGGCCGTTCACCGCGTGGTTGGAGACGGCGAGCCCCTTGCGCAGGAGGAACGGCAGGGCCATGCCCCACCCGGTCTCGGGCGCGGCGTCCGCGTACTTCTGCGCGGCGGTGGAGTCCCCGGCGATGAACAGCGTCCGGGGCGGCCGCCGTTCGCCCGCGTGGGCGGTTCCGGCGGTGAGCGGCAGGGCGGCGGCGAAGGCGGCGCCGGCGACCTGTCTGCGGGAGAGAGTCATGCTGGGCCTTTCCGTCCGAGGTGAGTCCGAGGGAGTCACAGGTGGAAGGGAGAACTCCCGAGGGGCGCGGGGGACTGCGCGGGCCGTCGCACGGACCGGCAGTCCTCCCGCGGACGAGCACCCGGCTCGCTCAGCCCTTCTGCTCGTTCCACTCGGCCTGCGCCTCGTTCAGCTGCTCGGCCAGCGTGTCGAGGAATTCCTTGGCGTCCATGTCACCGAGCAGCACCTTCTGGAAGTTCGGCTCGTTGTCGGCCTTGGAGACGGTGTTCCAGTCCGGCAGGTAGTACGGCAGCTGCACGATCGTGGTGGAACCGTCGGTCAGCGCCTGGGCGGCCAGCTTGGTCGGCTCGGCGGAGGACACCCAGGGGTCCTTGGCCGCGTCGTTGTTGGCCGGGACCTGTCCCGCGGACTCGTTGAACTTGGAGTTCGCCTCATGCCCCACGGCGAACTCGATGAACTTCCAGGCCGCGTCCTTGTTCTTGGAGCTCTTGAACACCCCGAGCCCGTCGACCGGGTTGGAGACCTGGACCCGCTTGCCGCTGTCACCGACCGGCTGCGGGATACCGCGGAACTTGTCCGCCCCGAACGCCTTCACATGGTCCTGGTAGGAGCCCAGGTTGTGGTTGAGCATCCCGATCGTGCCGGAGTCGTACTGCGCGACCATCTTGGTGAAGTCGTTGTTGAGGTCGGCGGCCGGGGTGACCTTCTTGTACAGCGCCGCGTACTTCTCCAGCGCCGCCACGTTCTTGGGGTCGTTGACGGTGGTCTTGTCGCCGTCCCAGAACTCGGTGATCCCGCTCTGCCCGTACATGGCGTCCAGCGCCTGGGCGATGGAACCGGCGCCGCCGCGGATGGTGTAGCCGAACTCGTTCTTCTTCGCCGCGGTCAGCTTCTCCGCCGCCTTGTAGAAGGCCTCCCAGGTGGACGGCTCCTCCAGACCCGCCTTGTCGAACAGGTCGGTCCGGTAGTACAGGACACCGTTGTTGGCGGAGGTGGGGATCGAGTACAGCGTGTCGTCGCCGCCGCCGGCCGCCTTCAGCGAGGCGATCATGTCCGCGTTGAGCTTGCCGCCCAGCGAGGACCCGGACAGGCGCTCGTCGAGCGGCTCCAGCGCGTTCTGGGCGGAGAACCCGGCGAGCATCGCCGCGCCCACGCCGCCGACGTCGGGCAGGCCGCCGCCCTGGATGGCCGTGTCGACCTTGGACTGGTACTCGGTGGAGGCGATGCCGACGTACTCGACGTCGATGTCCGGGTTCGCCTTCTCGAAGTCGGCGATGATCTCCTTCCAGATGTCGGTGCGCACACCGCCGTTGTTGTCCCAGAAGACGATCTTTCCCTTGCCGGACCCTTCGGCCCCCTTGTCCCCGCCGCCGCCGCTGCCGTCGTCACCGCAGGCGGTGGCGGTCAGGGCGAGCACGGAGCCCAGGGCGACGGCCAGGGCGGCACGCCTGCTTCTGCGGATGCTGATCTTCATTGGTCGGCTCTCTTCTTCTGGATCCAGCGAGATATGAAGTTGTGGGGGGTCATCGGTGGTCGAACCCGCGCATGGCTCCGCCCTGTCCGGCAAGCGCTTGCTCCGGGGGTGCGTCATTGCTTCTCCCGACGGGCTTGTGGCGAGGGGCGGTTACGCGGGCACGATCTCGAAGTGGGTGAAGTCGGCGGAGCCGGCATGTCCCGGTCCGTCGGGCGCGAGGGCGAACAGGCCGAGCAGGGCACCGACCCAGCGCCAGGGGGTGGCGGCGAAGACGGGGCCGGACGGTGTCCAGCCGTCGCCGATGTCGTACAGGAAGCGGCAGCGGGCGCCGGCGGTGATCTCGACGCGCAGCCGGACCCGGCCCCCGGGAGCGGGACAGGGGTGCGCCGCGTCCCGCTCCCGTTCGGCGGCGGCCTCGGCGAACCGGTGGACGACCTGGACGGTGCCGTCGGCGGCCCGCTGGAGTCCGATCCAGCAGAACGCGTCCCCGAGCACCGCGAGCCCGGCCCGGGCCCCCGGCTCCTCGCCGTCCAGGCGCAGCCCCACCTCGACGGTGACCGGCTTGCCCGGCAGCCGCTGGGTGAGCACGTTCGGCAGTCTGCGCAGGTCGTGCGCGTCGGCCGAGCGGACGCAGGCCAGCCGGAGCCCGTCGGCGGAGTGCTGGGTGGTCCAGCCCTCCCGCGGGTTGGCCGTCCACTGCCACTGCCGGCCGTGCCGGCCGCCGGGGAAGCGGTCGTCGGTGGCGGGGGCGGCGGGCGGCTGCGGCGGCAGCGCGGGCCTGGTGTGGACCGCGACGGGCGCGCCGTCCGCGCCGATCACCGGCCAGCCGTCGGCTCCCCAGCGCATCGGCTGGAGGTGCACGACCCGGCCGTAGGCGCCGCGCTGCTGGAAGTGCAGGAACCAGTCCTCGCCGGACCGGGTGCGCACCCAGCCGCCCTGGTGGGGGCCGTTGACGTCGGTGTCCTTCTGCTCCAGCACGATCCGCTCCTCGTACGGGCCGAAGAAGCCGCGTGAGCGCAGGGCGCCCTGCCAGCCGGTCTCCACTCCCCCGGCGGGGGCGAAAATCCAGAACCAGCCATCGTGCCGGTAGAGCTTGGGGCCCTCCAGGGTGAACCAGCCGGGGATCCGGTCGCCGTCGACGATCACCTTGCCCTCGTCGAGGAGTTCGGTGCCGTCGGGGCTCATCCGGTGGCCGGTGAGCCGGTTCTTGACGCCGGAGCGCGACTTGGCCCAGGCGTGCACCAGATAGGCCTCGCCGGTCTCCTCGTCCCACAGGGGGCAGGCGTCGATCAGTCCCTGTCCGGCCTTGACCAGGTGCGGCCGGGTCCAAGGCCCCCTGATGCCCGAGGCGTTGACCTGGAAGACGCCCTGGTCGGGGTCGCCCCAGAAGATCCAGAACCGGTCGGCG
Organism: Streptomyces sp. NPDC000983; assembly: GCF_040299205.1. Classification (NCBI taxonomy): domain Bacteria; kingdom Bacillati; phylum Actinomycetota; class Actinomycetes; order Kitasatosporales; family Streptomycetaceae; genus Streptomyces; species Streptomyces sp. NPDC000983. The sequence goes on along the minus strand of NZ_JBEPBM010000017.1, from coordinate 65,380 downwards.
TGGTGGCGCAGGGACGGCGCCCACACCCCGCAGTCGTGCCGCGGGGCGCGGAACTCGGCGGCCGGTTCCAGGCGTTCGAGGGCGTGTCCGACCAGGGTCCAGTTGACCAGGTCGCGGGAGTGCAGCAGGGGCAGTCCGGGCACCCGGCCGAAGCTGGAGGCGGTGAGGTAGTAGTCGTCGCCGACGCGCAGCACGTCGGGGTCGGACCAGTCGGCGTCGAGGACGGGGTTGGTGTAGGTGTTCACGCGCTCACCGCCTTGCGCACCAGCAGGGCGGCGGCGTCCCGGTCGAGCCGGCCGTCGGCGACGACGGTGACGATCCGCCGGACCACGGTCTCGCCGGGCGGCACCTCCAGCCGCCGGTCGTGGGCGAGGGAGGAGCCGACGCCGGGGTACTCGGCGGTGCGCACGAACCACGGGTCCTCGCGGGTGCGGTCGGTGGCGCCCGCGAAGACCAGGGTCCAGCCGGCGCCGGCCAGGGCGACCCAGTCGGCCCGGCTGCCGTGCGCCCGTTCCTCGCCCTCGCCGTCGGCGGTGAGGACGTCCGGGGCGGCCGCCTCCTTGCGGGCCCGCCAGAAGAACCCGCCGTAGGCCGCGCCGGGGCGCCCGTTGGTGGCGGGGCTGCCGATGGACAGCCCGCCGCCGGTGACGTCGGTGAGCGAGAAGGTGAAGTCCAGCGCCCAGGCGGTGTCGGTGAGCGCGGTCGCCGCGACCGTACGGCGTTCGCGCAGCAGTTCGGTGCCGCCCGCCGTCCAGCGCAGTTCCTCGACGAACCCGTCGGGGTCGCGCAGCTGGAAGCCGTTGTGGCGCTGGGCGCCGTGGTTGTCCAGCTCGGTCGGCCCCCGGTCGCGGACGTAGGTCCGGCCGCCCCAGAAGTTGTGCCCCTCGACGTCGGGAACGGCGACACCGACGCCGAGGTGGTGTGCGTGGTCGGCCGGGCTGAGCTCGGTGACCGCGGTGCCCGCCAGGGTGGTGACGGGGTGCAGGTACGGGCGCGGGGAGAGCCGGTCGGGCAGTTCGGGCCGGGTGACGTACCGGCCGACCGGGCGGCCCGCGACCCTGAGCACGGGGCTGTCCTGGGTGGTCGTCATGTCCTCACCTCGGTGCGCAGTCGGTGGGGCGGCGTCCAGGGGGCGTCCAGCTCGGAGTAGAGGGCCAGGCTGTCGGCGGAGGCGGCGACCATGCCGTCGATCCCGGGCACCACGCGGCGCTGTTCGCCGGGCGGCCGGTGCCAGGCCCCGGCGGGCAGCACGACGGGGTCGGGGGCCAGCCGGACCGCCTCGACGACCTTCATGAAGGCGCCGGTCAGATCGGGGGTGACCAGCAGCCCGGTGCCGTCGGCGAGGTGCCGGACGAGGTTCTCCAGCAGGTCGGTGCGGCCGTACTCGAACTCCTGCGGGCCGTGGTCGGCGCGCTGGAGCAGCACCCGGTCCTGCTTGTACCAGAAGGTGATCCGGCCGCTGCTGCCGTGCACCACCACGTACGGGTCGTCGGGGTACTCGGCGCACAGGGTGGCGGCGACGGTGACGGTCAGTTCCCGGGTGGAGGTGACCCGGACGCAGGAGGTGTCGTCGGACTCGATGTCGTTGGCGCGCAGCAGCTCGGTCTCCACCTCCATGACGTCCTCGGCGCGGGTCGAGCCGGCGAGCGCGAGGGCGGTGGCGACGGCGTGCGCGAGCGGGTTGGTCAGCGCGCCGTCGATCACGTCGACGCCGTTCAGCCGCCGTCTTCCGGCCCAGGGGGCGCGCCGGAAGTAGGACTCGGGCCGGGACCAGGCGCCGGCGCCGCCGATGCCGACGAGTTCGCCGACGGTGCCGTCGGCGATCATGCGCCGGATCGCGGGGAGCGCGTGCGAGCCGAGCGACTGGAAGCCGATCTGGCAGGCGACGCCCGCCGCGGCGACTCCGTCGGCCATCCGCCGGAACTCCGCGTAGGAGGGGGCGGGCGGCTTCTCCAGCAGCAGGTGCACGCCCCGGGCGGCGGCCGTCAGGGCCAGGTCCGTGTGGGTCGGGATCGGTGTGCAGATCACCGCGATCTCGGCGCCGGTGGAGTCCAGGAGGGCGCCGAGGTCGGCGGACTGCTCGGGTGTGCCGAGCCCGTCCGGGATCTCCTCGGCGGCCAGCGGCGTCAGTTCGCAGATGCCGGCGAGGCGGACGACGCCCCGCTCCTGGAGCCGTCGGATGTTCTCCAGGTGCCAGCGGCCGTGGCCGCGGGCGCCCGCGAGGACGAGTGGCGTGGCCGTGCCCAGGGACGGGTTCACCCCTTCACCGCCCCCGCGCTGAAGCCGGTGATCAGCCACTTCTGGATGAAGGCGAACACGATCACCACGGGTACGGCGGCGATGATGCCGCCCGCCGCGAGGGCGCCGAGGTCGACGCTGTCCGCGCTCATCAGGGTGTTGAGGCCGACCGGGATGGTCTGCTTGTCCTGGTTGTTGAGGAACATCAGGGCGAACAGGAAGTGGTTCCAGGAGTGCACGAAGGCGAAGGAGCCGACCGCGATCAGACCGGGCCGCAGCAGCGGCAGGACGACCACCCGGAAGGCTCGCATCCGCCCGCAGCCGTCGACCCAGGCCGCCTCCTCCAGGGAGTACGGCACGTTCTTGATGAAGTTGCTGATCAGGATGATCGACAGGGGCAGTTGGAAGACGGTCTCGGCGAGGATGACGCTGCCCAGCGAGTTGATCATCTGGAGTTCGGCGAAGATCTCGAACAGCGGCACCAGCAGCAGCGCGCCCGGCACGAACTGGGAGCAGAGCAGGGCGAGCATGAACGCCTGCTTGATCTTGAAGTCGAAGCGGGCGAGGGCGTAGCCGCCGGCCAGCGCGACCAGTGTCGTCATCACCAGTGTGGCGACGCCGACCCAGACGCTGTTCTGGAAGTAGGTGCCGAAGCTCCGCTCGTTCCAGACCTTCTCGAAGTGCTCCAGGGTCATCGGCCAGGGCACCAGGGAGGTGGAGCCGGCCGGGCGGAGCGCGAAGAGCAGGATCCAGTAGAAGGGGATCAGGGTGAACAGGAGATAGATGCCGAGCGGGAGGTAGATCTGCCAGCGCGGGGCCTCGTCCCAGGCCCGGTGGACCTTCTTGGGGCGGGGCGGCGCGGGAGGGTTCCTCCGGGCGGCGGGCACGACGGGGGTGGCTTCCTTGATGCTCACTTGCTCTCACCTCCGAACTTGCTCAGCCGCAGATAGACCATCGAGCAGAAGAGCAGGATCACGAACGCGACGGTGGTCAGGGCGGACGCGTAACCGAAGTTGTGGGCGTCGACGCTGGTGTTGGCGATGTACAGCGGGAGGGTCGTCGTCACGCCCGCCGGTCCGCCGCCGGTGAGGGTGTACAGCAGGTCGACGTTGTTGAACTCCCAGACCGCGCGCAGCAGCGTGGACAGGATGATGGCGTCCTTCAGATGGGGCAGCGTGATGTGCCAGAACTGCTTGATGCGGCTGGCCCCGTCGACCTCGGCGGCCTCGTAGAGGTCCTTGGAGACGGACTGGAGGTCGGCGAGGATCAGGATGGCGAAGAAGGGGACGCCTCTCCACAGGTCCGCGACGATCGCGGCGGAGAAGACGGTGGAGGTGTCCGACAGCCAGCTGGTGCCGTAGGTGCCGATGCCCATGTCCGCGAGGTAACGGGTGATGCCGGTCTGGGAGTTGTACAGGAGAACCCAGATCGCGGAGGTCAGCACGCCGGAGACGGCCCAGGGCGAGAAGACCATCGCGCGGCCGAGTCCCCGGCCGACGAAGGTCTGGTTCACGATCAGGGCCAGCGCGAGCCCGAACATCAGCTGGAGTCCGACCTCGACGAAGACCCACTTGGCGCTGAAGGCGAGGGTGTCCCAGAACAGCGGGTCCTCGGTGAAGGCGTGGACGAAGTTGTCGAAGCCGGCGAACCCGTTCCGCCAGGGCTTGGTGGGGTTGTAGTTCTGGAGGCTGTAGTAGAAGACGCTGATGACCGGGTAGGCGATGAAGCCCAGCATGAGCAGGGCGGCCGGGGCGATCAGCAGGTACGGCAGCCTGCGCGGGGTGGCGGATCCACGGCGCCGCCTCGGTGGCGCGGGCGGTTTCGCCACGGCTGCGGCATGGGCCATGACTGTACTCCGTTCTGGGGGAAGCGCTTTCTCTCACTGCGCGATGCGTTCTTGGCCTTGCGTGGGCGGTGCGGAGGTTCAGCCGGCGTAGGGGTCCGGCACATGGCCCGGGCGGGCCAGGAACTCGAAGTCGCAGCCGGTGTCGGCCTGCGTGATCTGGTCGTTGTAGAGCGCGCCGTAGCCCCGCTCGTAGCGGGTGGGCGGAGGCGTCCACTCGGCCCGGCGGCGCTCCAGCTCCTCGTCGTCCACGTGGAGTCGGAGGGTGCGTGCGGCGACGTCGAGGGTGATCGGGTCGCCGGAGCGGACCAGGGCGAGCGGTCCGCCGATGTACGACTCGGGCGCCACATGCAGGACGCAGGCGCCGTAACTGGTGCCGCTCATCCGGGCGTCGGAGATCCGGACCATGTCCCGCACGCCCTGCTTGAGCAGGTGGTCGGGGATGGGCAGCATGCCGTACTCGGGCATGCCCGGTCCGCCCTTGGGGCCGGCGTTGCGCAGCACCAGGACGCTGTCGGCGGTGATGTCCAGCGACGGGTCGTTGATGGTGCGCTGCATGGTGCGGTAGTCGTCGAAGACGACCGCGGGGCCGGTGTGCTTGAGCAGGTGCGGTTCGGCGGCGATGTGCTTGATGACGGCGCCGTCCGGGCAGATGTTGCCGCGCAGGACCGCGACCCCGCCCTCGCTCGCGACCGGGTTGTCGCGCGGCCGGATGACGTCGTCGTCGTGGACCTGCGCGCCGCTGATCTGCTCGCGCAGGGTGTCGTGGCAGACCGTGGGCCGGTCCAGGTGGAGCAGGTCCGGGATCCGGGAGAGGAAGCCGGGCAGGCCGCCCGCGAAGTGGAAGTCCTCCATGAGGTACTTCTGTCCGCCGGGCCTGACGTTGGCGAGCACCGGGACGGTACGGGCGATGCGGTCGAAGTCGTCGAGGGTGAGCCGTACGCCGGCCCGTCCGGCCATGGCGATCAGGTGGATGACGGCGTTGGTGGAGCCGCCGAGTCCGAGGACGGTGGTGACCGCGTCCTCGAACGCCTCCTGGGTGAGGATGTCGCCGAGCGTACGGCCCTTGTGGACGAGGTCGACAATGGCCAGGCCCGCCTTCGCGGCCATCCTGTCGTGCCCGGAGTCGACGGCCGGGATGCTGGAGGCGCCCGGCACGGTCACGCCGAGGGCCTCGGCGGCGGCGGTCAGCGTGGACGCGGTGCCCATGGTCATGCAGTGGCCGGGGGAACGGGCCAGCCCGCTCTCCAGCTCGGTCATCTCGCAGTCACCGATGAGGCCGGCGCGCTTGTCGTCCCAGTACTTCCACATGTCGGTGCCGGAGCCGAGGACCTCGTTGCGCCAGTGGCCCGGGAGCATGGGGCCGGCCGGCACGAAGACCGCCGGCAGGTCGACCGAGGCCGCGCCCATCAGCAGCGCGGGGGTGGACTTGTCGCAGCCGCCCATCAGGACGGCGCCGTCGACGGGGTAGGACCGCAGCAGTTCCTCGGTCTCCATGGCGAGGAGGTTGCGGTAGAGCATCGGGGTCGGCTTCTGGAAGGTCTCGGAGAGCGTGGAGACCGGGAACTCCAGCGGGAAGCCGCCCGCCTGCCACACGCCCCGCTTCACGGCCTGCGCGCGGTCGCGCAGGTGGACGTGGCAGGGGTTGATGTCGGACCAGGTGTTGAGGATCGCGACGACCGGCTTGCCGAGGTGTTCCTCGGGCAGGTAGCCGAGCTGGCGGGTGCGGGCGCGGTGGCTGAAGGACCGCAGTCCGTCGGTGCCCCACCACTGGTGGCTCCTGAGCTCCTCGGGCGCCTTCATATGGACCATCCGGCGGCGATCGCGGCGACCTCGGCGCGCTCGTCCTCGGGCAGGGTCCGGCTCGGCGGGCGGACGTCCCGGCGGCACAGGCCGAGGGAGGCGAGGGCCTCCTTGACGACGGTGACGTTGTTGGCGGAGCCGTTGGCGGCGCGCAGTTCCTCGAACCGGCGGATCTGGCCCCAGACCTTCATGGCGGCCGGGTAGTCGCCGGAGCGGAGCGCCTCGATCATGTTCAGCGACACGGCCGGGGCGACGTTGACCAGTCCGGAGGTGAATCCGGTGGCGCCGGCGGAGAAGTAGGAGGGGGCGTAGGGCTCGGCGAGTCCGGCGACCCACACGAACCGCTCCAGGCCCGCGTCCCGGGCGAAGCCGGCGAACCGGGCGGCGTCCGGAACCGCGTACTTCACCCCGATGACGTTGGGGCAGTGGTCGGCGAGTTCGGCGAGCCGCTCGCCGCCGAGCTGGGTGTTGCGGATGTACGGGACGACCCCCAGCTCGGGGACGGCCTCGGCGATGGCGCGGTGGTAGTCGACCCAGCCGCTCTGCGACACGTAGGGGTGGACGGGCTGGTGGACCATCACCATCGCGGCGCCCAGGTCCCGGGCGTGCCGGGCGGAGGCCACGGCGGTCGGCACGTCGTGGCCGACGCCGACCAGGATCACCGCCCGGTCGCCGGCCTCGTCGACGGTGATCTCCGTGACCAGTTGGCGTTCCTGCGGGCTGAGGGCGTAGAACTCGCCGGTGTTGCCGTTGGGGGTGAGGGTGCGGATCCCCCCGTCGAGCAGTCGACGCAGCAGGGCCCGGTGGACGTCCTGGTCGATGCTGCCGTCCTCGGCGAACGGGGTCACCGGGATCGACACCACGTCGGCCAGGGCCGCCCGCTGGGTCTCGAACGTCACGCTGCTCATTCCTGACCTTCCTGTTCCGGCGTTCCGGGGAACGCCCGCTCGACGAAGGACCCGATGTGGGCGTGGAGCGCTCGCGCGGCCCCGTCCGCGTCGCCCTCCAGGGCGAGCCGCAGGATCTCCCGGTGCTCGCCGGCCTCCCGCTCCCAGGAGGGCGAGGCGGCCCAGGCGACGGCGGAGACGAGGGCGGCCTGGTCACGGACCTCGTCGAGCATCCGGCCGAGCAGCGGGTTGCCGCAGGGCAGGTACAGGGCGCGGTGGAACTCCCGGTTGGCCAGGGAGCGTTCGGCGGTGTCGGTGGCCCGGTCGGCCCGGGTCAGCGCGTCGCGGGCGTCGTCCAGGGAGGCGCCGCGCCGTACGGCCCGCTTCAGCGCCTCGGGTTCGAGGAGCAGGCGGACGTCGTAGACCTCGCGCGCCATGTCCGCGTCGACCATGCGCACCGTGACGCCCTTGTACTGGCTCATCACCACGAGCCCGGTCCCGGCGAGGGTCTTGAGGGCCTCGCGCACGGGGGTCTTGGACACCCCGAACTGCGCGGCCAGCTCGGTCTCCACCAGGGCCTGGCCGGGCGTCAACCGCCCGGTGAGGATGCGGCGTTTGATCTCCTCCAGCACGTACTGCGTGCGGGAGGGGATCGGCGTGGGCACAGAGGTCATGCGCGCCTCTCGGATCTCACATATCGCGTCTCATATATGACGTACGAAGTACGACGCGATGAAAGTAGGAGCACCCCTGTGTTTCGTCAATGCTTCTGACAAAGGAAGTTGAGATTGCCCCCACGGCTCCGGCGCGCAGGGGCACGGCTCCCGCCAGTTCACCGGGGCGAAGCACGGCGCACTCAAACTCCGCCCCGACCACCCCTCAAGGGGCGCGGGGAACTGCGCGACCAGCCCCGGCGCACCCGCACCCGACCACCGACCCGCACTGGTTCACCGGAGCAAAACACGCGCACACCCAACACTCCGGCCCGGCAACCCCGTTCAGGGGCGCGGGGAACTGCGCGACCAGCCCCGACGCACCCGCACCCGACCGCCGAAGAACCCGAAACGCACCGCGGGGCGCCCCGATCAGGGACGCCCCGCACCTGCACGACCGCCGACTTCAGACCCACCCCGGCGACCGCCCGCTCAACCCCACCGTCCGATCCAGCAGCGGCGCAGCATCCGGCACCGGCACAACCGGCCCGAAGATCTCCCCCCGCATGGGATCCCCCACCGAGTCCACCTGGAACGCGTACGCGACCCGCAGCGCCGCCGGATCGGGCTCGTACGCCTGCCCCGTGCCCCGGGCCAGATCCCACCCGTGCAGCACCAGTTCGTCGACGGCCACGGCCCCGGCGACCGCGCCGGGCAGATCCACCCCGCCGGCCCGCGTCATCCCGGTCCAGGCGGCCGGATCCCGCCACGCCTCGGCGAGTTCGTCGAGCGCCTTCGGCAGTTCCTCCCGCCAGCCCGGCCCGAGCCGCGGCTCGCCCTCCGTGGGCGCGGTGTCGGTCGTGGGACCGAGGTCCTTGCGCCCGGCGTCGCGGAAGGCGACGGACAGCCCGAGCAGATGCCCGAGCAGCGCACGCACGGGCATCAGCGGACACGGTGTCGCGTCGTCGAGCCGCTCGTCCCCGACGCCCTCGGCGAGCCGGGCCAGGACCAGGGTCTGCGGCCCCAGGTCGATGATCGAGTCGTTCATGGGATGTTCCTCCGTGCTGCGGCGGTGGTCTCCCAGGGTGGACCGCCCGCGGCACGGAAACTCATCGCCCGACCCGGGACTCACCCCCCGGCGAGGGCCGCCCGCACCACCTCCAGGTCCCCGTCGGACGCCAGCCCGGCGTGGTAGAGCCGCAGCTCCGTGGCGCCGAGGTCACGGGCGCGGGCCGCGTCCGCGGCCAGGGTGCCAGGGCTGCCGCCCATCCCGGAGACCACGGTGAGGTTGGCGGCGAGGACTCCGCGCCCCTGCTCGGCGAAGGGGGCGAGGAGTCCGGGGCCGCCGGTGCACGGCACGACCACGCCGTCCGCGACGGACAGGATGTGCGCCGCGTCCACACCGGCGTTGGCCCCGCAGTGGTACGGCACCGGGTCGGCGTGCAGCAGCACCTGGAAGCCGGCCGGCGCGGCGGCCCTCACCGCGGCGACGGCGGCCTCCTGGAGGGAGCGGGCGGTCGCCCCGCGCCAGGCCAGGGTGGCGGCCGCGTCGGCCTCGCCGAGGAGCTTCTCGACGCCCGCCCAGCCCTCGTCGTCGGCGGCGGTTCCCCGCCACAGCGGCTCCAGCGCGGCACGCACGGCCGCGGCCAGCTCGTCGGCGTCCAGGCCGTGGGCGCCGTACCCCTGGCGGCAGGCCGGGCAGAAGCACAGCGACATCAGGTACTGGCCCGCCTCCCCGAGGCCGACCCCGCCGGTCTTGTCGTGGGCGTGCAGATGGGCGAGGCCGTACCAGCCGAGGGACTCCAGTTCGGTGCCGCGGGCGCCGGGCCGGACCGCGGCCTCGGCGGCCAGGTCGGTCAGGTAGGCGCGGGTGGCGGGCTGGGCGATGCACGGGGCCCAGGGGTAGCGGTCGCCGTAGGCGTTGACGACGGAGGTGTCCGGATGTTCGGCGCCCAGGCGGGAGTTGTGCGCGAGCACGACCCAGGTGTGGACGTCGAGGCCCGCCCCGGCCAGCGCCTCGGCGGCCTCGCCGTAGGCGTCGCCGGGCGCCCAGGCGCCGGACGCGTGGGGTCGCAGGTCCCGGCCCGCCCAGCGGCCGTCGTCCGCCGGGTAGAGCACGGCCGCGTGCTCGGCGGTGACGACGCGGTGCCGGGGGTGGCGGGGGGTCAGCGCGCGGGTGGAGTGGTAGGCGGAGGCGAGGGTCACCTGCCGCACCCCGAGCGCGGCGATCCGCGCGGGCGCCTCGGGGTCCCCGTTGACGTCCCAGGGGTAAACGAATGCCGACACCGTCACTTGCCGTCCTCCTCCAGCAGCGCGTACCCGCGCTCGATCAGCAGCGCGAGCTGCTTGACATGGTCCTCGGCCGGTTCGTGCAGCGGCGGCCGGACCTCGCCCACGTCCAGGCCGCGCAGCCGGACGCCCGCCTTGACCAGGGCCACGGCGTAGCCGCGGCCCTGGGCGCGCAGTTCGACGAAGGGCCGGTAGAAGCCGTCCAGCAGCCGGCCCGCGGTGGCGTCGTCGCCGTGGCGCAGCGCCTGGTGGAAGGCGAGGGCGAGTTCGGGGGCGAAGCAGAACACGGCGGAGGAGTAGAGCGTGATGCCGAGGGCGCGGTAGGCGAGCTGGGTCTGCTCGGCGGTCGGCAGTCCGTTGAAGTAGAGGAAGTCGCCGGGCGCCTCGGTGCGTACGGCGCTCACGATCCGCTGCATCAGGTCCAGGTCGCCGAGGCCGTCCTTGAGGCCGACGACACCGTCGGTGCGGGCCAGCCGGACCGCCGTGTCCGGGGTGAAGACGGCGTTGTCCCGCTGGTAGACGATCACCGGGAGCGGGGTGGCGTCGGCGATCTCCCGGTAGTGCCGCAGCAGTCCCTCCTGCCCGGCGACCACGAGGTACGGCGGCATGGCGAGGAGTCCGTCGGCGCCGGCCTCCTCGGCGAGCCGGGCGTAGCGCACGGCGAGGGCGGTGCCGTACCCGGCGCCCGCGACGACCGGCACCCGGCCCGCCGTCTCCTCCACGGCGGCCCGTACGCACTCCTGGAACTCCTCGGGGGTCAGCGCGTGGAACTCCCCGGTGCCGCAGCAGGCGAAGACGGCGGCGGCGCCGGCGTCCACCCCGCGCCGCACATGGGCGCGGTAGACGTCTAGGTCGACGGTGCCGTCGGGCGCGAAGGCCGTGACGGGGAAGAACAGTGGCCCGCTGGGGATGCCGAGTCGAGCGGCGAGGTCGGCTGGCGTCACAGGCTCTCCCTAGAACGGGTGCGATCACGAATGCGTGCAAGTGTCTGATCAGAGTTTATGTTTATGAACATCGCCTCCGCCACCCTTGACGGAACCGCGCGATGATCCCTAGCTTGTCCACGAATGTGAATACCGTGCAGTCACGCGGCCGTCTACTCAAGGAGACCCGAGGATGCCAGCGCCCCGCACCGTCCTGCTCACCGGCGCCGCCGGCGGACTCGGCACCCTGATGCGGGACCTGCTGCCCGCGTACGGGTACCGGCTGCGCCTGCTCGACCTGCGGCCGGTCGACGGCGAGCCGGACGCGATCGTCGCCGACCTCGCCGACAGGGAGGCGCTGCGCGAGGCCGTCCGCGGTGTCGACGCGATCATCCATCTCGCCGGCATCTCCCTGGAAGCCTCCTTCGAGAAGATCCTCGCGGCGAACATCGAGGGCACCTACAACCTGTACGAGGCGGCACGCGAGGAGGGCGTCGGGCGGATCGTCTTCGCCTCCTCCAACCACGCGGTCGGCTTCACCCCCCGCCCGCGGGGCGACGACCCGCTGATCCCGATCGAGACACCGCACCGCCCGGACACCTTCTACGGCCTGTCCAAGGCCTTCGGCGAGGACCTCGCCCAGTTCTACTGGGACAAGTTCGGCCTGGAGACGGTCTCGGTGCGCATCGGCTCCTGCTTCCCCGAGCCGACCAGCGTCCGCATGCTGTCGGTCTGGATGAGCCCCGCCGACGGCGCCCGCCTGCTGCACGCGGCGCTGACCGCCGAGGGCGTCGGGCACACGGTCGTGCACGGCTCCTCCGCCAACACCCGCCTGTGGTGGGACCTCACCTCGGCCCGCGCCCTCGGCTACGCCCCCCGGGACGACTCCGAGCCCTACGCCGAGAAGCTGATCGCGGAACAGGGCGAACTGGACCCCGCCAACGAGGCCCACGCCCACCTCGGCGGCCACTTCGTCAACGACCCCCCGATCTGGCCGTACTGACCGGAAGAGCGCCGCGCGGGCACCGAACGGGCACGCCCGCCCCCGCACTCGGGCACGGCGCGCCGGACTCCCGAGCGGCCCGGGAAACGGCCGACGCACCTCCCCCGGGGGCGCGGGGAACTGCGCGACCAGCCACAACGCACCCGCACCCGCCGAACCACCGCACCCCCCACCCCCTCCGCCCGGCCCGAACCCGCCCACGACCGAACGGTCACACACCGGGCAGCATCCCCCCGGTAACAAACCTGGCCACCGCCACACACCCGCTGTAGAACTTCCCCCAGAGCCCGAACGGGCGACGGCAGCGCGGTGAAACGGCGGAACGGCAGGTGACGACCATGGGCAGAACCGCGGAGGAACGCCAGCGCGAGATCGTCCACGCGGCCCGCACCGCCGGGTCCGTGGACGTCAACGCCCTCGCCGCACACCTGGGCGTCGCCAAGGAGACCGTACGGCGGGACCTGCGCGCCCTGGAGGACCACGGCCTGGTCCGCCGCACGCACGGCGGCGCCTACCCCGTGGAGAGCGCCGGCTTCGAGACCACGCTCGCCTTCCGCGCCACCAGCCACGTACCCGAGAAGCGCCGGATCGCCGCGGCGGCGGCCGAGTTGCTCGGGGACGCCGAGACCGTCTTCGTCGACGAGGGGTTCACCCCGCAGCTCATCGCCGAGGCACTCCCCCGCGACCGCCCGCTGACCGTGGTGACCGCGTCCCTGCCGGTCGCGGGGGCCCTGGCCGAGGCGGAGAACACCTCGGTGCTGCTGCTCGGCGGCCGGGTCAGGGCCGGCACGCTGGCCACCGTCGACCACTGGACGACGAGGATGCTGGCCGGCTTCGTCCTGGACCTGGCGTTCATCGGCGCCAACGGCATCTCCCGCGAACACGGCCTGACCACCCCCGACCCCGCCGTCGGCGAGGTCAAGGCGCAGGCCGTACGAGCCTCCCGGCGCACCGTGTTCGCGGGGGTGCACACCAAGTTCGGGGCGGTCGGCTTCTGCCGGTTCGCCGAGATCGGCACGCTGGACGCGATCGTCACGAGCACCCTCCTCCCGGCCGCCGAGGCCCACCGCTACTCCCTGCTGGGACCGCAGATGATCCGCGTCTGACCGGCCGGCTACCCGAACCCGCCCCTGCTCCGCTTCTCCGCCCCTTCCCCGGCACCCCCATGCCCGCAAGTACCCCGTATACCCCTATGAGTCCAGGAGCGATCCATGCGAACCCAGAGCCGACGGAGGCCGCGAGCCACGCTCGCCGCGGCCGCCGCAGGGACGCTGCTCACCCCACTGCTCACCGGCTGCTGGGTCGGAGCGGGCGGCACCGGATCGGGCGGCGACTCGATCAACGTCCTCATGGTCAACAACCCGCAGATGGTGGAACTGCAGAAACTCGCCCCGCACTTCACCGAAGAGACCGGCATCAAGGTCAACTTCACCGTCCTGCCCGAGAACGACGTCCGCGACAAGATCAGCCAGGACTTCGCCAACCAGGCCGGCCAGTACGACGTCGCCACCCTCTCCAACTACGAGATACCGATCTACGCCCGCAACGACTGGCTCAAGGAGATGGACTCCTACGTCGCCGACGACCCGGACTACGACGAGCGGGACATCCTCACCCCGATGCGCCAGTCCCTGACCGGCGACGACGGCAAGCTCTACGGCCAGCCCTTCTACGGCGAGTCGTCGTTCCTGATGTACCGCAAGGACGTCTTCGACCGGGCCGGTCTGACCATGCCCGCGCACCCCACCTGGCAGCAGGTGGCCGACTTCGCGGCGCGCCTGGACGGCGCCGAGCCCGGCATGAAGGGCATCTGTCTGCGTGGTCTGCCCGGCTGGGGCGAGGTGATGGCCCCGCTCACCACGGTCGTGAACACCTTCGGCGGCACCTGGTTCGACAAGGACTGGACCGCCCGGCTCGACTCCCCGGAGTGGAAGAAGGCGACGAAGTTCTATGTCGACCTGGTCCGCGAGCACGGCCAGTCCGGAGCCGCCCAGTCCGGCTTCGCCGAGTGCCTGAACAACATGACCCAGGGCAAGGTCGCCATGTGGTACGACGCCACCTCGGCGGCCGGTTCCCTGGAGTCCGACGACTCCCCGGTCAAGGGCAGGGTCGGCTACGCGCCCGCGCCGGTCGAGGAGACCGAGTCCTCCGGCTGGCTCTACACCTGGGCCTGGGGCATCCAGGACGCGTCCCGCAACCCCGACAAGGCCTGGCAGTTCGTCTCCTGGGCCTCCGGCAAGGGGTACGAGCAGCTGGTCGGCGACGAGATCGGCTGGTCCGGCGTCCCGGCGGGCAAGCGCGCCTCCACCTACGCCAACCCCGCGTACCGGGAGGAGGCCGCGGCCTTCCAGGAGATGACCAAGGAGGCCATCGAGGGCGCCCGCCCGAACGACCCGGGGGTGCAGCCGCGCCCGGCGCCCGGCATCCAGTTCGTCGGCATCCCCGAGTTCACCGATCTGGGCACCAAGGTCTCCCAGGAGATCAGCGCGGCCATCGCCGGACGCCAGTCCGTCGATTCGGCCCTGGAGAAGTCGCAGGAGCTCGCCGAGAAGATCTCCGAGGAGTACGAGGGACGATGACCGCCACGACCACCGCTCCGCTCACCGCACCGTCCGTCCGCGCCGGCAAACCGCCCTCGCGCCGGCTGCGCGCCTGGGCGACCCGCGCCCCGCTCCTGCCGGCCCTGATCTTCATGATCGCGGTGACCCAGCTGCCGTTCGTGGCCACGCTGGTGATCTCCTTCTTCGACTGGAACTCCCTCTACCCCGACGCCCGCAGCTTCACCGGCCTCGGCAACTACTCCGAGGTGCTCAGCGACCCCGACCTGCGCCGCTCGGTGTGGACGACGGTGCTGCTCACGGTCGCCGTCGTGCTGGCGAGCCTGGTCCTGGGCCTGGCCCTGGCCCTGCTGCTGGACCGCCGCTTCAAGGGCCGCGGAGTGGTCCGCACCCTGCTGATCGCCCCGTTCCTGGTGGTCCCGGTGGCGGCGGCCCTGCTGTGGAAGCACGTCCTGTACAACCCCGAATACGGCCTGTTCAACGGCCTGTTGCACTACGTGGGCGGTCCCGAACCGGACTGGATCTCCAACACCCCGCTGCTCGCGGTGGAGGCGGCCCTGGTCTGGCAGTGGACCCCGTTCATGATGCTGATCCTGCTGGCGGGCCTGCAGAGCAGGGACCAGCAGCAGATCGAGGCGGCCCGGGTGGACGGCGCGAGCGACTGGCAGGTCTTCCGCCATCTGACACTCCCGCACCTGCGCCGCTACCTGGAGCTCGGCGCCCTGCTGGGCTCGATCTACATCGTCCAGAACTTCGACGCGGTCTTCACGATCACCTCGGGCGGCCTGGGCACCGCGAACCTCCCCTACACCGTCTACCAGAGCTTCTACCAGGCCCACGAGAACGGCCTGGCCTCCGCCGCCGGCGTCCTCGTCGTCATCGGCTCGATCATCATCGCGACCTTCGCGCTGCGGGTCGTCTCGTCCCTGTTCCGCGAGGAGGTGTCCCGCGCATGAACGCCGTACGCCGGGCCGGTCCCGGTCTGCTGGCCTGGACCGCCGGAATCCTGTTCTTCCTGCCCATCGCCTGGATGGCGCTGACCTCCTTCCACTCGGAGGAGGACGCGGCGACCAACCCGCCGTCCTTCGGGGCCGCCCTGACCCTGGACGGCTACCGGGAGTTCTTCGGCACGGACGGCGGCGCCAGTCCCTGGCCGGCGCTGATCAACTCGACGGTGGCGTCGGTGGGTTCGACCCTGCTGGTGCTGCTGCTGGCGCTGCCCGCGGCCTACGCGCTGTCGATCCGCCCGGTGAAGAAGTGGACGGACGTCCTGTTCTTCTTCCTCTCCACGAAGATGCTGCCGGTGGTCGCGGGCCTGCTGCCCCTCTACCTGTTCGCGAAGAACACCGGCCTGCTGGACAACATCTGGCTGCTGGTCCTGCTCTACACCTCGATGAACCTGCCGATCGCCGTCTGGATGATGCAGTCCTTCCTGTCCGAGGTGCCCGTCGCGGTGATCGAGGCGGCCCGGGTCGACGGCGCGCGGCTGCCGACGGTGCTGACCCGGGTGGTCGCCCCGATCGCCCTGCCCGGAATCGCGGCCACGGCCCTGATCTGCTTCATCTTCAGCTGGAACGAGCTGCTGTTCGCCCGGGTGCTGACCGGTGTGGTGGCGGAGACCGCCCCCGTCTTCCTGACCGGCTTCATCACCAGCCAGGGCCTGTTCCTGGCGAAGGTGTGCGCCGCGTCGCTCGTCATCTCCCTGCCGGTGCTCGCCGCGGGGTTCGCCGCCCAGGACAAACTGGTCCAGGGCCTGTCGCTGGGAGCCGTGAAATGAAGGCCGCCGTCATCGAGTCCGTGGGCCGGGCCGTCGTCACCGAGGTCCCCGATCCGACGCCGGGCCCGCGGGAGGTCGTGGTCGAGGTCGCGGCCTGCGGCCTGTGCGGGACGGACCTGCACATCCTCCAGGGCGAGTTCGCGCCGAAGCTGCCGATCGTGCCCGGCCACGAGTTCGCGGGCACCGTGGTCGCCGTGGGCGGCCGGGTCACCGAGGTCGCCGAGGGCGACCGGGTGGCCGTCGACCCCTCGCTGTACTGCTACGAGTGCAGCTACTGCCGTACCGGCCACAACAACCTGTGCGAGCGCTGGGCCGCGATCGGCGTGACGACCGCGGGCGGCGCCGCGCAGTACGCGGTGGCCCCGGTCGCCAACTGCGTGACGCTGCCCGACCACGTCCGGACCGAGGACGCGGCCCTGGTGGAGCCGCTGTCCTGCGCGGTCCGGGGCTACGACGTGCTCCGCGCCCGCCTCGGCGCGCACGTCCTGGTCTACGGCTCGGGAACGATGGGCCTGATGATGCTGGAGCTGGCCAAGCGGACCGGCGCGGCGAGCGTGGACGTCGTGGACGTCAACCCGGCCCGGCTGGAGACGGCGCGGTTGCTCGGGGTGTCGGGGGCGGCGGCGAACGCGGACGAGCTGGACCGCCCGCAGGGCTGGGACGTGGTGGTGGACGCCACGGGCAACGCGGCGGCGATCCAGGACGGCCTGGACCGGGTCGCCAGGGCGGGCACGTTCCTCCAGTTCGGCGTGGCCGACTACGCGACCCGGGTGACGATCGACCCGTACCGCATCTACAACCAGGAGATCACCATCACCGGTTCGATGGCGGTCCTGCACAGCTTCGAACGAGCGGCGGAACTCTTCGCGACCGGCGTCCTGAACCCCGACGTCTTCATCAGCCACCGCCTCCCCCTGCAGCAGTACCCCGACGCCCTGACCCGGTTCGCCGCAGGAGAAGGCCGAAAAATCATCGTGACCCCCACCAGCCCCTCCACCCCCTCCAGCCCATCCAGCCCGTCCGGCGTTTGAGGACAAGGCCCCTCAAGGGCCGAAGGGGGTCCGGGGGCACAGCCCCCGGGGTCGGGACGGGAGGGGCGGCGGGGGCGAAAACCCACGGGCCCCGGCCCCCACTCCACCCGTACCATCCCGACCATGCCCAGACCCACCGGCTTCGCCTACGACACAACCCGGGACGGCACCGTCCACATCACCCACGCCGGCCGCCCCGCCACCACCCTCCGCTCCGCCCGAGCGGCCCGTTTCCTCACCGAGGTCACCACCGACGACCCCCAGCTGGTCATGGCCCGCTGGACCGGAAACTACAAGCGCGGCAACGAACGCACGGCCCGTGACCACCCCCGAAACCGCCGTTGACCCGATCGGTCCCAGGTAAGGGAACGGTAAATCGACCTCGGTCGTTCAACGAGGCATGACAGCTATGACCCCCGGCTCGAACATCCCTCTCTCCGCCGCCCGCGTCACGGTGGACGTCGCCGCCCCGGTGCGCCTCGACGTATCGAGCCTGCTGCTCACCGCCGACGGCAAGGTGCGCTCGGACGACGACTTCATCTTCTACAACCAGCCCAACGGCCCGGGCGTGACCTACCGCTCGGGCGGCGGCACGGCCCCCGACGCGATCGTGGTGGACACCGCCGCCGTCCCCCCGGGCATCGAGAAGATCGTGGTCACCGCCAGCCCCGACGCCGCAGGCCAGTCGTTCCAGGGCATCGAACCGACGGCGACCATCCGCAACGCCGACGACAACTCCGTCCTGGCCACCTTCACTCCCCCGCAGCTCGGCACCGAGACCGCGCTGGTCATCGTGGAGGTCTACCTCCGCAACGGCGCCTGGAAGGCCCGCGCCGTGGGCCAGGGCTACGCCAACGGCCTGGCGGGCATCGCCACCGACTTCGGCGTCTCGGTCGAGGAGCCGGCCCCGGCCCAGACCCCCGCCACCCCGGCCACCCCGGCCGCCCCCGCCGCCCCCGCCACCCCGGCCGCCCCCGCCGCCCAGCCGGCCCCGCCGCAGCCCACGACGGCCACACCCCCGCCCCCGTCCGCCCCGCCCACCGCGGGCGCCGGCATCGGCGCCGGAAAGATCAACCTCGACAAGGGCCGCGTCAGCCTCCAGAAGAACCAGACGGTCTCCCTCATCAAGGGCGGCCGCCCGCTGCTCTCGCAGGTCAAGATGGGCCTGGGCTGGGAGCCGGCGTACCGCGGCAAGGACATCGACCTGGACGCCTCGGTCATCGCCTACGGTCCGCAGCGCAACCACATCGACAGCTGCTACTTCGGCAAGCTCCAGATCGTGAACGGCGCGATCCGCCACTCCGGCGACAACCTCACCGGCGAGGGCGGCGGCGACGACGAGGTGATCACCGTCGACCTGGGCAGGCTCCCGCAGGAGGTCACCGGCCTGGTCTTCACCGTGAACTCGTTCTCCGGGCAGAAGTTCACCGAGGTCGCCAAGGCGTACTGCCGGCTCATCGACGGGCTGACCGGCGAGGAGCTGGCCCGCTTCGACCTGACCTCGGCCGAACCGCAGACCGGAGTGATGATGGCGAAACTGATCCGCCAGTTCTCCGGCGAGTGGGACATGACGGCCATGGGCGACTTCGTGAAGTCCCGCACGGTCCGCGGGATGGTGAAGCCCGCGGCCCAGGCGCTGTAGGGGCGGTTCGGGACAGGGAAGTGGCCCGCACCCCCGTGAGTGCGGGCCACGATCGGGGTCAGGCGGCCCAGGGCCAGTCGGCGTCCCGGGCGGCCTCGATCAGCGGAACCATCCGGAAGGCCGCGTCCGAGAGCCCCGCGAACACATGCCGGTTCCCCCGGCCCGACGGCCCGTGGCCGGCCCGGTACCCGGCGAGGTTCCAGGTGTAGACCGGGACGTGCGCCGGAATCTGCTCGGTCGGGCCGCCGTGGCGGCTGGGCGCGTACTGCTCGTCCGTGACGATCAGCACCCGGTCCTGGCCCCGGTAGTGGGCGCGCACCGCGGAGGTGGTGTCGGTGCCGCCCAGGTCACCGAAGCGCTCCAGGACCTTGAGCACCGACTCGCCCCTGCCGAACTCCAGCCGCCGGCTCGTCGTGCCGAACTCCACGAGATCCGCGTCCGCCGCCCGCAGCGCGAGCGCCGTGCCGAAGACCGCCGCCGCGTCGGCCCGGTTGAGCTCGGAGCGGTCCGACAGGCGCGAGTAGAACATCGAGCCCGAGCGGTCGACCAGCACCAGGGTCCGGCCGGGCAGCGCGGGAACCCGCGCCAGCGAGTGACCGAGCGCCCGCTCCAGCGGGTACGACCAGCGCAGCGACGGCGCGTGCCGGTACGCGGCGAGGTACCGGAACGGGAACTGCCGCGAGCGCGCGACCTCCGCCGGGTCGCTGATCCGGGCGGCGACCCGCGCCGCGACCTCGTCCGAGACACCGGCCTCGTCGAAGTTGCGCAGGTTCCGGGTCAGTGCCATCGGGCCCATGGACGGGATGACGGCCTCCCAGGCCGCCCGGTCCATCGGCCCCTGGAGCCAGCCCGCCAGCGCCTCCCAGGTCATCCCGGCCGCCGCGAGCCGCTCGGCGCCGCCCTCGGAGGTCACCACGGCGCGCCGCTCCCCGACGGGCAGTGCCATCAGTTCGCGGTGCGCCACCAGGGTCCGGTTCGAGGCGGGCGGCTCGGCGGTCTCCGGGTGGTGCCGGCGGTCCAGCGCGTACTGGAACAGGTCGCCCTGCCAGTCCTTCGCCGGGTCCGGCGCCGCGTGCACCAGGTTGAGGATGTCGCCGAAACGGTAGCCCTTGGAGGCGGTGTCGTACTTCAGCAGCGCCCGGCCGTTGTAGAGCCGGCGCACGGCGTCGGCGATGCCCCGCTTCACGGGCTTGGGCACGGCGCGGCCGTACCGCGACGTCCAGTAGGCGAGCAGTTCGCCGGGCTCGTCGGGCCGCTGGAGCACCGAGTCCACGACCCGCCGGTTCGACGGACCGTCGCTCGCTCCCGCGTCCAGGCGGGCCTTGACGTACTCGGCGGCGCCCACCACGGCGGCCGAGCGGAGGTTGCCCTCGCCGCGCAGCCAGCCGAGCAGCCCGGCCGTCCACTCCGGGTCGGCGACGGCGAGTTCGCGCACCAGGGTGCGGAACCGGTCGTCGCGGTCGGCGCCGGACTCGTAGAAGGTCTGCTGGCTGACGAGGTGGGAGACGGCGAGCAGGAAGAGCTCGGAGCGCGCCTCGCGCTCGTGTCCGCGGCCGCCCTCGTAGGTGCGCAGCACGCGGCCGGTCGAGGTGACCCGGGAGGCCGGCTGCGCCTTCGCGGCACGCGTGTTGAAACGGGACATGCTGAATTCCCCCGAATTCGAAGCGGTTTCGGAGGAGGCACAGCGGAAGGTGGATGCCCGAGATCAGAAGTCGGCGACGGAAACAGTCAAATGCTCTATCCGATTGAGCTACACCGACCCGAAGTCGATGACGGGATTCGAACCCGCAGCCTTTCGATCCGGAAGTACCCGTTGCCTGCGCACCGGGCATCCACCATGAGCTGCGCCTCCCGAGATCAGTACGGCGGCGGCGTGGATTCTTTGAAAGAGAAGTAGCCGCTGCCTTCGCACCGGGAGGTGCGTGACGTCGTGATCTCACTGTAGGAGGCGCGACTCGGGGCGGGCGAGCGAATTACTCGTCCCGTACGGCGCGCCCCCTATGACGCCCTCCGCCCCCTCAGCCCTGCGACCGTGCCTTGAACGCCGCCTTGCGGGCCTCCTTGGCGATGCGCTTGTCCGGGTGCAGCCGCCCCATCGCCTCCAGCACCTCCGCGGTGGCCGGGTGCTCCACCCGCCAGGCCGCCGCGAAGAAGCCGCTGTGCTGCTCGGCGAGCCCGGAGACCAGGGCGCGCAGTTCCTCGGAGTTGCCCTCGGCCGCGAGCTGGGCGGCGACGGTGTCGATGGTCAGCCAGAACACCAGTTCCTCGGAGGGCGCCGGGACGTCCGGGGCGCCGTGTTCGGCGAGCCAGACCCGGGCCAGTCCGCCCAGTTCGGGGTCGTCGAGGACCTCGCGCAGGGCGGGCTCCGCCTCCGCGCCGACCAGCGACAGCGCCTGCTGGCAGCGCAGCCGGCGCAACGGCGCCCCGGCGTCGGAGCCCCGGGCGGCGGCGAGCAACTCCCGTGCGGCGGGCAGCGCCTGGCGTGCCGCCAGCCACTGCTCGGTCTCGGCCTGCGCGGCACCCGGCGGGAACTCGGCGGTGCCGTCGAGGAGCGCGTCGGCACCCTTGTCGGCGAGGTCGCCCACGGCGGGCGCCTCGAAGCCCGCCTCCAGCAGCCGGGCCCGCAGCCCGTAGAGCCCGAGCGGGGTCAGCCGCACCATGCCGTAGCGGGAGACGTCCGTCTCGTCGACCGGCGCGGACGGCTCCTCGTCGGCGTCCGCCATCAGCGCCTCGTCGACCGGCTGGTACGCCACCAGGCCGACCGGCTCCAGCATCCGGAACTGGTCGTCCAGCCGCATCATCGCGTCGGAGACCTGTTCGAGCACGTCGTTGGTGGGCTCGCCCATGTCGCTGGGGACGATCACGGAGGCGGCCAGCGCGGGCAGCGGCACCGGCGCCTCGCCGGGTGCGTCCTCGTCGGCGGTGAGCAGGTACAGGTTGCCGAGGACCCCGTCCAGGAAGTCCGCCTCGGCCTCGGGGTCCCAGTCCAGCGCGGAGAGGTCGATCTCGCCGCCCGCGTCCATGGCGTCGACGAGGTCGTCGAGGTCCGGCACGGAGGCGTCCGCCAGGACCGTCTCCAGCGCCGCGAGCCACACCGCGAGGACGTCGTGCGGGGAACCGCCGGTGAGCGCGGCGAGGTCCTCGCCGGCCGTGACGGTGCCTTCCTCCTCGTCGGTGATCTCGACGAGCCCGGCGTCGACGGCGACCCGCCACGCCTCACTGGCGTGGGCGGCGGCGTCGTCTCCGGTGAGCCCCAACTCCTCGGCGGCGGACGGGAGATGTTCCTCGGCGAGCCCGCCCCCGGCGTCGACGCGGAGGTCGGGGCCGGCCCAGCGGGCGAGCCGGGCGGCCCGGGAGAGCAGCGGCGTGGACAGCGCGTCCCGCGCCAGCTCCGCTTCGGGACGCAGCCGCACCGGCGGCAGGGGGGAGCTGTCTGACATCGGCTGGTTCTCCTAGGGGCACGTCGTACGACTCAGCCGCTCAGCCTAGACCGCTTTGGCCCCATGCCGCCCGGTTCATCTACCCGTTGACCGGTGTACATGGCCGAAACCTTGACAAGTGGCGTGACCAGGCAGGAGATTACGCGCGTAGACATTCATAGGACAGCTGTTCACCGAATCTCTACGCGCGTCGCCCCGGCCCGCCGGGCGCGGCTCCCACACTTCTGATGCACCACCCTCGTCCCGGCGCCCACGCACGTCCCCGGAGGGATCCCGTTGCCGAGCAAGTCGTCCGCGCGCCTCGCCGCGCTCACCGTCGCCGCGGTCTGTTCCGTCGCGTCCAGCATCGTTCTGACCTCGCCCGCGCACGCCGACTCGGTGCGCGTCCATGACATCCAGGGCACCACCCGCACATCCCCGTACGCCGGCCAGGCGGTCACGGACGTGACGGGCATCGTCACCGGCATCCGCACCTACGGCTCGTCCCGCGGCTTCTGGATCCAGGACCCGAACCCGGACGCCGACCCCGCCACCAGCGAGGGCGTGTTCGTCTTCACCGGCTCCACGCCCAAGGGTGTGGCCGTCGGCGACCTGGTGTCGGTCTCCGGCACGGTCACCGAGTTCGTGCCGGGCGGCGCCTCCTCGGGCAACCAGGCGCTGACCGAGATCACCAAGCCGACGTTCACCGTGGTCTCCAGCGGCAACGCGGTCCCGGCCGCGACGGTCGTCGACGGCCGTTCGGTGCCCGGCGCGTACGCCCCCACGGGTGACGCCGCCGCCGGCAACTCGGTCAACGGTCTGACGCTGAGGCCGTCGAAGTACGCCCTGGACCTGTACGAGTCCCTGGAGGGCATGAACGTCCAGGTCTCCGACACCCGGGTGGTCGGTGCCACCGACCCGTACACCGAGCTGTGGGTCACGGTGAAGCCGTGGGAGAACCGCAGCTCGGGCGGCGGCACCGTGTACGGCTCGTACACCTCGCAGAACACCGGCCGGATCCAGATCCAGTCGCTGGGCGCGAGCGCCGACTTCCCGAAGGCGAACGTCGGTGACACCCTCGCCGGCACCACCGCGGGCCCGCTGGACTACAACCAGTTCGGCGGCTACACGCTGGTGGCCAACCAGCTCGGCACGCTGGAGAGCGGCGGCCTGGAGCGGGAGACCACCGAGAAGCAGAAGCGGGGCGAGCTGGCGGTCGCCACCTACAACGTCGAGAACCTCGACCCGTCCGACGCCACCTTCGAGGCGCACGCCGCCGCGATCGTGAACAACCTTCAGTCGCCCGACATCGTGTCCCTGGAGGAGATCCAGGACAACAACGGCGCGGTCAACGACGGCACGGTCGCCGCCGACCGGACGCTGCAGAAGCTGATCGACGCGATCGTCGCCGCGGGCGGCCCCCGCTACGACTGGCGCTCGATCGACCCGGCGAACAACACCGACGGCGGCGAGCCGGGCGGCAACATCCGCCAGGCGTTCCTGTTCAACCCGGAGCGGGTCTCCTTCACCGACCGCGCGGGCGGCGACGCCACCACGGCAGCCGGGGTCACCGAGGTGCGCGGCAAGGCCGCCCTCACGGTCTCCCCGGGCCGTATCGACCCGGCGAACGCGGCCTGGAACTCCAGCCGCAAGCCACTGGCCGGCGAGTTCACCTTCCGCGGCCGCACGGTCATCGTGATCGCCAACCACTTCAACTCCAAGGGCGGCGACCAGGGTCTGACCTCGCAGTACCAGCCGGTGGCCCGCAGCTCGGAGACGCAGCGGCACCAGCAGGCGACCGCGGTGAACGCCTTCGTCAAGGACATCCTCGCCGCCGAGAGGAACGCGGACGTCGTCACGCTCGGCGACATCAACGACTTCGAGTTCTCCGGGACCGCGAAGATCCTGGAGAGCGACGGCGCCCTGTGGTCGGCGGTCAAGTCGCTGCCGCGCGGCGAGCGTTACTCGTACGTCTACCAGGGCAACAGCCAGGTCCTGGACCAGATCCTGGTCAGCCCGTCGATCCGGCGCGGCTGCGACTTCGAGTACGACAGCGTGCACATCAACGCGGAGTTCAACGACCAGATCAGCGACCACGACCCGCAGGTGCTGCGCTTCAAGCCGTGACCCCGCGTCCGGTCAGGACCGGCTGAACAGCCCGTTCAGCCAGTCCTGCCAGGCGGTCTCGCACCCGGCGATGTCCGTGCCGGGTGCGAAGTCGTGCAGGGAGACACCGACCGGGTGGCCCCAGTGGTTCCGCCCGAAGATCCGGGTCAGGCCCCGGTCGGTGCGCAGTCCGATGAAGTACGGGTTGCGGAAGTCGAGCACGGCGTCGAACTCGTCGGGTCCGTGCACCCGCACCCGGCTCCCGGCGGTCTCCTCCGTCCCGACACCGAGTGCCCGTGCCACGGTCTCCAGGGCGTCGGCGGCCTTGGAGCCCTCGGGCCCGTCGAAGGTGGCGAAGGCGGCCGGTCGGGGCGCGAAGTGGACAAGGTACTCGCGCAGGGTGTGCAGATAGAAGTCGGTGTGCCGGGCGGCTCCGTCGTACTGGTTGTCCCAGTCGTCGACGAAGATCCCGCTGTGCACGTACCGCACCCAGGCCCGCTTGCCGTCGTCACGCGGCTCGATGGTGTAGTCGAGCTGGTTGAGGGTCTGCTCCTCGATGCCGTCGACGTTCTCCACCCGGTTGGTGTAGCGGTGCGGCGGGTCCCAGGCGGTGACCCTCGATCCGAACGGCCCCTGACCGCCGACCCGGGGCTCCGGCGGCTCCATGGGCCACAGGTACCCGCCGGTGCCGGCGGTGACCGCCTCCCACACCTGCTGCGGGGTGGCGTCGACCTCGAACTCCCGGGCGATCTCGAATTCCTTGGACATGGTGGGCTCCTGAACTACTGGGGAATCTCCGGCTCGGACTGCTTGAGCGTGGGGTGAACGGCCACGACGATCCGGTGGCCACGGCCGCCCTCGGCGTCCGGGGCGTCGTACTTGCGGATCAGCGCGGTGACACCGGCAGTCAACTCCTCCACGAACGCGGCCCGTTCGGCCGCCGAGGCGAACCGCACCTCGCCGTCGAGCGCGTAGGTGGCCAGCCGCTGACGGGCCTTGGCCGCGCCGGTGACCAGCGAGCCGACGTCCCGCACCAGGCGGGCGCCGAGCGCCAGCAGCCAGCGCGCGGACAGCTGGTCCCGGAAGCGCTCCGGGTCCGGCTGCACGGCGGCCAGGGCGAGCGGCGAGATCACGTACGACGCGGCGGTCGCCCGCATCAGCCGCTCGGTGACATTGCCCTTGCGGCGCTCCCCGGCCAGCTCGACCAGGCCGTGCCGCTCCAGCGCCTTCAGGTGGTAGTTCACCTTCTGCCGGGGCAGTCCGACCTTGCCGGCCAGCATCGCGGCCGACGCGGGGCCGGCCGCCAGTTCGGCGAGCAGCCGCGCCCTGGTGGGGTCCAGGGAGACGGCGGCGGCCTCGGGGTCCTCGATCACGGTCACGTCCAGCATGGGTCCACCGTCTCACCGAAAACTTTTTTTGTCCAGGCGAGCGAATTTGTCGGTCAGGGGACCAGCCCGAGCGCGTGCCGGTACCGGCTGCCGGTGAACCCCTTCACCCCCGGATACGTCCGCACCCGCTCGAACTCGGGCGACTCCGGTCCGCCGATCGCCTCGTCGTAGGCCCCGTCGCTCTCCCACTCGGCGTAGTTGAGGACGTGGGTGCCGTCGGTGCCGAGGTGGAAGTGGGCGGAGATCAGACCGCGGTCGGCGTCCGGGCCGTCCAGGGCGGCGAGCACGAGGTCGACCCAGTCGGCACGCCGGTCGGCCGCGTCCGGTTCGAAGTCGATGCGGACGGTGACGACCAGCCCCGGCACCCGGGCGTCCCCGGCGGCCCGCTCCCGGCTGCGGTAGCGCCGGTAGCGGTCGAGGCGGACGCGTTCGATGCCGGGCACGGCGGTGTCGATCTCGTCGTTGCGCTCCTGGCGCCGGGTCTTCACGAAGGCCTCGTAGCCCTGCTCGCTGCGCCACTGGGAGTGGTGCAGCAGGGTCGTGCCGTCGTGCCCGGCGTAGAGGTGGTAGCCGAGCAGGTCGGCGCTGCCCCAGGGGCGGCGCTCCCAGGTGCGGGCGACGGCCTCGACGGTCTCCGCCTGGCGCTCGGGACTGCCGACCCGCCAGGTGCTGAAGAAGGGCGCCCCGGCCTCGGGGCGGGTGAGGTCGGGGTGGGCGTGGGTGCGACTGGTCATGGCCGGCCTCCGGTACGTCGGTGATCGGTACGCCGACCAGCCTCCGACCTCAACTTCGCTTGAGGTCAAGTCCGGGTGTCGTGGGGCCTGTTGGGGCGGGGACGGGAGCGGCCGCCGATGCCCTGCGGAGGCGGGGACGGGAGCGGCCGCCAAGCCCTTCGGAGGCGGGGACGGGAGCGGCCGCCAAGCCCTTCGGAGGCGGGCCCGGGCTACCGCTCCCCCAGGCCGCCCGCCCGGCCGTCCGCCTCTCCGTCCCCCAGCCGGGACAGCTGGGTCTGGAACCAGTCGAGGCGCGCCTGCAACAGGGCCGCCTCCGCCGCCAGTTCGGGCACCCCGAACCCCTCCCCGAGCGGTTCGGACACCCCGGGGTCCGCCACGGCGGCGAGCGGCCCCGCACGCCCCGCCACCACCCGCAGCCCCTCCCCCGCCAGCCGTGCGAACCCGGCGAGCGAGAGGGCCCTGCGGCCGCCCAGGCAGCCCGCGCAGGAGGGCGCGAGGCCCAGCCACCCGGGTCTGCCCCAGCCGGCGTCGGCCAGCGCGGCGGCGACGGCACCGCAGGCGCAGGGGCCCACGGTCGCGGTGCGCACCCGCTGGCGGGCGTAGCGGAAGCCGAGTTCGAAGCGGAGGTAGCGGCCGAGCACGGTGATCTCCAGGAGCACGGCCGCGCGGTGCTCCGCCGTGCACAACAGCGCCTCGGCGGCGGTCCGTTCGTGGACGCAGTGGAAGCCGCAGTCGCAACGCCGCTGCGGCGCACGGTGCTTGAGGCCGTAGACGCAGGACGCGTCGGCCAGGACTCCGTACGGCAGCGCGCCGCCGAGCGACACACCGGTGAAGCCCGCCCGGGCGCCGTCCTGGGACAGCACCGGGTGGGCGATCTTGTATCCGGTCGGCGGCTCCGTCGGGCGTTCCTCCGGAAGCCGCAGCCTCATCGGGCCGCCGGGACCTCTTCGGGGGCCTTCGCCTCCGCGGTCTCCTCGACGGCCTCGGGCAGGCCGGGTTCCTCGTCGTGGTGGTGCGGCCGCTCCTCGGCGACTCCGGTGGCGAGTGCCTTGCCGAGCTTCATGACGCCTCCAGGACCTGTGGTCGTTGACCGTCCGCCCCATGGTGACCCATGACGCCCCGGTCTGGACATAGGGCCTGCCCCCAACGCATCAGCAGCACTTATCGATACCTGGTAGAAAATTTAAGTGGAGCTTCACAGTCATGGTGCAGAGACTACTCCCATGACGACCACCGGCTCCCCCTTCGGCCGCGCGCTGTGCGCGATGATCACCCCCTTCACCCCGGACGGGGCGCTCGACCTCGCCGGTGCGCGGCGCCTCGCCGAGCGTCTGGTCGGCGAGGGCTGCGAGGGACTGGTGCTCTCCGGCACCACGGGCGAGTCCCCGACCACCTCGGACGCGGAGAAGGCCGACCTGGTGCGCGCGGTGCGGGAGGCGGTGGGCGGCCGGGCGAAGGTGCTCGCCGGGGTGGGCAGCTTCGACACCCGGCACACGGTCGAGGGCGCCCTGGCCGCCGAGAAGGCGGGCGCGGACGGCCTGCTGGTGGTGGCGCCGTACTACAGCAGGCCGCCGCAGGACGCGCTCGAAGCCCACTTCCGGGAGGTCGCCGACGCCTGCGCGCTGCCGGTCATGGTCTACGACATCCCGGTCCGCACCGGGGTCCGCGTCGAGCCGGAGACCATGCTGCGGCTGGCCGGGCACCCGGGCATCGTGGCGGTGAAGGACTGCTCGGGCGACTTCCTCGCCGCCCAGAAGGTCATCTCCCGTACCGGGCTGGCCTATTACGCGGGCTGCGACGAGCACAACCTCGCCCTGTACGCGGTGGGCGGCGCGGGCTTCGTGAGCACGGTCGCCAACGCCGTACCGGCCGCGCTGCGTTCGGTGCTGGACCTGTTCGACGCGGGGCGGACCGCGGAGGCCGCCGCCCTCCAGCGGCGGGCCACCCCGCTGATCGAGGCGATGATGCACGCGGGCCTGCCCGGCACGGTCACCGCGAAGGCGCTCCTCGCCCGGCTCGGCCTCCCGGCGGGCCCGGTCCGCGCCCCGCTGAGGCCCGCCGGCCGGGAGACGGCCGACGGGCTGCTCGGGCTGTACGAGGATCTCGTGGCGGCCTGATCAGCGGCGCGCGAACACCGGCTCCCATTCCCACCGGCTGTCCGGCCGGTGCTTGCGCACTCCGCTCAGCCGGGTCACCTCGTCGCTGCCGATCGTGACCAGCACGAGCCGCGGCTCGTACACCTCGGGATTGACCGACCGCTCCCAGGCGATGAGCCGCCGGTCGTCCACCCAGGCGAGCAGTTCGCCGCCGCGCACCCTGGTGATCTCCTTGCCGCTGCGCGGGTCGCGGATCGAGGAGTACGACCGGCCCCCCTTCTCCTCGGTCAGGCCGCTCGCGGCGAGCGCGCCGTTCGGGGAGAGCCGGGCCTCGACGTCCGAGCGCAGGTGCCGTTCCTCGGCGGGCGCCGCCACCTTCTCACCAGTGAGGTCGTAGTACTGCTGCATCCCGTCCTTGTCGCCGATGACCTGTGCGTACACCAGCCGCCCGTCGCGGCTGAACCGGAAGTCCGAGCGGGGGTTGAAGAGCTCGTCGTCCGGAGCGCCGAACCTGGCGCCGCCGCTCTGTCCGTCCGGGTCCAGGATCATGAACCCGGTCCGGGTGCCCGGGTCCGGGCCCGGGAAGTAGGCCGGCTCACCGGCGTCGTCCATGCCCCGCCGCGGCAGCAGGTCGGGGTTCTCCGCGTAGGTCGTCGCGACCAGCTTCGTCCCGTCCTGCGAGTAGGCGATCCCCCCTATCCCGTCCCCGCGGACCGGGATCCACCGCACGACCTTGCCCGTCGCGAGGTCGAGCACTCCCACCCGCAGCGCGGGCCAGGTCCGTTCCAGTACGGCGGCGGTCCGCAGGCCCGGTGCGACGGCGACGTAGGACCAGCGGTCGTCCTGCTCGTACCTGCCGGTAGCCGGGTCGAGCAGCCAGTAGGTGCGCTCCAGCAGTCCCTGGTCGCCCTGGTCGCCCTGGGGCCGTGTCGCGATCGTGTAGTAGGCGGCCAGCGCCACGTCGCCGGCCGCGACCAGGTCGCGGGGCGGCGACTGGTCCGGGTGCGCGTGCGTGGCGCCGTCGTCGAGGACGGCGGCGGGCCGCACCTCGTCGCGTCCGGAGTCCAGGCGCTGCACGCCCAGGCCCAGTGCGAGGACGGCCGCGGTACCCACGGCGGCGGCCGCGATCCGGCGGCGGTGCCGGCGGCGCCGTACGGCAAGGACGCGGTCGGCGAAGCCGGGTGGGGCCGCGGCCTGCGCCTCGGCGGTCTCCCGCAGTGTGTCCCGGACGAGTTCGTCGACGTTCACGGACGTACCTCCACGGGGGTGAAGCCGGGTTCCACGGCGGTGAGGGTGGCCAGTTCGGGTGCGAGGGTGCGGAGCCGGGCCAGCGAGCGGTGCGTGGTGGACCGCACCGTGCCCACGGAACAGCCGAGGATCCGGGCCACGTCGGCCTCGGGCAGGTCCTCGAAGTAACGCAGCACGAGCACCGCCCGCTGCCGCGCGGTGAGCCGGGCGAGCGCGCCGCGCATGACGAGCCGCAGGTCGGCGGCGGCACTGTCGTCGGGGCGGGCGCCGCTGTCGGGCGGCTCGGCGACGCTCAGCTCGCGCCGGGGCCACTTCAGCCGCCAGCGGCTGACCTGCTGCCGGTAGAGCACCTGCCGTACGTACGCCTCGGGGTCCTCGATCCGGTGCCAGCGTCCGGCCGCCTTGACCAGCGCGTTCTGGAGCAGGTCCTCACCGGCGTGCCGGTCCCCGCCGCTGAGCAGCACGGCGGTCCTCAGCAGGGCGGACGACCGGTTCTCCACGAACTCCCGGAAACCGTTCTGCGCCTGGCCATCCATCGTCACCTTCGCTTCCCCCGGACGAGCACTCTGCCCGCCCCCTCCACCCGGAAGGACGCGCGCACCCGCGCCCCGCTATGCCGGTGCCGCGAAAAAAGTGCCCGCCCCGTGCGGGACGCCTCCCGTACGGTGAGCCGGTGAGCCGCCCCCTGCTCTTCCTCGACGTCGACGGCCCCCTGAACCCGTGGGCCGCCAAGCCCGAGCGCCGCCCGGAGGGGTACACCACGATCAGGGCCTCGGTACGCCCGGGGAAGCCGCTGCGGGTCTGGCTGAACCCGGAGCACGGCCCGGCGCTACTGGCGCTCGGCTACGACCTGTGCTGGGCGACGACGTGGATGGAGGCTGCCAACCGCTGGATCGCCCCGGTCGTGGGCCTGCCCCTGCTGCCCTGGGTCGACTTCGGCGACCGTCTGTTCGCCGAGCGCCCGGACGGCGTCCACTGGAAGACGGCGACGCTCGTGGAGTACGCGGCGGGCCGCCCGTTCGCGTGGGTGGACGACGAACAGAGCGCGGCGGACGACGCGTACGTGGCGGCCCACCACCCGGGGCCGGCGCTGCTGCACCATGTGAACCCGCGCATCGGCCTGCGGGAGCCGGACTTCACGACGCTGCGGGACTTCGCCTCGGGTGCAAAAGGGTGAGGGGGAGCCGGAGGCGGCCTGCCCCCGACTCCCCCTCGGCAGAACCTAGTTGTGGCTGTGCAGGATCTCGTTGAGGCCGCCCCACACCGCGTTGTTCGGGCGGGCCTCGACCGTGCCGGTGACCGAGTTGCGGCGGAAGAGGATGTTGGACGCGCCGGACAGCTCGCGGGCCTTGACGACCTGCCCGTCGGGCATGGTGACCCGGGTGCCGGCGGTGACGTACAGGCCGGCCTCCACCACGCACTCGTCGCCCAGCGCGATGCCGACCCCGGCCTCCGCGCCGACCAGGCAGCGCTCGCCGATGGAGATGATCACGTTGCCGCCGCCGGAGAGGGTGCCCATGGTGGAGGCGCCGCCGCCGATGTCCGAGCCGTCGCCGACGACGACGCCCGCGGAGATGCGGCCCTCGACCATCGAGGTGCCCAGGGTGCCGGCGTTGAAGTTGACGAAGCCCTCGTGCATGACCGTGGTGCCCTCGGCGAGGTGCGCGCCGAGGCGCACCCGGTCGGCGTCGGCGATCCGGACGCCCTTGGGCGCCACGTAGTCCGTCATGCGGGGGAACTTGTCGACGGACGTCACCTGGAGGTGCAGTCCCTCGGCGCGGGCGTTGAGGCGGACCTTCTCGATGTCGTCGACGGCGACCGGGCCGAGCGAGGTCCAGGCGACGTTGGCGAGGAAGCCGAACATGCCCTCCAGGCTCTGGCCGTGCGGCTTGACCAGGCGGTGGGAGAGCAGGTGCAGGCGCAGGTAGACGTCGTGCGCGTCGATCGGCTTCGCGTCGAGGGAAGAGACGACCGTGCGGACCGCGATCACCTCGACGCCCCGGCGGGCGTCCGGTCCGATCGCCTTCGCGGCGCCCTCGCCCAGCAGTTCCACGGCCCGCTCGGCGGAGAGCCGCTCGGTGCCGGACGGGCCGGGCTCGGCGACGAGCTCCGGAGCGGGGAACCAGGTGTCGAGGACGGTGCCGTCGGCGGCGAGGGTGGCGAGGCCGGCGGCAACGGCGCCGGTGGTGCGAGCTGCGGTCGTGTCGGTCATGAGGGCAACCTAACTTGGTGGGGCCCGCCGGGGCGAACCGGTGCCCGCGGGATCTCACGTGCCGGGCGCCGGTTCAGCCGACGGGGTCACCGATGACGCGTCGCAGCACGTCGCGGGCGTACTCCTCGTCGTAGGGGGCCCCAGTGAGCAGGACCTGGAGGCAGATGCCGTCCAGGAGCGCCACCAGCGCCCGCGCGGTGACCGGGTCGGTGCGGCGGCC
Organism: Streptomyces sp. NPDC000983; assembly: GCF_040299205.1. Lineage (NCBI taxonomy): Bacteria > Bacillati > Actinomycetota > Actinomycetes > Kitasatosporales > Streptomycetaceae > Streptomyces > Streptomyces sp. NPDC000983. The sequence continues at coordinate 33,310 of NZ_JBEPBM010000017.1, read as the reverse complement.
GAGCAGTTCCGCGAGGTCCGCCGCCCACTCGGCGGCCACCGGGCGCAGGGCGGGACGGCGCAGGGCGGCGAGGTACAGCTCGTACTCCAGTTCCACGCCCGTGCGGTCGCCGGCGAGCCATTCACCGATCCAGCGCGCGAGTTCGCCGGCCAGGTCGGCGTCCGGGTCGGTCAGGGCGCCGCGCGCGGCGACGACCTTGGCGAAGCCCTCGTTGGCCTGGCGCAGGGCGGCCACCATCAGCTCGTCGAGGGTGGCGAAGTGGTACGTCGTGGAGCCGAGCGGGACGTCCGCCGCGGCGGCGACCGTGCGGTGGGTCAGTCCGGCGAGTCCCTTCTCGCCGACGACGCGAATCGCGGCGTCGATGATCCGCTGCCGCCGCTCCGGGTCGTGCCGCCGAGCCATCAGTGCGCGCCTCCGAGGTTCAGGACCACGACCCCCGCCACGATCAGCAGGATCCCGGCGACCTTGGTGACGGTGAGCGCCTCGCCGAACGCCACCAGGCCGATGACGGCGATGCTCGCGGTGCCGACACCGGCCCAGATGGCGTAGGCGGCGCCGATGCCGACCGTCTTCAGGGTCTGGGCGAGCAGCGCGAAGGAGACGACGTAGCCGAGTGCCGTCAGCAGTGACGGCCAGAGCCTGCTGAAGCCGTCGCTGTACTTCATGGCGGTGGTCGCGGCCACCTCGGCGGCGATGGCGCCGGCGAGCGTCAGGTAACCCATGCGGACCAGCGTACCCAGCCATGTGTACGCGCGTACACAGTTCACGGCGTGACCGGGGCGACCGGTCCGGGCTCGCGCGGCCACGTCAGGCGGTCGAGGGTGTCCCGTTCGGCACGGGACGCGGCACGCAGGGCCAACGCCGGTCGGTAGCACGGCAGTTTGGAAGAAAGCGCTCGCTTCAATTACCCAAACATCTGCTCGAAACGCCCCACCCTCCACTACTGTTTCACCGCTCGCACACCTGGCCTTCGCAGCCGCGGGCACCCCCACAGTCATCCCGCCGAAGGGTCACGCATGCCACACACCCCGTCCCGGCCGTCCCAGGAGCGCCCCTGGGAGAGCGGCTGGGCACCGGACGGCTCCCGGACCCCCGGGACCCGCCGGCTCTGGCTGGCCGGCGCCCTGGCGCTGGCCACGATCGCCGGCTGCGTGACGGCGATCGCCTTGACCCGCAGGCCCACTGACGACCTGTCAGCCGCCCCGGCGCCCTCGGTGACCACCGCCCCGCCCGGCCTGATCTCCTTCGCGAGCCCCTCCGCCAGCCCGAGCCCCACCGCCCTGGCCACCTCCCGGCACCACGACCCGTCCGCCCGCCCGAGCGCGAGCGCGACCCGCGCCACCCCCTCGGCGACCGCCCCCCGCCGCCCCACCGGGCCGTCGGCCACCTCGTCGGCCCCTGCGCCGGAGGCCGACCGGCGCACGGTCCGCGCGGTCAACTACCCCGACCGCGGCTGGGAGGTGAGCGACGGCCTGGTACGGCTGACCTCGTCCCCGGACGCCTTCGAGCTGGTCGAGGGCCTGGCCGAGCCGTCCTGTTACACCTTCGCCACGGCGGACGGCCGCTATCTGCGCCACCGGGACTTCGTGCTGCGCGCCGAACGCAGCGACGACTCCGCCCTGTTCGCCCGGGACGCCACCTTCTGCGCGCGCTCCGCGTCTTCGAGCGGCGCGGTCATGCTGGAGTCGGTGAACTTCCCGGGCCACTACCTGCGGCACAGCGACTTCCGGCTGCGCCTGGATCCCTACCGGTCGAGCGAGCAGTTCCGCGCGGACTCGGCGTTCCGGCTGGTGGGCTGAGCGGCGGCGGAAGCACCACAAGAAGCGACAGCGACAAGAAAGCGGCGGCACCCCGAAGGGGCACCGCCGCTTGCCTGTTCCGCGCGGACGTCTCGGACGTCTCAGACGTTGAAGCCGAGCGCCCGGAGCTGGTCCCGGCCGTCGTCCGTGATCTTGTCCGGGCCCCACGGCGGCATCCAGACCCAGTTGATGCGCAGCTCGTTGACGAGGCCGTCCGTGGCGGACTTGGCCTGGTCCTCGATGACGTCGGTCAGCGGACAGGCCGCCGAGGTCAGGGTCATGTCGATCGTCGCGATGTTCGCGTCGTCGATGTGGATGCCGTAGATCAGTCCGAGGTTGACGACGTCGATGCCCAGCTCGGGGTCGACCACGTCGTACAGGGCCTCGCGGACCTCCTCCTCGGAGGCCGGCTTCATCTCCACGGTGTCACTCATGCCGTCTTCCTTTCGGCGTCGGCTCCGTCCAGGGCCTGGGCCGTCGCGTCCTTCCACGCCATCCAGCTCAGGAGAGCGCACTTCACCCGGGCCGGGTACTTGGAGACGCCGGCGAACGCGACCGCGTCCTCCAGCACCTCCTCCATCGCGTCGTCGGGCTCGATCCTGCCCTTGGACTGCATCAGCTCCAGGAAGGTCTCCTGGATCCGCTGCGCGTCGGTCAGCTCCTTGCCGACCAGCAGTTCGTTCAGCACCGAGGCGGAGGCCTGGCTGATCGAACAGCCCTGCCCCTCGTACGAGACGTCCTCGATGGTCGTGCCGTCGTACTTCACGCGGAGGGTGATCTCGTCGCCGCACGTCGGGTTGACGTGGTGCACCTCGGCGTCACCGTCCCGCAAGCCCCGCCCGTGCGGGTGCTTGTAGTGGTCCAGGATGACTTCCTGGTACATCGAATCCAGCTTCATGCGATCGCTCGTCCCGTCAGCCGAAGAAGTTCCGCACATGCTCCAGGCCGTCCACCAGAGCGTCGATCTCGGCGGGCGTGGAGTACAGATAGAACGACGCTCGCGTGGTCGCGGGAATTCCGTACCGCAGGCAGACCGGACGGGCGCAGTGGTGGCCCACCCGAACGGCGATGCCCTCCTCGTCCAGCACCTGGCCGACGTCGTGCGGGTGGATGTCGCCGAGCGTGAAGGAGATCGCCGCGCCGCGGTCCTCGGCCGTGGTGGGGCCGATGATTCTGAGGTCGGGAACCTCCTGGAGGCGGCGGACCGCGTACTCGGTGAGCGCGTGCTCGTGGGCGAGGACGCGGTCCATGCCGATCGAGTCGAGGTAGTCGATCGCCGCGCCCAGACCGACCGCCTGCGCGATCGGCGGGGTGCCCGCCTCGAACTTGTGCGGGGCGGGGGCGTACGTCGACGAGTGCATCGACACCGTCTCGATCATCTCGCCGCCGCCCAGGAACGGAGGCAGGTCCTCCAGCAGCTCCTGGCGGCCCCACAGGACGCCGATGCCGGTCGGGCCGCACATCTTGTGGCCGGTGAAGGCCACGAAGTCGGCCTGGAGGGCCTGTACGTCCAGCGGCATGTGCGGCGCCGCCTGCGAGGCGTCGATGCAGACGAGGGCGCCGACCTCCTGCGCCCGGCGGATGATCGTCTCGACCGGGTTGACCGTGCCGAGGATGTTCGACACCAGCACGAAGGAGACGATCTTCGTCTTCTCGGTGATGATCTCGTCGATGTTCGACAGGTCGAGGCGGCCGTCGTCGGTCAGGCCGAACCACTTCAGCTTCGCGCCGGTGCGCTGCGCGAGCAGCTGCCACGGCACGATGTTGGAGTGGTGCTCCATCTCCGTGATGACGATCTCGGTCTCGGCGTCCACGCGGTAGGGCTCGTCGGCCCAGCCCAGCATGTTCGCCACGAGGTTGAGAGACTCCGAGGCGTTCTTGGTGAAGATCACCTCGTCGCGGCTGGGCGCGTTGATGAACGCCGCGACCTTGTCGCGCGCGCCCTCGTACAGTGCCGTGGCCTCCTCGGCGAGCACATGCACACCGCGGTGGACGTTGGCGTTGTAGCGCTCGTAGTACTCACTCAGGGCGTCGATCACCTGGCGCGGCTTCTGCGAGGTCGCCGCGTTGTCCAGGTACACGAGCTTCTTGCCGTCGTGGATCTGGCGGTCCAGGACGGGGAAGTCCTTGCGGATCGCCTCGGTGTCGAGGAGGCCCGGCAGCTGTGTCACTCGGATGCGCCACCCTTCGTGTAGGCCTCGTAGCCCTCGTTCTCCAGCTTGTCGGCGAGTTCGGCACCGCCGGACTCGACGATCCGGCCCGCGGAGAAGACGTGGACGTAGTCGGGCTTGATGTAGCGCAGGATGCGCGTGTAGTGCGTGATCAGCAGGGTGCCGACCTCGCCGGTCTCGCGGACGCGGTTGACGCCCTCGGAGACGACGCGCAGGGCGTCGACGTCGAGGCCGGAGTCGGTCTCGTCGAGGATCGCGACCTTCGGCTTGAGCAGCTCCAGCTGGAGGATCTCGTGGCGCTTCTTCTCACCGCCGGAGAAGCCCTCGTTGACGTTGCGCTCGGCGAAGGCGGGGTCCATGTGAAGGCGCTCCATGGCCTCCTTGACCTCCTTCACCCAGGTGCGCAGCTTGGGGGCCTCGCCGCGGACGGCGGTGGCGGAGGTGCGCAGGAAGTTCGACACGGAGACACCGGGAACCTCGACCGGGTACTGCATGGCCAGGAACAGGCCGGCGCGGGCGCGCTCGTCGACGGACATCTCCAGGACGTCCTCACCGTCGAGGGTGACGGTGCCGCCGGTGATCGTGTACTTCGGGTGACCCGCGAGGGAGTAGGCGAGGGTCGACTTGCCGGAGCCGTTGGGGCCCATGATGGCGTGCGTCTCGCCCTGCTTCACGGTGAGGTCGACGCCCTTGAGGATCTCCTTCTCGGCGTTGTCGGCCTCGACGGTGACGCGCAGGTCTCGGATTTCAAGCGTAGCCATGGGTGCCTCAGGACTCCTGGTTGAGGGAGACGAGCACGTCGTCCCCTTCGATCTTTACGGGGTATACGGGGACGGGGCGCGTCGCGGGAAGGCCGGACGGCTTGCCGGTGCGGAGGTCGAACGCGGAGCCGTGCAGCCAGCACTCGATCTGGCAGTCCTCCACCTCGCCCTCGGAGAGCGAGACGTTCGCGTGGGAGCAGATGTCGTGGATGGCGAACACCTCCCCCTCGGTACGGACGACCGAGACCGGCGTACCGTCGAGTTCCACCCGCTTCGGGGTGTCCTCCTCCAGCTCGCCCAGCCCGCAGACGCGTACGAAGGTCGTCATGCGACCGAAGCCTCCAGCTCCTCCTCGATCTTCGCGATGAGCCGCTCCTCGATGTCGTCGACACCGATCTGCTGAACGAGCTCGGCGAAGAATCCGCGGACGACGAGGCGGCGGGCCTCGTGCTGCGGGATGCCGCGGGACATCAGGTAGAAGAGCTGCTCGTCGTCGAAGCGGCCGGTCGCGGAGGCGTGGCCGGCTCCGACGATCTCGCCGGTCTCGATCTCCAGGTTGGGCACGGAGTCGACGCGGGCGCCGTCGGTGAGGACGAGGTTGCGGTTCATCTCGTAGGTGTCGGTGCCCTCGGCCTTGGCCTCGATCAGCACGTCACCGATCCACACCGCGTGTGCCTGCTCGCCCTGGAGCGCGCCCTTGTAGACGACGTTCGACTTGCAGTGCGGGGTGTCGTGGTCGACCAGGAGGCGGTGCTCCTGGTGCTGGCCGGCGTCGGTGAAGTACAGGCCGAACAGCTCGGCCTCGCCGCCGGTGCCCGCGTAGTTGACGCGCGGGTGCAGGCGTACGACGTCGCCGCCGAAGGTGACGACGACCGACTTGAAGCTCGCGTCCCGGCCGACCAGGGCGTTGTGCTGGGCGACGTGCACGGCCTTGTCGTCCCAGTCCTGGACGGAGACGACGGTCAGCTTGGCGCCGTCGCCGAGGACGAAGTCGACGTTGGCGGCGAGCACCGCGTCACCGGTGTGGTCGATGACCACGACGGCCTCGGCGAAGGCGCCGAGCTCGACGACCTGGTGGCCGAAGGCGGTGCCGCCCTCGCCGTGCACCGCGATGCGGATCGGCTCGGTGAGCACGGTCTCCTTGGGCACGGTCACCACGGAGGCCGCCTCGAAGGCGGAGTACGCCTGGGCCGCGACGCGGTCCACGGGGGTGCCCGCCCTGCCGAGCCGCGCGTCGTCCCGCCCGACGGTCTCGACGACGACACCCGCGGGCGCCTCGACGGTGACCTTCACGCCGTCACCGGTGGCGACGGCGGTGCCGTCGTGCAGGCCGCGCAGGCGCTCCAGCGGAGTGAAGCGCCACTCCTCCTCGCGTCCGTGCGGGACCGGGAAGTCGGCCACGTCGAAGGACGGCGGCGCGCTCATGCGCGTGGCGACGGTCGATTCGGCGGCCACCGCGATGGCGCCTGCGGTGGTGCTGCTGCCCACCGGGGAGTTCTGAGCCTCAGCCATGGCTGTCGGTCTGCTCTCTTTCCTGCGTCAGATTTCGCTAGCTGCTTGCGGTGCGGGCCGGATCTAGCCGACCGCGCCTTCCATCTGCAGCTCGATCAGCCGGTTGAGTTCGAGGGCGTACTCCATGGGCAGCTCCTTGGCGATGGGCTCGACGAAGCCGCGCACGATCATCGCCATCGCCTCGAACTCGGAGAGTCCGCGGCTCATCAGGTAGAAGAGCTGGTCCTCGGAGACCTTGGAGACGGTCGCCTCGTGGCCCATGGACACGTCGTCCTCGCGGACGTCCACGTAGGGGTAGGTGTCGGAGCGGGAGATGGTGTCGACGAGCAGCGCGTCGCACAGCACGTTCGACTTGGATCCGGCGGCGCCCTCGCCGATCTCGACGAGACCGCGGTAGGACGTACGGCCGCCACCGCGCGCCACGGACTTCGAGACGATGTTGGAGGAGGTGTTCGGCGCCATGTGGACCATCTTGGAGCCGGCGTCCTGGTGCTGGCCCTCGCCCGCGAAGGCGATGGACAGGGTCTCGCCCTTGGCGTGCTCGCCCATCAGGTAGACGGCCGGGTACTTCATCGTCACCTTGGAGCCGATGTTGCCGTCGATCCACTCCATGGTCGCGCCCTCGTACGCCACGGCGCGCTTGGTGACCAGGTTGTAGACGTTGTTCGACCAGTTCTGGATGGTCGTGTAGCGGCAGCGGGCGTTCTTCTTGACGATGATCTCGACGACCGCGGAGTGCAGCGAGTCCGACTTGTAGATCGGCGCGGTGCAGCCCTCGACGTAGTGCACGTAGGCACCCTCGTCGACGATGATCAGGGTCCGCTCGAACTGGCCCATGTTCTCCGTGTTGATACGGAAGTAGGCCTGGAGCGGGATCTCCACGTGGACGCCCGGCGGGACGTAGATGAAGGAGCCGCCGGACCACACGGCCGTGTTCAGCGACGCGAACTTGTTGTCGCCGACCGGGATGACGGTGCCGAAGTACTCCTTGAAGAGCTCCGGGTGCTCCTTCAGCGCGGTGTCGGTGTCCAGGAAGATGACGCCCTGCTCCTCCAGGTCCTCACGGATCTGGTGGTAGACGACCTCCGACTCGTACTGGGCGGCGACACCGGCGACGAGGCGCTGCTTCTCGGCCTCCGGGATGCCCAGCTTGTCGTAGGTGTTCTTGATGTCCTCGGGCAGGTCCTCCCAGGACTCCGCCTGCTTCTCGGTGGAGCGCACGAAGTACTTGATGTTGTCGAAGTCGATGCCGGAGAGGTCCGAGCCCCAGTTCGGCATGGGCTTCTTGTCGAACAGGCGCAGGCCCTTGAGACGGAGCTTGGTCATCCACTCCGGCTCGGACTTCTTCGCGGAGATGTCCTTGACGACGTCCTCGTCGATGCCGCGTCGCGCGGAAGCACCGGCCGTGTCGGAGTCCGCCCAGCCGTATTCGTACTTACCCAGGCCCTCGAGCTCGGGGTGGGCAGTCTCCTCGATGGGGAGAGTCATGCGGGGTTCCTCCCGGCCGTGCTTGCAGATGCGTTGTGTGTGGTGTGGGAAATCTTGGGGATGAACGTCGTGCAGACGCCGTCACCGTGCGCGATGGTCGCCAGTCGCTGGACGTGCGTTCCGAGCAGCTGGGAGAAGATCTCGGTCTCCGCCTCGCAGAGCTGCGGGAACTTTTCCGCGACGTGGGCGACGGGGCAGTGGTGCTGGCACAGCTGCTCGCCGACCGGTGCGCTGCGCGCCGTAGCAGCGTACCCGTCCGCGCTCAAGGCCTTGGCCAGGGCTTCGGTCCGCTCCTCGGGGGCGGCCGCCTCGACGGCCTCGCGGTACGCGGCGGCCTGCTCGGCGATCCTCGCGCGGGCGAAGGCGACGACGGCCTCGTCCCCGCCGAACCGCTCCTGGATCCAGCGCAGGGCGTCGGCGGCGAGCTTGTCGTACGACTGGTCGAAGGCGTCCCGGCCGCAGTCGGTGAGTGCGAAGACCTTCGCGGGGCGTCCCCGGGTGCGGGCTCCGTACACCCGCTGTTCGCGCGCGGCCACGACGTCCTCGGCGACGAGCGCGTCCAGGTGCCGTCGTACGGCGGCCGGCGTGAGCTCCAGCCGTCCGGCGAGCTCGGTGACGGTCGACGGGCCGTGGTCCAGGATGGACCGCGCGACCCGGTTGCGGGTGGACGTGTCCGAGCGCAACCCGGCCGCGAGCTCCTCATGGGACTCGCCGACGTTTTTCACAACGCCATTGTTGCGTAATTCCTCAGACTCGGGCAAGCCGCGTCCGAACCCGTGCACGGTGCCCTGCGTCACTTAGGTATACCTAATCTGACCTGCGCGAACGATCTTTGATCGATCAAACGGCGGGGTAATCCGGTAGCGTCCGCGGCCCGCTTCGGCAACACTGCCGACACATGTCGACACCCCCTCCGACCGGCCCACTCGTCACCCGGACGACCCTCGCCGACGGGCTTCGCAAGCTGGGGGTCATACCCGGCGAAACCCTCCTCGTGCACTCCTCGCTCAGCTCGCTGGGCTGGGTCTGCGGCGGAGCCGTCGCGGTCGTCCAGGGACTGCTGGACGCTCTGGGACCGGACGGCACCCTCGTGGTCCCCGCCCAGTCCGGCGACCTCTCCGACCCCGCGGTGTGGGGAAACCCGCCGGTGCCCGAGGAGTGGTGGGAGGCGATCCGCGCCTCGATGCCCGCCTACGACCCGCTCGTGACGCCCACCCGCGGCGTCGGCGTGGTCCCGGAGACCGTGCGGACCTGGCCCGGCGCCCGGCGCAGCGCCCATCCGCAGACCTCGTTCGCCGCCCTCGGAGCGCGCGCGGCACAGCTGATGGAGGGGCACGCCGCCGACTGCCGGCTCGGCGAGCGCAGCCCGCTGGCCCGGCTGGAGGCGCTAGGCGCCCGCGTGCTGCTGCTCGGCACCGGCTACGACACCTGCACCGGCTTCCACCTGGCCGAGTACCGCGTCCCGGCACCCCTGGTGAAGGTGGGCCGTCCGGGCCCCGCGGGCTGGGAGACGGTCACCGAGGTGTCCATCAGCTCGGACCGCTTCGACGAACTGGGACACGACTTCGAACGGGACCGTCCGGTCCTGCGCGCCCGGGTCGGCGCCGCCGAGGCACGCCTCTTCCCGCTGGCGGACGCGGTGGCCTACGCGTGCCGGTGGCTGGAGATCCACCGCCCCTTCGCCGAGGAGATCTGAACCCGGCGCTCCGGGCCACCGGGCGGCTACCTAGACTCTTGAGCCATGCGAACTGAGCCCGTGGTCCAGGTACAGGCCCTGGTGAAGCGGTACGGCACGAAGACCGCGGTGGACGGCCTGGACCTGGTGGCCCGGGCGGGGGTGACCGCCGTGCTCGGACCCAACGGCGCGGGCAAGACCACCACCGTCGAGACCTGCGAGGGATACCGCGCGCCCGACTCCGGGACCGTGCGGGTCCTCGGGCTCGACCCGGTCCGGGAGTCCGGCGCGCTGCGTCCCCGGATCGGCGTCATGCTCCAGTCCGGGGGTGTCTACTCGGGCGCCCGCGCCGAGGAGATGCTCCGCCACGTCGCCCGGCTGCACGCCCACCCCCTGGACGTGGCCGCCCTGATCGAGCGGCTGGGCCTCGGCGGCTGCGGCCGCACCTCCTACCGCCGGCTCTCCGGCGGGCAGCAGCAGCGCCTCGCGCTGGCGATGGCCGTGGTCGGCCGCCCGGAACTGGTGTTCCTGGACGAACCGACGGCCGGCCTCGACCCCCAGGCCCGCCGGGCCACCTGGGACCTGATCCGGGACCTGCGCGCGGACGGCGTCTCGGTGATCCTCACCACGCACCACATGGACGAGGCCGAGCAGCTCGCCGACGACGTGGCGATCATCGACGCGGGCCGGGTCGTCGCCCAGGGCTCCCCCGAGGAGCTGTGCCGCGGCGGCGCCGAGAACACCCTGCGCTTCGTCGGCCGCCCCGGCCTCGACGTCGCCTCCCTGCTCAAGGCCCTGCCCGCGGACAGCACGGCCGCGGAGGTGACCCCGGGCTCGTACCGGGTGGCCGGCAAGGTCGACCCCCAGCTGCTCGCCACCGTCACCTCCTGGTGCGCGCAGCACGGTGTGATGCCGGACCGCATCTCGGTGGAACGGCACACCCTGGAGGACGTTTTCCTGGAACTGACCGGCAGGGAGCTGCGTTCGTGACCACGGGTACCTACACCCCGAAGCCCGGAGCCGCCCCGCTCCCCCGCATGATCATGGCGCAGGCGGCGCTGGAGACGAGGATGCTCCTGCGCAACGGCGAGCAGCTGCTGCTCACCGTCGTGATCCCGACCCTGCTGCTGGTCCTGTTCAGCACCGTGGACGTCGTGGACACCGGCGAGGGCGAGGCCGTCGACTTCCTCGCCCCCGGCATCCTGGCACTCGCGGTGATGTCGACGGCGTTCACCGGCCAGGCCATCGCCACCGGCTTCGAGCGGCGCTACGGCGTCCTGAAGCGGCTGGCCTCCTCCCCGCTGCCGCGCTGGGGCCTGATGACCGCGAAGACCCTGTCGGTGCTGGTCACCGAGGTGCTTCAGGTGCTGCTGGTGACGGTGATCGCGCTCGCCCTCGGCTGGGACCCGCAGGGCGGCCCGCTGGCCGTCGTCCTGCTGCTGGTGCTGGGCACGGCCGCGTTCTCCGGGCTGGGCCTGCTGATGGCGGGCACCCTGAAGGCGGAGGTCACACTGGCCGCCGCCAACCTGGTCTTCCTGCTGCTGCTCGTCGGCGGCGGCGTGATCGTGCCGCTGGAGAAGTTCCCGCCGGCGGCCCAGGACGTGCTCGGTCTGCTGCCCATCACGGCGCTGTCGGAGGGGCTGCGGGACGTCCTGCAGCACGGGGCCGGGACGCCCTGGGGCGACCTGGGGATCCTCGCGGTGTGGGCGGTGGCCGGCCTGGCCGCGGCCGGCCGGTTCTTCCGCTGGGAGTAACCCCCTCGTGAAAGCGTGCACAAGCACGGGCCTACGATGGTCCGCGTGCCGAATCTGAACCGCGCCGACGCCCTCGCGGCCGTGCGCAACCCGCTCGCCTTCATCGCCGCACGCTGGACCCCCGATCCGAGGACGGTCCAGCGGGCGGCCCTCGTCGCGCTCGTCATGTCGGTGGTCATCGTGGTCACCGGCGGCGCGGTGCGGCTGACCGGCTCGGGCCTCGGCTGCCCGACCTGGCCGAAGTGCACCGAGGACTCGATCAACAACACCGCCGAGATGGGCATCCACGGCTACATCGAGTTCGGCAACCGGCTGCTGACCTATGTGCTGTGCGCCGCCGTCGGCTGGGCGATCATCGCCGCGCGCTCCGCGAAGCCGTACCGGCGCAGCCTGACCCGGCTGGGCTGGGCGCAGTTCTGGGTGGTGATGGGCAACGCGATCCTCGGTGGCATCGTGGTGCTCGTCGGCCTGAACCCGTACACGGTCGCCGCGCACTTCCTGCTCTCCTCGGTGCTGATCGCGGTCGCCACGGTGATGTGGCAGCGCACCCGGGAGGGCGACGACGCGCCCCGCCCGCTGGTCGGCAAGTCGGTGCAGCAGCTGGTCTGGGTGCTGACCGGGGTCACCGTGCTGCTGATCGCGGCCGGCACCGTGGTCACCGGCGCCGGCCCGCACGCGGGTGACTCCAGCGAGGTCGAGCGGATGCCGCTGGACTGGGAGACCGTGACCAAGCTGCACGCGGTCCTCGCCTGGATCGTGGTCACCCTCACCTTCGCCCTGTGGTTCGTGCTCAAGGCGGTCGACGCCCCCCGCGGCCCGCTCTCCCGCACCCGCGACCTCTTCGTGATCCTCCTCGCACAGGGCCTCATCGGGTACGTCCAGTACTTCACCGACCTCCCCGAGGTCCTGGTGGGAGCCCATATGTTCGGCTCCTGCCTGGTGTGGATCGCGACGGTACGGGTGCTGCTGTCGCTGCGCGAGCGGCCCCAGACGCAGCTCCCCGAGGTCCCCGCTCAGGCCGACGCGCTGAGCGCGTCGATGGCGGGCCCCAGGTAGTCCCGGGTCAGCCGGGCACGGCGCGCCGTCCACTCCTCCGTGGGCGGCGCGGGATCGCCGTAGCGGCGGCGTCGGATGTCGTCGACGACCTCGACCGGGGCGCCTAGGCCGGGCAGCAGGTCCAGGGCCTCCCGCTTGGAGATCAGCCGTCCCTCGCGCGCGGTGACGGTGGCGCGGGCAAGGGTGATCATCCCGAGGTCGACCCAGACGTCCCGGGTCCACAGGCGGGCCTTGTCGACGGCGGGCCGCCAGAACTCCCGCTGGTCGCGTACGACGAAGGCGCTCAGCTCACGGTCCGGCACCGTCGGCAGCAGCCCGGCGGGGCCGCGCCCGTGCAGGACCCGTCCGAAGGCGTGCAGCTCGCGCCGGGTCACGGGCGTGACCGGTCGTCTGAAGAGCTGTTGGTGCGCCCAGGTCAGATGGCTGCGCCCGGCGTCGTCCGCCGTGTCCGGCGTGAGATAGGTGCAGTGCAGCTGCGCCGCGAGCGGCTCGGACCGCAGCCGGGCGTGCAGCAGGGCGAGCTTCCACACGACGCCCGGTGTCACGGGAGCGGGCAGCACCGCGATCAGATCCAGGTCGCTGCGGCCCTCCTGGTAGTCGCCGCCGGCGAGCGAGCCGTGGGCCCAGACGGCCTGGGGGTCCAGAGCCGTCAGCGCGCGGACGAAGCGGTCGAGCAGCTCCTCTGTCTCCATCCGCCCAGTCTGTACGGCTCACCCCAGCCCGTACACCCGCCGGGCGTTGCCCGCGGCGATCAGCCCCGCCACCCGCTGCGCGTCCGTCAGCGACCACGCCCCGTCCGCGACCCAGGTGCCGAGCACCCGTCCCAGGGCCTCGCGGAACAGCCGGGCGCCGACGACGTGCAGCTCGGGGAGTTCCTGGGCGCCGCTGGAGAAGAGGATCTTGCCGAAGGGGGCGAGTTCCAGGATCTCCGCCAGCACCGTCGCGGCGCGGGCGCCGGTGCGCACCAGGGCGGCGCCGGAGTCGGTGTAGACGTGCGGGAAGACGCCGGCCAGATGGGCGGCGTGCCGGTGGTAGGGGTAACAGTGGAGCAGGATCAGGTCGGTGCCGAGGCCCGCCGTGGCGCGGACGAAGTCCGTGAGCAGGACCGGGTCCGTACGGTCGATGCGCAGGCCCGGCTCGCCGAGGCCCGCGTGCAGTTGCAGCGGCAGACCCGAGGCGACGGCGCTCCACAGCAGATGCCGTAACAGCACCGGGTCGGTCAGTTCGCCGCCCACCCGCCGCCCGGCCAGCCAGCGCCCGGCCGCGCCGCGCACCTCGCCCGGCCCCGGCGGTTCGGGGGCCAGCGCCAGACCGTGCCGTACCCCCGCCACCGAGGTGAAGGCGACGGCGTGGCCGGCGGCGGCGTGCACCGACTCGGCGAGGTTGGCGAGGAAGGACTCCACGGTGCCGGAGGTGTCGGCGACCTGTTCGGCGAGGAGTTCCAGGCGGACGATCTCGTGCGCCCGCGCCTGGCCGGCCGAGGCGAGTTCCTCGGGGCCGGTGAGGTCGCCCGGCAGCCCGGTGTCGACGAGATAGGTCGTGATGCCGCTGCCGCGCAGCAGCCGCCGGCCCGCCTCCAGGACGCCGAGTTCACGACGGCGGGCCAGGTAGCGGGCGGGCAGGCAGTGCGGTTCCAGACCGAGCAGCGGCGGGCACCAGCGCCGTACGGCGAAACCCGTCTGGGTGTCGAAGAGGGTGGTGCCGGGCGCGGGCGGGCCCTCGGTGCGGGCGAGACGGGCCTCGAACGTGCCGAGGCCCAGCTCCGTGCGCAGCACCCCGTGGCAGTACTGGTCCACGAGGGACGGCGTTTCGATCATCCGGTCACTCCCCGCGCTCGCCTTTACGGGGCTTAACGGGTGAACCGGGCTTTCAGGTGTGGGGAGGCGGCGGCTTCCTCAGCCGTTGCTCGGGCCGCCGATCTGGATCCCGGCCATCCGGGACCACTCGTACGGGCCGGTCCGCACCTTGGCGGCGAACTCCCCGTCGAACTCTTCGTGAACGGTGATCTCCGCCTTGCGCACCGCCTCTTCGGCGATCCGGTAGGTGGGGGCCACCAGGTTGCCCCACTCGCCGTCCGCGCCGACCAGGGCGATCCGGGCGCCGCGCTCGCCGAGGTAGGCCACCTGGCCCTCGGCGCCGCCGTGTGCCTTGGAGAAGGCGCTGATCTGCTTGGCCAGCTTGGCCGCCCGGCGCTCGGCCTTCGCGTCAACCGCTTGCGTGTCTGCCATGGCCAGGATGCTACCGACGGGTAGATCAAAGGGCGACGGGTGGGGTGAGTGACCCGTGTCTCGGACCTGCGTTCCCGTGCTCGCCCCGGCGGGGGATCAGCGCAGGAAGGGGTCCACCGCGACCGCGACGAAGAGCAGCGAGACGTAGGTGATGGACCAGTGGAACAGCCGCATCTCCTTCAGCTTCCCGCCCGTGACCTCGGCCTTCGCCCGGTTCTGCAGGGCGTGCGCCTCCCACAGCCACCAGCCGCCGGCCACCAGGGCCACCAGGGTGTAGAACCAGCCGGTGTAGCCGAGCGGGGTCAGCAGCAGCGAGACCGCGACCATGACCCAGCTGTAGAGCACGATCTGCTTGGCGACGACCTTGTTGGAGGCGACGACCGGGAGCATCGGCACGCCGACCCGGGCGTAGTCGTCCTTTACCTTCATGGACAGCGGCCAGTAGTGCGGCGGTGTCCAGAAGAACATCACCAGGAAGAGGATGACCGGCGCCCACGACAGCGAGTTCGTGACCGAGGACCAGCCGATCAGCACCGGCATACAGCCCGCGATACCGCCCCAGACGATGTTCTGGGAGGTGCGGCGCTTGAGGATCATCGTGTAGACGACCACGTAGAAGAGGAGCGCGCCGAGGGCGAGCCAGGCCGACAGCCAGTTGACGGCGAGGCCGAAGAGCAGGGTGGAGACGACCGCGAGGGTGATGCCGAAGGCCAGGCACTCCCGCGGGCTGACCATGCCGGTGACCAGCGGACGCTGCGAGGTGCGGTCCATCAGCGCGTCGATGTCGCGGTCGATGTACATGTTCAGCGCGTTGGCGCCGCCCGCGGAGAGGTAGCCGCCGAGGCAGGTGAGCAGCACGAGCTGCAGATCGGGCACGCCCTGCTCCGCCAGGAACATCACCGGAACGGTGGTGATCAGCAGCAGCTCGATGATCCGCGGCTTGGTCAGCGCGACGAACGCCATGACCCTGGCCCCGATCGGCCGCCGACTCGGGCTCTGGCTCGTCCCGACAATCCCCGGTGGACGGGATTCAACGGCCGTCACGCACACCCCTGACAGAGACATCCCAGCAAGCCCGCCCGTGTGAAGTCCGGGTAAAGGCTCGCGCGTACCACGCCACTGTAGACGTTGCCCAGACCCGGACATTCGCGGGGGTGGCCTCGTGTTGGGGAGCACCGCTGGAAGAGCCGATCGCGACTCGATTGAGCACTCGTTCGAGCGGCTCCGTATTCAGTTGCCGAACACGGAACGGGCCAGTCGGGAGGCGGATACCGGCTAGTCCCGGCAGTCTGGAATGACTCGAAAAAACGCACGTACATACGGGGGTAGGCTCGACAACGTCCGGGGCGCCCCGTGCACCGGCATTCGACAATGCGTGACATGTGGAGAGGAGCCCTGACCCAGGGTGAGCACCAAGCCGACCACCACAGACCTCGAGTGGACCGAGCTGGACCAGCGGGCCGTTGACACCGCCCGCGTCCTGGCCGCCGACGCCGTACAGAAGGTCGGCAACGGCCATCCCGGTACGGCGATGAGCCTTGCGCCCGCCGCGTACACCCTCTTCCAGAAGGTGATGCGGCACGACCCCGCGGACGCGGACTGGGTCGCCCGGGACCGCTTCGTGCTGTCCGCGGGACACTCGTCCCTGACCCTCTACACCCAGCTCTACCTGGCCGGTTTCGGCCTGGAGCTGGACGATCTGAAGTCGTTCAGGACCTGGGGCTCGAAGACGCCCGGTCACCCCGAGTACGGCCACACCGTGGGCGTCGAGACCACCACGGGCCCGCTCGGCCAGGGTGTCGCCAACGCGGTGGGCATGGCGATGGCCGCCCGCTACGAGCGCGGTCTGTTCGACCCGGAGGCTCCCACCGGCGAGTCCCCCTTCGACCACTACGTCTTCTGCATCGCCGGTGACGGCTGCCTGCAGGAGGGCATCTCCGCCGAGGCGTCCTCGCTCGCCGGACACCAGCGACTGGGCAACCTGGTCCTGCTGTGGGACGACAACCACATCTCGATCGAGGGCGACACCGAGACGGCCGTCTCCGAGGAGGTCACCGCCCGGTACGAGGCGTACGGCTGGCATGTGCAGCGCGTCGAGCCCCAGGCCAACGGCGACCTCGACCCGGCCGCGATCTTCGAGGCCGTGCAGAAGGCCAAGGCCGTCACCGACCGGCCGTCGTTCATCGCGATGCGCTCGATCATCGCCTGGCCGGCCCCGAACGCCCAGAACACCGAGGCCGCGCACGGCTCGGCGCTCGGCGGCGACGAGGTCGCGGCCACCAAGCGGGTCCTCGGCTTCGACCCGGAGCAGAGCTTCGAGGTCTCCGACGAGGTCATCGGCCACACCCGCCAGGCGCTGGAGCGCGGCCGTCAGGCCAAGGCGGAGTGGGAGAAGTCGTTCCAGGAGTGGCGCAACAACAATCCGGAGCGCGCCGCCGAGTTCGACCGGATCAACGCCGGCGAGCTGCCCGAGGGCTGGGAGGAGAAGCTCCCGGTGTTCGAGCCCGGCAAGGGTGTCGCCACCCGTGCCGCGTCCGGCAAGGTGCTCCAGGCGCTCGGCCCGGTCATCCCGGAGCTGTGGGGCGGCTCGGCCGACCTGGCCGGCTCGAACAACACCACGATCGACAAGACGTCGTCCTTCCTCCCGGCGGACAACCCGCTCCCGGAGGCCGACCCGTACGGCCGCACGATCCACTTCGGTATCCGCGAGCACTCCATGGCCGCGGAGATGAACGGCATCACGCTGCACGGCAACACCCGCGTCTACGGCGGCACCTTCCTGGTGTTCTCCGACTACATGCGCAACGCCGTGCGCCTGTCGGCCCTGATGCACCTGCCGGTGACGTACGTGTGGACGCACGACTCCATCGGTCTCGGTGAGGACGGCCCGACCCACCAGCCGGTCGAGCACCTCGCCTCGCTGCGCGCGATCCCGGGTCTGAACGTGGTCCGCCCCGCGGACGCCAACGAGACCGCCATCGCCTGGCGGGAGATCCTCAAGCGGTACACGAAGGTCTTCGGCAAGGGTGCCCCGCACGGTCTGGCGCTGACCCGGCAGGGCGTGCCGACGTACGAGCCCAACGAGGACGCCGCCAAGGGCGGCTACGTGCTGTTCGAGGCGTCGACCGGGACACCCGAGGTGATCCTGATCGCCACCGGCTCCGAGGTGCACGTGGCCGTGGAGGCGCGTGAGCGGCTGGAGGCCGACGGGGTCGCGACCCGCGTCGTGTCGATGCCGTCGGTGGAGTGGTTCGAGGAGCAGGACCAGGGGTACCGGGACAGCGTCCTGCCGCCCTCGGTCCGGGCGCGTGTCGCGGTGGAGGCCGGTATCGGACTCACCTGGCACAAGTACGTCGGGGACGCCGGCCGCATCGTTTCCCTGGAGCACTTCGGTGCTTCGGCCGACGGCAAGGTGCTCTTCGAGGAGTACGGCTTCACTGCCCAGAACGTGGCCGCCCAGGCGCGGGAATCCCTCGCCGCCGCCCGGCGCTGACGCTGACATACGACACGTAGGAGATGTAATTCCATGACAGACGCACTCAAGCGCCTCTCCGAGGAGGGCGTCGCGATCTGGCTGGACGACCTGTCGCGCAAGCGGATCACGTCCGGCAACCTCGCCGAGCTGATCGACCAGCAGCACGTCGTGGGCGTCACCACCAACCCGTCGATCTTCCAGAAGGCCATCTCGCAGGGCGACGGCTACGAGCAGCAGCTGTCGGACCTCGCCGCCCGCAAGGTGACCGTCGAAGAGGCGGTCCGCATGATCACCACGGCGGACGTCCGGGACGCCGCCGACATCCTGCACCCGGTCTTCGAGGCGACCGGCGGACAGGACGGCCGGGTGTCGATCGAGGTCGACCCGCGGCTCGCGCACCACACCCGGGCGACCGTCGCCGAGGCCAAGCAGCTGGCCTGGCTGGTCGACCGCCCCAACACGCTGATCAAGATCCCGGCCACCCGGGCGGGCCTGCCGGCGATCACCGAGGTGATCGGCAACGGCATCAGCGTCAACGTGACCCTGATCTTCTCGCTGGAGCGGTACCGCGAGGTCATGGACGCGTACATCGCGGGTCTGGAGAAGGCCCGGGAGAAGGGGCTGGACCTCTCCCTGATCCACTCGGTGGCGTCCTTCTTCGTGTCCCGTGTGGACACCGAGATCGACAAGCGGATCGACGCGCTCGGCACCCCCGAGGCCAAGGCCGCCCGCGGCAAGGCCGGCGTCGCCAACGCGCGTCTGGCCTACCAGGCGTACGAGGAGGTGTTCGCCACCGACCGCTGGAACGCGCTGGAGAAGGCGGGCGCCAACAAGCAGCGTCCGCTGTGGGCCTCCACCGGTGTGAAGGACCCTGCCTACAAGGCGACCCTGTACGTCGACGAGCTGGTGGCGCCGAACACGGTCAACACCATGCCGGAGGCCACGCTGCAGGCCACCGAGGAGGGCGGCGAGATCCGCGGCAACGCGGTCGCCGGCACCTACGAGCAGGCCCGCGCCGAGCTCGACGCCGTCGAGAAGCTCGGGATCGCCTACGACGACGTGGTGCAGCTGCTGGAGGACGAGGGCGTCGAGAAGTTCGAGGCGTCCTGGAACGACCTGCTCAAGTCGACCGAGGCGGAGCTGGAGCGCCTCGCCCCCTCGGAGGGCTGACACCTTGGCCCCAATTTCCGGTTCCGGAGCGAATCCGCTCCGTGACCCCGCCGACCGACGGCTCCCGCGCATCGCGGGGCCGTCGGGCCTGGTGATCTTCGGCGTCACGGGCGATTTGTCACGAAAGAAGCTCATGCCCGCGGTGTACGACCTCGCGAACCGGGGTCTGCTGCCGCCGGGCTTCTCGCTGGTCGGCTTCGCCCGGCGGGAGTGGGCCCACGAGGACTTCGCACAGGAGGTCCACGACGCGGTCAAGGAGCACGCCCGCACCCCCTTCCGCGAGGAGGTCTGGCACCAGCTCATCCAGGGCATGCGGTTCGTCCAGGGCACCTTCGACGACGACGACGCCTTCGAGCGGCTGCGCGGCACCATCGAGGAGCTGGACAAGGCGCAGGGCACCGGAGGCAACTTCGCCTTCTACCTGTCCGTGCCGCCGCGTTCCTTCCCGGTGGTCATCCAGCAGCTGAAGAAGCACGGTCTCGCCGAGCAGACGGGCGGCTCCTGGCGGCGCGCGGTCATCGAGAAGCCCTTCGGGCACGACCTCGCCTCGGCCGAGGAGCTCAACCAGGTCGTGCACGAGGTGTTCGCGCCGGACCAGGTCTTCCGGATCGACCACTACCTGGGCAAGGAGACCGTCCAGAACATCCTGGCGCTGCGCTTCGCCAACACGATGTTCGAGCCGATCTGGAACCGGTCCTTCGTGGACCATGTCCAGATCACGATGGCCGAGGACATCGGCATCGGCGGCCGGGCCGGCTACTACGACGGCATCGGCGCGGCGCGGGACGTCATCCAGAACCACCTGCTCCAGCTGATGGCCCTGACGGCCATGGAGGAGCCCGCCTCCTTCGACGCGGACGCGCTGGCCGCGGAGAAGACCAAGGTCCTCGGCGCGGTACGGCTGCCGAAGGAGCTGGGCCGGGACACCGTGTTCGCGCAGTACGCGGCCGGCTGGCAGGGCGGCGAGAAGGCGGTCGGCTACCTCCAGGAGGAGGGCATCGACCCCAAGTCGAAGACCGACACCTACGCCGCGATCAAGCTGTCGGTGGACAACCGCCGCTGGGCGGGCGTCCCCTTCTACCTGCGCACCGGCAAGCGGCTGGGCCGCCGGGTCACCGAGATCGCGGTGGTCTTCCAGCGGGCGCCGCACTCCCCCTTCGACCACACGGCGACGGAGGAGCTGGGCAAGAACGCGATCGTGATCCGCGTCCAGCCGGACGAGGGCGTCACGGTCCGCTTCGGGTCCAAGGTGCCGGGCACCTCGATGGAGATCCGGGACGTGTCCATGGACTTCGCCTACGGGGAGTCCTTCACGGAGTCCAGCCCCGAGGCGTACGAGCGGCTGATCCTGGACGTCCTGCTCGGCGACTCGAACCTCTTCCCGCGCACCGAGGAGGTCGAGCTGTCCTGGAAGATCCTCGACCCGATCGAGCGGTACTGGGACAAGCACGGCTCACCGGCCCAGTACCCGGCCGGCACCTGGGGTCCCGTCGAGGCGGACGAGATGCTGGAGCGAGACGGACGGAGCTGGCGCAGGCCATGAAGATCGACCTGACCGACACCACCGCCAGCAAGATCAACAAGGCCCTTGTGAAGGGGCGCCGGGCCATCGGCACCCCTGCCGTCGGCATGGTGCTCACGCTGGTCATCGTCACGGACGAGGAGAACGCCTACGACGCTCTCAAGGCCGCGAACGACGCCTCGCGCGAGCACCCCTCGCGCACGATCGTGGTCATCAAGCGCGTCTCGCGCTCGCCCCGCGACCGCACGAAGTCCCGCCTGGACGCCGATGTGCGGGTGGGCGCGGACGCCGGCACCGGCGAGACGATCGTGCTGCGCCTGTACGGCGAAGTGATCGACCACGCCCAGTCGGTGGTCCTGCCGCTGCTGCTGCCGGACGCCCCGGTGGTGGTCTGGTGGCCGGTGAACGCACCGCTCGACCCGGCCAGCGACCCGCTGGGCGCGCTCGGCCAGCGCCGGGTGACCGACACCTACGCCTCCGAGCAGCCGGTACGGGACCTGGAGGCCCGCTCGGGCACCTACACCCCCGGTGACACGGACCTGTCGTGGACCCGCATCACGCCCTGGCGCTCGATGCTGGCCGCGGCCCTGGACCAGGTCGCCTGCGAGGTCAAGGGTGTCGAGGTGGAGGGCGAGGAGTTCAACCCGAGCTGCGAGCTGCTGGCGATGTGGCTCGCGGACCGGCTCGACGTCCCCGTCAAGCGGTCGCTGTCCTCGGGCCCCGGTCTGACGGCCGTCCGGATGGCCACCGACTGCGGTCCGATCGTCCTGGACCGGGCGGACGGTTCGCTGGCCACCCTGTCCATCGAGGGCCAGCCGGACCGCGCGGTCGCGCTCAAGCGGCGGGAGACCGCCGAGCTGATCGCGGAGGAGCTGCGCCGGCTGGACCCGGACGACACCTACGCCTCGGCGCTGCGGTTCGGGGTGGGGCGGCTGGCCGCGGAGCCTGCGGCTGCCGTCGGCTCCGCGGAGTCGGCCGAGGCGGCTGAGCCGGCTGAGTCTGCTGAGTCGGCGCCTGCGGCCCGGAAGGCCGCGAAGAAGGCTCCGGCGAAGAAGGCGGCAGCGAAGTGAGTACTCCGCAACTGGTCGTGCACCGCGACAAGGAGCTGATGGCGCAGGCCGCGGCGGCCCGGCTGATCACGAAGATCGTGGACGCCCAGGCCTCCCGGGGCCACGCGTCCGTGGTCCTCACCGGCGGCCGCAACGGCAACGGGCTGCTGGCCGCGCTGGCCGAGGCCCCGGCCCGGGACGCCGTCGACTGGGGGCGTCTGGACCTGTGGTGGGGCGACGAGCGGTTCCTGCCGGAGGGCGACCCGGAGCGCAATGTCACGCAGGCCCGTGCGGCCCTGCTGGACAAGGTGGCCCTGGACCCCGAGCGCGTGCACGCCATGCCCGCCTCGGACGGTCCGCTCGGCGCGGACGTGGACGCCGCCGCGGCCGCCTACGCCGAGGAGCTGGCGCGGGCGGCGGGGCCCGAGAACCATGGCGCCGTGCCCGTGTTCGACGTCCTGATGCTGGGCGTCGGTCCGGACACGCATGTGGCGTCGCTGTTCCCGGAGCTTCCCGCGGTGCGGGAGACCGAGCGGACGGTGGTCGGGGTGCACGGTGCGCCGAAGCCGCCGCCGACCCGGGTCACTCTCACGCTTCCGGCGATCCGGGCGGCGCGTGAGGTGTGGCTGCTGGCGGCGGGCGAGGACAAGGCGGAGGCCGCGGCCATCGCCCTGTCGGGCGCCGGTGAGATCCAGGCGCCGGCGGCGGGGGCGTACGGCAGACAGCGCACCCTGTGGCTACTGGACGCCCCAGCAGCCTCCCAACTCCCCCGCGCCCTGTACCCCCCGTCCTCCCCGTGAGCCGGGGCGGCGAGGACTGAATCCGCCCCCGCCGCCCCTTCCCGTCCCATCCCCGGGGCCCGCCGCCAGACTCCCGCTCCTCAAACGCCGGAGGGGCTGAATTGAGCCGCGACCGGCACTACCAGCCCGTCCGGCGCTTGAGGACGAGGCCCCTTCAGGGCCGAACGGGGGTTTGGGGGCGGAGCCCCCAAGGGTCGGGAATGGGAAGGGGTGGCGGGGGCGAGAACCCCCTACTTCACCGAGCCCGCCATCACGCCCTGTACGAAGTGGCGTTGGAAGGCGAAGAACACGATCACCGGTACCACCAGCGACACGAACGCCCCCGGCGCCAGTACGTCGATGTTGCTGCCGAACTGCCGTATCTGGGACTGGAGTTCCACGGTAAGCGGCTGCGAGCCACTGTCCGCGAAGAGCAGCGCGACCAGCATGTCGTTCCACACCCACAGGAACTGGAAGATCGCGAGACTGGCGATCGCCGGCCGCCCCACCGGCAGCACGAGCCGCGTGAAGATCCGCCACTCCCCACCCCCGTCCATCCGCGCGGCCTCCAGCATCTCCCTGGGCAGCTCCGCGAAGTAGTTGCGCAGCAGGAACACCGCGAACGGCAACCCGTAGGCGACGTGGAACAGCACCACCCCGGGAATCGTGCCGAACAACCCGAGCTGACCGAAGAGTTTGGCCACCGGCAGCAGCCCGACCTGCACCGGCACCACCAACAGCGCGACCACGACCAGGAAGACCGCGTCCCGCCCGGGGAACTCCAGCCAGGCGAAGGCGTATCCGGCGAGCGCCGCGAGAACCACCACCAGCACGGTGGTCGGCACCGAGATCAGCACCGTGTTCCAGAACGCCCGCGTGATCCCGGCGTTCTCCAGCAGCGCCGAGTAGTTGTCCACGGACAGCTGACCGGGACTGGTGAACACCGTCCACCAGCCGCCCCGCGCGGTGTCCTCGGCGGACCTCAGCGAGGACACCAGCAGCCCGGCGAGCGGGGTGACCCAGACAAGCCCGGTCAGTACGAGGAAGACCTGTACCGCACCGCTGCCGAGGGCCCGGCGGATCACGTTCATCGCTGACTCCTTCTGAAGCGGCGGAGGTTGAAGACCATCGCGGGCACGACGAGCAGCAGCAGGAGCACGCCGAGGGCGCTGCCGAGCCCCTGGTCGTTGCCGCCGCCGAAGGAGACCAGCCACATCTGGGTGGCGAGCACCGTGGCGTCCTCCTGCACCGGTCCCGGCGCGATGATGTAGACCAGGTCGAAGACCTTCATCACGTTGATCACCAGGGTCACGAAGACCACGGTCAGCACGGGCGCCAGCAGCGGCACGGTGATCCGCCGGAAGATCTGCCACTCGTTGGCGCCGTCCATCCGCGCGGCCTCCAGGGCGTCCCTGGGCAGCGTCGCCAGTCCGGCGCCGATCAGGACCATCGCGAACCCGGTCCAGATCCACAGGTAGGCCCCGATGATCGCCGGGGTGACGAGCACCGGCCCGAGCCAGGAGATCCCCTCGTACGGCGCGGCGAAGTTCGACGCCAGCAGGCGTACCTCGTACGGGCCGCGGTCCAGGTCCGCGAAGCGGAAGGAGCCGTCGGAGGCGGTGGTCGCGGTCGCGGCGGTACGTCCGTCGCGCACCGCCTCCACCCGGACCCCGGGCAGCCCGCTCTCCCGCGGGTCGACCACGCCCTCCTCTCCTCCCCCGCCGCGGGTGAAGTCCAGGTAGACGACCCCGCTCAGCTCTCCGGGTGCGGCGGGGCGGGCGGCCGCCCGGTGGGCGGGCTCGGCACCGGCGGGCAGGTCCGCGGGCGGGACGCCGACCAGGCCGAGGGTGACGCTCTCGCCCGGGGAGACGCCGTCGCCGGTGCGGTACGAGCCGTCGGCGGCCAGGTCCAGGCCCTGGCCCTCCCGGGCGCGGGCGGTGGGGTAGGGCGAGGTGCCCTTGACCGCGTCGTGCAGGGAGACCGCGGCGGCGTTGAGGACGCCCTTGTCGGGGTCCTCGTCGTAGGCGAGCCGGAAGATGATGCCGGCGGCCAGGAAGGACACGGCCATCGGCATGAACAGCAGCAGTTTGAACGCGGTGGCCCAGCGGACCTTCTCCACCAGCACGGCCAGGATCAGGCCGAGCCCGGTCAGCAGGGCGGGGGCCACCACCACCCAGATCGCGGTGTTGCGGACGGCCTTGAGGGTGGCGGGGTCGCGGAACATCTCCGTGTAGTTGTCGCCGCCCACGAACCGGGTGCCGGAGGCGTCGAAGAAGCTGCGGCCGACGGAGAACAGCACGGGGTAGACGACGAGCGCGCCGAGCAGCAGCAGCGCGGGGAGGACGAAGAGGAGGGCGACGATCCGCCCGCGCCGCCGCAGGCGCCGGGCGGGCCCGGGGAGCGTGACGGGCGGCGGCGGGTTCGTCTCCTTGACGAGGGTCGCGGTCATGGCGCGTCAGTCCTTGTACGCCTTGGCCGCGGCGGCCTCCAGCTTGGCCGCGGTCGCCTCCGGGTCGGCGGGGTCGCGCAGGAAGTCCTGGAGGATCTTCCACTCGCCCGCGCCCTTGGTGCCGCCGAAGGCCGCGGGCGCCTGGTCGGACATGTCGAAGCGGACCGAGTCCCCGGCTGCTGTGAGGGACTTGGCGGTGGCGCGGGTGACGGCGTCGCTGTAGGCGGCGGGGTCGAGCTTCTTGTTCGGGGAGAGGAACCCGCCCGCGTCGGCCCACACGGCGGCGGCCTCCGGTGTGGCGAGGAACTCCACGAGCGCCTGGGCGGCCTCGGGGTTCTTGCCGTCCTTCAGGACGACGGCGGCGTCCCCGCCGCTGACCACGGGCGCCTCGCCGTCGCCGACCGCCGGGAAGGGGAAGAAGTTGGCGTCGTCGCCGATGGACCTGCCGAACTGGTCCTTGGCGACGCCGGCCACGAAGTCGCCCTCGTAGACCATGCCGGCCTCGGCCTCGGGGCCGAAGACCTGCTCGACGGAGCCGGGGAAGTCGGTGTTGAGGGCGCCGTCCCGGCCGCCGGCGATGAGCCGTTCGTCCTCGAAGAGGGTGCCGAGGGTGGTGAGCGCCTCGACCACGCTGGTGTCGGTCCACTTCAGCTCGTGGGCGGCGAGCGCGTCGTACTTCTCGGGTCCGGCCTGGGAGAGGTAGACGTTCTCGAACCAGTCGGTGAGCGTCCAGCCGTCCTGTCCGGCGACGGAGAAGGCGGCGAGCCCGGAGTCGGACACGGTCCGGCCGGTCTTGAGCATCGCCTCGAACGTGCGCGGCGGCTCGACCCCGGCCTGGTCGAAGGCGTCGGGGCTGTACCAGACGGTCGACTTGTGGGCGGCCTTGAAGTAGAGGCCGTAGAAGGTGCCGTCGACGCTGCCGTAGTCCTTCCAGACGCTCGCGAAGCCGTCGTCGACCGCGCTCTCGGTCCGCGCGGACAGCGGTTCGAGCCAGCCCTGCTCGGCGAACTGGTTGAGGACGCCGACCTGCGGGACGAGCACCACGTCGGGGGCGTTGCCGCCCTCGATCTTGCTGCCGACGACCGTGGAGACGTTGTCCCCGGTGGAGACGAACCGGGTCTTGGCACCGGTCTTCTCGGAGAAGGCGTCGAGCACCTTCTGGAAGTTCTTCTGCTCGCTGCCGGACCAGACGCCGGCGACGGTGACGGTCTGGCCGCCGAGGTCCTTCTCGCCGCCGCCGGCGGAGACGGGCTCGCCGCCGCAGGCGCTCGCGCCGACCGCCAGGACGAGGGCGGTGCAGCTCATGAGCAGGGTGGAGCGTCGTCGCATCATCGTTGATGTCCCTTCGAGGATGGGGAGTTGACGGAAAATCAGAGGTCGCCGATCCACCAGGCCGCGGTGGAGCCGGGCAGTACACCGGCCGGGCAGGGGCCGCTGGACAGCAGGGGGGTGCCGGAGACCGGCGCGGGGGCGGGAGCCGTACCGAAGTTGACGGCGCAGACGACCCCGTCGCCGCGGGTGAAGGCGAGCACGCCGGGCCCGGAGTCCAGCCAGCGCAGTTCCCCCTCACCCAACTGGGGCAGTGAGGAGCGCAGTTGGAGGCCGTCGCGGTAGAGGTGCCAGAAGGAGCGGGTGTCGGCGAGGGCCCGGTCGGTGGCATGCTCGGCGAACCACTCCGGCTGCGGCAGCCAGGGCCGGGCGCCCTCGGCGCCGGAGGTGAAGCCGAACGGTGACGCCTGTCCCGACCAGGGCAGCGGCACCCGGCAGCCGTCGCGGATCCGGGCCCTGCTGCCGGTGCGCCGGTAGATCGGGTCGGTGAGCACGTCGTCGGGCAGGTCGACGACCTCGGGCAGCCCCAGTTCCTCGCCCTGGTAGATGTACGCGGCCCCGGGCAGCGCCAGCATCAGCAGGGCGGCGGCGCGGGCGCGGGCGGCGCCGAGGCCGCTGCCCCCGGTCGCGGGTTCGCCGTACCGGGTGACGGTGCGGACCTGGTCGTGGTTGTTGAGGACCCAGGTGACCGTGGAGCCGGTGCCGGCGATGTCCTGCATGGCCTCGGAGATGACCTTGCGGAAGGCGTCCGCGTCCCAGGCCGCGCCGAGCAGGTCGAAGAAGAACGCCTGGTGGAGTTCGTCGGGCCGGACGTACCGGGCGTGTTCGCGCGCGGTCGGCACGGACACCTCCCCGACCAGGAGCCGTTCGCGGCCGTCGCGGGCGGTGTACTCCTCGCACACGGCCCGCCAGTGCCGCCACACCTCGTGCACCTCGGGCTGGTTCCAGGCGAGCGGGTTGACCGAGTCGCGGGTGCGGGCGTCGGCCTCCGGGTCGTCGGAGTCGGGGAGTCCGGGGTGCTTGTAGAGGCCGGCGGCGACGTCGATACGGAAGCCGTCGACGCCGCGGTCGAGCCAGAACCGGAGGGTGCTGTCGAAGTCGGCGCCGACCTCGGGGTCGCGCCAGTTCCAGTCGGGCTGCTCCGGGGTGAACATGTGGAGGTACCACTGGCCGTCGTCGACCCGTGTCCAGGCCGGGCCGCCGAACATGGCGTGCCAGTTGTTGGGCGGCTCGGCACCGTCCGGGCCGCGGCCGTCGGCGAAGTGGAAGCGGGCGCGGGCCGCGCTGCCGGGAGCCGCGGCGAGGGCGGCGCGGAACGCCGGGTGCTCGCTGGAGCAGTGGTTGGGGACGATGTCCAGCAGCACCTTGACGCCCAGCCGCCGGGCGGCGGCCATCAGCAGGTCGAACTCGGCGAGGTCGCCGAAGAGGGGGTCGACGTCGCGGTAGTCGGCGACGTCGTAGCCGTGGTCGTGCTGCGGCGAGGGGTAGAAGGGGCTCAGCCAGATCCCGTCGACGCCGAGCTTCTTCAGGTACGGCAGTCCGGCCCGCACCCCGGCGAGATCGCCGACGCCGTCGCCGGTGCTGTCCAGGAAGCTGCGGACGTACACCTGGTAGATCACCGCGTCCCGCCACCAGCGGTACTTACTCAACATGTATGCATGTTATGTAGGCGAGTCCGAGAGGTGTCAATGAAGGGAACAGATACTACTGGCGGGTTGGGGGTACAAATGCGGACTTAAACCGGCACTCGGCCGTCAGATGAGATTTTCGCGTTACCTAACAGGTAACTATCGAGCCGAGACGGCGGCCAGCTCGCGCGCCAGTCGGCGGACCGCCGCGGCGGGCGTGGTGCGCCCCGTCATCGCGTCCCGCACGACCGCCTGCACCACCAGGCTGACCTGGTCGTAGCGCGGGCTCTTGGGGCGCGGAGCGGCCGTGAGCACGCTCTCGCGCAGCGTCGGCAGGTACGGGAACGCCCGTACCAGCGCGGGATCCTCGTACAGGGCGGCCCGCACCGGCGGCAGCGCGCCCCGCGTGAGGACCTGGCGCTGGACGCGCTCACTGGTCAGGTACGCCATCAGCCGGGCCGCGGAGTCGGGGTGCCGGGCATGGCGGGAGACGGCCAGGTTGGAGCCGCCGAGCACACTGGTGCCCGGTCCGTCGGGCCCCGGCAGCGGCACCGCGCCGACCTTCCCGGCGACCGGCGAGCCCTCGGCGGAGGCGGCGACGTAGGCGTAGGGCCAGTTCCGCAGGAAGAGCAGCCGGCCCTCCTGGAACGCCGCCTTGGACTCCTCCTCCTTGTAGGACAGGGCCCGCCGGGGTATCCAGCCCTCCCGCACCCCGCGCGCCAGGAAGCCGATGCCCTCGCGGGCGGCGGCCGAGTCGACGGTGACCCGCTCGCCCTCACCGCCGAGGATGGAGCCGCCCGCCGAGTAGACGGCCTCGGCCGCGTTGACGGTCAGCCCCTCGTAGGGCAGGAACTGGCCCGCGTAGCCGTCCAGTCCGTGCTCCGGCGCGACGGTCCGCGCCAGCCGCTCCAGTTCGGCCCAGGTGCGCGGGGGTTGTTCGCCCTCGGCGGCCAGGACGTCCTTGCGGTACAGCAGCAGACCCGCGTTGGTGACGTAGGGGACGGCGTACAGCCGCCCGTCGTAGGTGGCCGTGTCCACGACCGGGGGCAGGAAGGACTCCAGCGGGAAGCGGTCGTGGGGCAGCGGGCGTATCCAGCCCGCGGCGGCGAACTCCGAGGTCCAGTTGACGTCGATGTTCAGCAGGTCGAAGCGGCCGCGGCCGTCGTCCCGCAGGTCGATGGCCATCTGGGCGTGGGTCTCGTCGGCGGAGTCCGGCAGCTCGACCAGGGTGACCCGTTCACCGGGGTGGGAGCGGTTCCAGCCCTCCAGCAGGGGCCCGAGATAGCCCGTGAGGTCACCGGCGGTGGCCAGCGTCAGCGGGCCGCGACCCGCTCCGGGCGCCTCCGGGGACCGCACCCCGGAGGCCGCGTAACCGGTGAGCACCACGAGCAGGACGAGGAGGCCCCTACCGGCGGTGTGGATCCACCGCATAGGTTCCTCCCTGTACACCGGCACACGGGCGTCGTCGCCCGGGTCAGAGGCCATGTATACCTGTTAGGTATGCGCGATACTAGGGCCCGTCGCACATTACGCACATTGCACAGGACCGAGGAGGACAGCACGAGTGCGCCTGCCCCTCCTGGCACTCCTCGCGCGCGGCCCCGCCCACGGCTACGAGCTCAAGCAGGACCTTGAGCAACTCCTGGGCTCGGCGTACCCTCAGCCGAACGTCGGCCAGATCTATGTCACCCTCGGCCGCCTCGAGAAGACGGGACTGATCGAGGGCGAGGACGTCGAGCAGTCCAGCCGGCCCAACAAGAAGGTCTACCACCTCACCGACGCAGGTCGGGAGGCGCTGAGCGTCTGGTTCGAGGACACCGAGGACGAGCCGCGGGTACGGGACGAGTTCTTCATGAAACTGGCCCTCGCCCCCCGGACCGGCCTCGCCGACCAGATCGCTCTCATCAACAGGCAGCGGCGTCAGTACCTCACCACCATGCGCACCCTCTCCAAGCTGGCCGCCGCCGAGGACCGCGACAACCGCATCGCCCATCTGCTCATCGAGGGCGCGATGCTGCATCTGCAGGCCGATCTCGACTGGCTGGAGCGCTGCCAGGAGGAGCTGGAGGAGCTGGAATGAGCGACCGTCCCGCTCCCGTGCTGCACGCGCGGGGCCTGGTCAAGACGCACCACGGCGAGGGCGCCCCGGCACACGCCGTGCGCGGCGTCGACCTCGCCCTGGCGCCCGGCGAGTTCACGGCGGTCACCGGGCCGTCCGGCGCGGGGAAGTCGACCCTGCTGCATCTGCTGGGCGGGCTCCAGCGGCCGGACGCCGGCAGCATCCGCCTGGACGGCGAGTCCACGGACGGCTGGAGCGAGGCGCGCTGGGCGGTGGAGCGCAGGAAGCGCATCGGCATCGTCTTCCAGTTCTTCAACCTGGTGTCGAACCTGTCGGTCGCCGACAACGTCGAACTGCCAGCCCTGCTCGCCGGTGTCCCGCCCAGGAAGGCCCGCGCCGAGCGGGAGGAGCTGCTGGACGGGCTGGGCCTGGCGGGCAAGGAGCGCAGCATGCCCGGCGAGCTGTCCGGCGGTGAGCAGCAGCGGGTCGCCCTGGCCCGGGCCCTGGTCAACCATCCGCCGCTGCTGCTCGCCGACGAGCCGGCGGGCAGCCTGGACAGCCGCGGCACCCGCGAGGTGATGCGGCTGCTGTCCCGGTTCCACCAGCGCGGCCAGACGATCCTGCTGGTCACCCACGACGCCCGGCTGGCCAGCGCCGCGGACCGGGTGATCAGCTTCTTCGACGGCCGGATAGCCGACGACGCGGCCCTCGCCGACGACACCCCGCCGCGCCGCGCCGGGATCTCCGGCGTCCTGGAGCTCAGGGACTGACATGCGGTCCGACGACGATCCCCGGGGAGCCTGAGCCGGATGCGAGCCACCCTGCGCTGGGCCCACTCCGATCTGCGCGCGCACCGCGGCGAGGCCCTGTTCCTGGTCCTCGCCACCGCGGGCGTCGTGCTCTCCCTGCTGCTGGCCACGGCCCTGTTCGGCTACGCCACCAACCCCTGGCAGCGGGTCTTCACCCAGTCCCGCGGCGCCCATGTGTGGCTGCACACGGCCGGCCCCGCGGACGCCGGGAAGCTGACCGCCCTCGACGGCGTGGACACCGTCGCCGGCCCCTACCCCACCGCCTCCGCCACCCTCGCCTCGCGCGGCGCCCGCGCCTCGGTGGAGCTGCGCGGCACCCCCGAGCCTCCCTCGGTGGGCCGCCCGCTGCTCGGCGCCGGCCACTGGCTGGATCCGGCCTCGCCCGACGGCGTGGTCCTGGAGTCCGGCCTCGCCCGCGCCCTGCTCGCCGCCCCCGGCGACACGCTGACGCTGCCCGGGACGGGGCGGACCCTGACCGTCCTCGGGGTGGCCGACAGCGCGGAGCCCCGCTACCGGCCGGGCGGCCGGCCCGGACTGGTCTGGGCGCTGCCCTCCGCCGTCCACGACCCGGGCGGCCAGGTCACCGGACTGCGTCTGACCGACCCCGGGGACACCGACTACGCCGTCCAGCGCGCCGTGACCCTGATGGGCGCCGGCGCGGTCGGCGAGGTCACCACCTGGCAGCAGGCGCGGGCCGAGGCGCAGGGCGACAACCGGCTGCTCGGCCAGGTGCTGGGCCTGTTCGGGCTGGGCGCGCTGGTCGCCGCCGGACTCGCCGTGCACGGGGCGATCGCCACCCGCATCCGCGGTCATCTGCGGGACATCTCGGTGCTGAAGGCCATCGGCTTCACCCCGGGCCAGGTCGTCCGCGGCTATCTGCTCCAGCATCTCGCCTACGCCCTGCTCGGCGCCGTCGCGGCGGCCGCGCTCATCGGGGCGCTGGGCGAGAGGTTCCCGGGACGCCTCGGGGACGCGGTCGGGGTGTGGCAGGGGCTGCCCGGGCACGCGGTGGCGCTGTTCGCCGTCCCGGTGTGCGCGGTGCTGTTCATCGGCGCGACGACCGGCCTCGCGGCCTGGCGGGCGGGGCGGGTGCCTCCGGTGCCGGTGCCCCGGCCGGCCGCTCCGGTGGGCGGCGGGCTGTCCGGGCCGGTCCGGCGGCTGCTCGGCCCACGCCTGTCCCCCGCGCTGGTGCTGGGCTGGCACACCGCGTTCGCCCGTCGTCCGCGCACCCTCGCCACGGTCGCCCGGCTGGCGCTGCCGCTGCTGCTGATCGTGGTGGCGCTCAGCGCCTGGAGCACCATCGACCGCTTCCGCAGCGACCCCGAGCGGATCGGCCTGCCCACCGCGCTCACCGTGCACCCCGACCCCGGGATCGACGCCCGGGACACCCGCGCGCTGCTCGCCGGGGACCCGCGTATCACGGCGGTCTACCCGGGCGTCGAGGTCGCCGCGCTGGTCCCGGGCCAGACCTCCACGATCGCCCTGCGCGGCCTCGGCACCCGGGCCGAGCCCTATCCCTACGCGCTGGCCGAGGGGCGGCCCGCGCTCGGCCGTGACGAGGCGGTCGCCGGGCAGGGGCTGCTGAACCTGCTGGACGTGCGGGTCGGCGACTGGGTGCGGATGACGGTGGGCGACCAGCCGCAGATCCTGCACATCGTCGGCCGCAGCATCGAACCGGAGAACGCCGGGCGGGTCATCTCCACCTCGCTCGACACCCTCCGCGAGAACGACCCCGGGCTCACGCCGAGCCGCTACGAGCTGCGGCTGCGCCCCGGCGCGGACGCCGCGGCGGTCGCGGACCGGCTCTCCTCGGCCGGGCGCGGGCAGCTGGACGTGCACACCGTGCCCAACCCGGCCGACGGGCTCTCCCCGCTGCGCGGTGTCGTCGTCGGGCTGATCACGGTGCTGGCCCTGATCGGCCTGATCGAACTGCTGACGGCGATCGGCGGGCTGGTGCGCGAGGGCGAGCGGGATCTGCTGGCCCTGCGGGCGATCGGTCTCTCGCCCCGGCAGATCACGGGGATCACGGTCACGGCGACGGTGTGCACGACCCTGGCCGCGGTGGTGGCGGGCACCGCGCTGGGGGCGCCGCTGGGGCGGTGGCTGATCGACGCGCAGAGCCGGTCGAGCGGCATCGGGGCCGGGGTGGCGGACGGCCCGTCCGCCGTGCTGCTCCTGGCGTTCGGCGCCGCCGCGGTGCTGGGCGCGGCGGCGGTCGCCGCGGTCCCGGCGGCCCGCGCCGCCCGGAGCCGGGTGCCGCTGGAGGCGTGGTGAGAACGTGGAAGAGCGCCCGGGCCGCCCGGTGCGGTGGGAGGAAGTCCCGCACGGTCGATGTGCCGTCGGTCCGACTCCCGCGCGGACGACTCGACTTGCACTCCCCCGGGTGCGCGTTCCCGTGATCGCCGGGGAGTTCGGCGAAGCGGGCGGCTCGCCGCCGCCCGCTTCCGGGGATCAGCGTCCGCGCAACTCGCGGTAGGTGGCGACCAGGGCCCGGGAGGACGCGTCGAGGCCGGGGACCTCGGCGCCTTCGGTGAGGGCGGGCTCGACGCGCTTGGCGAGGACCTTGCCGAGTTCGACGCCCCACTGGTCGAAGGAGT
>NZ_JBEPBM010000016.1:0-175534 GCF_040299205.1 Streptomyces sp. NPDC000983 | reverse complement strand
ACCGGCAACACCGCATGCAACACACCATCCAGCAAAGCCGGATGCACCCCGAACCGCCCCACCTCCCCCCGAACCGACTCCCCCAACACCACCTCAGCAAAGACCTCATCACCCCGCCGCCAGGCGGCGGTCATCCCCTGGAAGGCGGGCCCGTACTCGTAACCCACGGCGTGCAGCCGGTCGTACCGGTCAGCGATGTCCACCGGCTCAGCGCCTGCGGGCGGCCAGACGCTCAAGTCGGTCTCGGGAAGCGGCAGTTGGTCTCCGCTGACGCGGCCTTCCGCGTGGACGGTCCACTCCTGCTCGGACGCGACACCCTCGGGCCGGGAGTAGACGGTGACCGCCCGCTGCCCGTCCATCTCCGCTCCGCCGACGACCACTTGAATGGTGACGGCGCCCTGGTCGGGAAGGACGAGCGGTGTCTGGAGGGTGAGTTCGGCCAGATGACCGCACCCGACCTCGTCCCCCGCCCGAATCGCCAACTCCACAAACCCGGTCCCCGGGAACACGACCGTTCCCGCGACAGCGTGATCCGCAAGCCAGGGATGCGTACGCAGAGACAGCCGACCCGTCAGCACCGCCCCGTCCCCTGCGGCCAGGCCCACCGCGGCACCGAGCAGCGGATGATCGGCGGCGGCGATGCCCGCGCCACTGACATCACCCATGACCGGGCTGGACTCCAACCAGTACCGCTCGCGCTGGAAGGCATACGTCGGCAGCTCGACACGCTCAACGGCCCGCCCCGCGAACACAGCCGACCAATCGACGTCCACACCCCGCACCCACAACTCAGCCGCACTGGCGACGAAACGAGCGTTCTCGTCCTCGTCCCGACGCAACGTGCCGACCACCACGACCGGCTTCTCCACAGCCTCCGCGACAGCCTGCACGGCCGTCGTCAACACCGGATGGGCGGACACCTCGATCAAACGGGAATGCCCCTGGCCGAGAGCCTCCTCGACCGCGTCGGTGAAGCGAACCGGCCGCCGCAGACCCTCGTACCAGTACGTCGCACCCATGCCCGTCGTGTCGAGCAGCTCACCCGTCACCGTCGAGATCAGGGGAAGGCGGGAAGGGCGGGGCCGCACAGGAGCAAGCGCCTCAAGCAAGCGCTCCCGAATTCCCTCCACCTGTACGGAGTGGGAGGCGTAGTCCACGGGGACGCGACGGGCCCGTACCCCAGCGGCTTCAGCTGCCGCCGCGATCTCATCCAGCGCCTCCGGATCACCGGCGACGACCGTGGCATCCGGACCGTTGTAGACAGCGACCGACACTCGGTCGCCGTACGGCCCCACCCACTCGGACGCCTTCGCGGAACCCGTCGCCAGCGACAACATGCCACCACGACCGGCCAGTTCATCCCGCACAGCAGCCGAACGCAGCGCCACCACCCGCGCCGCATCCTCCAAACTCAACGCACCCACCACCGCCGCAGCCGCGATCTCACCCTGCGAATGACCAATCACCGCAGCCGGCTCCACGCCGAGGGACTCCCACAGCGCCGCCAGCGACACCATCACCGCCCACAACACCGGCTGCACCACATCAACCCGCCGCAGCCAGACGTCGTCATCACCACGCAGCACATCAGTGAGCGACCACTCCACGAACGGCGCGAGAGCCGCCTCGCACTCCGCGATCCGTGAGGCGAACACCGGCGAGGACTCCAACAACCCCCGCCCCATCCCCACCCACTGCGACCCCTGCCCCGGAAACACCAACACCGGCCCACCAGCACCCGACACAACCCCGGAAACAGCCTGAGCCGAAACGCCACCCGAGGCCAGCGCCTCAAGCCCAGCCTTCAGTTCCCCCAGCTCACGCCCCCACACCACACCCCGATGCTCCAGCGCCGTACGCGAAGACCACAGCCCCCACCCCACATCCACCGGCGCCCCAGCCACCCCCACAAGCCGACCCGCCTGCGCAGCCAACGCCCCCGCCGAACGCCCCGACACCAACCACGGCACCACCACCGACCCCGACAACCCACCAGAACCGGAAACCACCAAAGGCGCCACCCCCGAGTCGGCCTCCTCCAGGATCACGTGGGCATTCGTTCCGGAGATGCCGAAGGAGGAGACAGCCGCCCGGCGCGGACGGCTGGTCGCCGTCCACGGTCGTTCCTCCGTGAGCAGGCGGACGTCTCCCGTGGTCCAGTCGACGTGCGGGGTCGGCTCGTCGACGTTCAGGGTGCGCGGGAGTTCGCCCTCTCGCATGGCCATGACCATCTTGATGACGCCCGCGACGCCAGCAGCGGCCTGCGTATGCCCGATGTTCGACTTGACGGACCCCAGCCACAGCGGCTGTTCGGCGTTCCGCCCCTGCCCGTACGTTGCCAGCAGAGCCTCGGCCTCGATGGGGTCGCCCAGCGTCGTCCCCGTACCGTGCGCCTCCATGGCGTCCACATCCGCCGCAGTCAGACCGGCGTTGGCGAGCGCGGCCCGGATGACACGCTGCTGCGAGGGCCCGTTCGGGGCGGAGAGGCCGTTGGACGCGCCGTCCTGATTGATCGCGGACCCCCGCACGACCGCCAGGACCTGATGCCCGTTGCGACGTGCGTCCGACAGCCGCTCCACCACCAGGACACCGACACCCTCGGCCCAACCCGTACCGTCGGCCGCCGCGGCGAACGGCTTGCAGCGACCGTCAGCGGACAGCCCGCGCTGCCTGCTGAACTCCACGAACATGCCGGGGGTGGGCATGACGGTGACGCCACCGGCGAGAGCCAGGTCGCACTCGCCGTTGCGCAGGGACTGCACCGCGAGATGCAGCGCGACCAGCGACGACGAACAGGCCGTGTCGACGGTCACCGCCGGACCCTCAAGACCGAACGTGTACGACAGCCGGCCCGACACGACACTCGCCGCGTTACCGGTCAGGGTGAAGCCCTCCACGGGCTCCGCGGCCTCGTGGAGGCGGTCGCCGTAGTCCTGGGACATGGCACCGGCGAATACGCCCGTGAGGCTGGAACGCAGTGAGCCGGGGGCGATTCCGGCGCGCTCGACCGCCTCCCAGGAGGCTTCGAGGAGGAGCCGCTGCTGCGGGTCCATGGCCAGCGCCTCGCGCGGCGAGATGCCGAAGAACTCGGCATCGAATCCGGCGGCGTCCCGCAGGAAGCCGCCGGCGCGGGTGTAGCTGGTGCCGTGGTGGGCGGGGTCCGGGTCGTAGAGGGCTTCCAGGTCCCAGCCCCGGTCGTCGGGGAAGGGCGAGACCGTGTCGGTGCCGTCGCGCACGACGCGCCAGAGGTCTTCGGGGGAGGCGATGCCGCCGGGATAGCGGCAGGCCATGCCGACGATGGCGACGGGCTCGCCGGTGTAGGTACTCGGAGGGGCGTGCCGGCCGGTGTCCTGAGTGGTGGGGGCGCCGAGGAGCCGGTCGCGCAGGTGGTCGGCGAGGGTGGCCGGGGTGGGGTGGTCGAAGAGGAGTCCCGCGGGCAGGCGCAGGCCGGTGGCGGCGGTGAGGCGGTCGCGGAGTTCGACGGAGGAGAGGGAGTCGAAGCCGAGGTCCTTGAAGGTCCAGGTGACGTCGATGGCGTCGAGATCGCCGGTCGAGTGGCCGAGGACCAGTGCGATGTCCTCGCGGACCTGGTCGAGGACGGCTCGTGACTGCTCGGCGGCGCTCGTGAGATCGGCGAGGCGCTCCCGCCAGCCGCTGGCGGAGGCGTCCTCGGGAGGGGTCCCCGGCACCGGCTCGACACTCGTACCCGCACCGGCACCCGCACCGGCACTGTCGTCGGCACCGGCACCGGCGCCCTCACCCCCGCCGCTCTCCCCCATCCAGTACCGCTTCCGCTGGAAGGCATACGTCGGCAGGGGCACGCGACGGGCGGCCGGGCCTCCGGTGAAGGCGGGGACGGACGGGGCCGCGCCGCGGACATGGAGGCCCGCGACGGCCCGCAGCAGGGTCTGGGTCTCGGAGCGGTCGCGGCGCAGCGCGGTGAGGAAGGCCACGTCGGTGGGGCGGGTGTCCTCGGCGCGGGCGGCCAGGCATTCGCGGGCCATGGCGGCGAGGGTGCCGTCGGGGCCGAGTTCGAGGAACGTGGTGACACCCTGGTCGAGCAGTGCGTCGATGCCGTCGGCGAACCGGACGGCGTGCCGGACGTGGCGTACCCAGTGGTCGGGGTCGCCGAGTTCCTCGGCGGTGGCGGGGCGGCCGGTGAGGTTGGAGACGACCGGGATGGTGGGCGGGTGGTAGGTGAGGCCGCTCGCCACGGCGCGGAAGTCGTCCAGCATGCCGTCCATGTGGGCGGAGTGGAAGGCGTGACTGACGCGCAGGGCGTGGGTCTTGCGGCCGCGTGCGGTCCAGGTGGCGGCGTAGGCGGTGACGGTGCCGGCGTCGCCGGAGACGACGCAGGAGCCGGGGCTGTTGACGGCGGCGATGGTGATGTGTCCGTCGAGGGCGGCGAGTTCGGGGGCGACCTCGGCCTCGGTGGCCTGGAGGGCGATCATGGCGCCGCCGGCGGGCTGGTTCTGCATCAGTCGGCCGCGGGCGGTGACCAGGGTGCAGGCGTCGGCGAGGGAGAGGACTCCGGAAACGTGGGCGGCGGCGATCTCGCCGACGGAGTGGCCGAGCAGGTGGTCGGATGTGACGCCGAGGGATTCCGTGAGTCGGTAGAGGGCGACTTCCAGGGCGAACAGGGCGGTCTGGGTGAGTGCGGTGCGGTCCAGACGGGCGGCGTTCTCCGGGGTGGGCTCGGCGGTGAGGAGAAGGTCGCGGACTTCGGGGTCGAGGTGGTCGCAGACGGCGTCCAGCGCCCTGGCGAAGGCCGGCTGGGTTGCGTACAACTCCCTTCCCATGGTGATGCGTTGGCTGCCCTGGCCGGAGAAGAGGACGGCGGTGGTGCCGTCGGTGGCGGTGCCCTGGACGACGTCCGGTGAGGGGCGGCCGGCGGCGAGGGCGGCCAGTGCCGTGGCGCCGTGGTCCCGGTCGGTGACGAGGACCACGGCGCGGTGGGTGAACGTGGTGCGGGTGGTGGCGAGGGAGTGGCCGAGGTCGGCGGGGGTGTGCTCGGGGTGGGTGTCGAGGTGGTCGCGGAGTCTGCGGGCCTGGGCGCGCAGGGCGGTGGCGGTGCGGGCGGAGAGGGGCCAGGCGGTGGCGGTGCGGGCGGAGAGGGGCCCGGCGTGGGCGGCGTCGGAGGACGGCTGCTCGCCCGGGGTGGTGTCGGCCTCGGGGCGGTTCGGTGCCTCGGTGAGGACGACGTGGCAGTTGGTGCCGCCCATGCCGAAGGAGCTGACACCGGCGAGGAGTTGGCGGTCGGGGTCGGGCCAGTCGCCGAGGGTGGTGTGGACGCGCAGGCCCAGTTCGTCGAGGGGGATGTCGGGGTGGGCGTGTTCGTGGTTGAGGCTGGGGGGCAGTTGGCGGTGGCGCAGCGCGAGGACGGTCTTGAGGAGGCCGGCGATGCCGGCGGCGCCTTCGAGGTGCCCGATGTTGGTCTTGACGGAGCCGACGGCGACGGCCCGGCCGGCGGACCGGGCGGCGGTGCCCACGGCGGCGCCGAGCGCGGCGGCCTCGACGGGGTCGCCGCGTCGGGTGCCGGTGCCGTGCAGCTCGACGTACTGGACGTGGGTGGGGTCGATGCCGGCGCGGCGGTAGGCGCGGGTGAGGACGCGGCGCTGGCCCTCGGGGGTGGGGACGGTGAGGCCCTCGCCGCCGCCGTCGTTGCCGGTGGCGCTGCCCGCGATGACACAGTGGATGTCGTCGCCGTCGGCCAGGGCGCGGGCGAGGGGCTTGAGGACGACGAGTCCGGCGCCCTCGCCGCGTACGTAGCCGTTGGCGCGGGCGTCGAAGGTGTAGCAGCGGCCGTCGGGTGAGAGGGCGCCGAACTTGGCGGCGCTGATGGTGCTCTCGGGGACGAGGTTGAGGTTGACGCCGCCGGCCAGGGCGATGTCGCTCTCGCCGCTGCGCAGGCTTTCGCAGGCGAGGTGGACGGCGACCAGGGAGGAGGACTGGCCGGTGTCGACGGTCATGCTGGGGCCGCTGAGCCGGAGTGTGTAGGAGAGGCGGTTGGCGATGATGCTGCGGTGCAGGCCGGTGACGCTGTGGGTGCCGATGGCGGTGGCGCCCTGGCGGTGCAGGAGGGAGGCGTAGTCGTCCCAGATGGCGCCGACGAAGACGCCGGTGCTCTGCTCGGCGAGGGTGTGCGGGAGGATTCCGGCGTCCTCCAGGCTCTCCCAGCCCAGTTCCAGCATGAGTCGTTGCTGGGGGTCCATGGCGGTGGCCTCGCGGGGGGCGATGCCGAAGAAGGCGGGGTCGAAGCGGTCGACGTGGTCGAGGTAGCCGCCGCGCCGGGTGTTGATCTTTCCCTTGGCGGTGGGGTCGGGGTCGAAGTGGGCTTCGGCGTCCCAGCGTTGGGGTGGTGTGGTGGTCACCGCCTCGCGGCCCTGGCACAGCAGTTCCCAGAAGGCGGCGGGGTCGGGTGCGCCGGGGAGTCGGCAGGCGAGGCCGATCACGGCGATCGGCTCGGGTCGCGTCGCGTGCGCGTCCGCGGGATTGGTGCGGCCGACAGAGCTTCCCGTTTTCGCCACCAGGTCTCCCATTGACGCTCGGCTCCTGTGGAGCACCACCGAGTTGCGGTTCGTTCCGGGGCCGGGGTGGGGTGTCCGGGGGCGGACTGCGTCTCGGGCGGCCGGGGGCGGGAGCCCGGTTCCGGCCACCTCGGACGGTTTCCGCGACTTCTTCGCCGTGTTGCGACCGGTCGTGTCGCGTGGTCCGGCGTGTGCGTCACCCTGTGCTCCGGCCAAGATGTCGCCAACCCTAGGAACACGGGAGGGGCGGCCCAACCCCTGATCTGCGCGGCCGGGTCGGGGTGGGGGTGTCACGAATAGGGGTGGGGGCGGGTAGGGGTATCGCGGCTCGCGGCGTGGCTGTGACACTGCTGCGGTCCGTGTGCTGCCGAGCGGTGAGAGACGAGGACCGTGCCCGACGAAGCGACGCGCAAGGCTCTGGCCGTGGCGCATTGCGAGCGGATCAACTCAGGTGATGTCGAGGGGCTGTTGGCGTTGTACTCGCCGGCCGTGCGCTTCGCGGATCCGGTGGGTTCCGGTGAGCGCCTCGGTCACGGCGCGCTGCGTTCGCACATCGCGGGTGCGGTGGCCGCGGGCGTCCATGACGCGTACGGCGAGCCGGTGGCGGCTCCCGACGGACGGCATGCCGCCGTTCCCGTGACGTCGACGATGAGTTTCCTTCCGAACGGGCCGTTGATGGTGCGTCTGGGATTGCTGGAGAGCCCCGAGGATCCGGCGACGGC
Source organism: Streptomyces sp. NPDC000983 (assembly GCF_040299205.1). Classification (NCBI taxonomy): domain Bacteria; kingdom Bacillati; phylum Actinomycetota; class Actinomycetes; order Kitasatosporales; family Streptomycetaceae; genus Streptomyces; species Streptomyces sp. NPDC000983. The sequence continues at coordinate 168,285 of NZ_JBEPBM010000016.1, read as the reverse complement.
GCGTCTGGAGTTCACCTGCATGCTGGTGATCGAGGTCGGCGCGAGTGGGCTGATCGAGGAGATGCGGGCCTATTGGGGCAGGTCGGATGTGCGTTTCCTGGATTGAGGGCGATCACGGAACCGGTACGGAATCCGCGCCCGTTTCCGGGCGCCCGGCCTGGCTCGCGTCCGCGACGATCTCCGCGAACGAATCCGAGTAATCCCGGTACGGTCCGCGCGCTGTCGGCCAGGGCCTTTACGGAAAGGCGTCGCTGTGGTGGACGAGATGAGGCGCAAAGCGGTGGCGCTGGAGTATTGCCGGTTGCTGAACGCCGGTGATCTGGAGGGTGTCCTCGCGCTGTTCGCTCCGGATGTGCGGTTCGAGGATCCGGTCGGCACGCGGGCGCTGGTGGGGCGTGAGGCGCTGCGCCGACATCTGGGGGCCGCGGTCGCGGCGGGCATCGAGGAGACTCCGGGTGCGCTGACGGCGGCTCTGGACGGGGAGAGCGTGACGCTCTCGGTCACCGGGACCATGGCGGCGCCGGGCTCCGAGGGGAGCCGGGTGGCGTTTCGGCTGGTCAGCTTGATGCGGGTGAACGAGGAGGGGCTGATCGGCGAGGTCCGGATCATCGCAGGCCGCTCCGACGTGACCGCGGGCGCCTGAACCGGGCCGCCCTCGCCCGGCGGCGGCACTCGGCGCAACGGCTCCCGCCCCGGTGGCGCAGCGCGCAGCAGCTCCTCCCACCCCGGTGCCGCTGCGCGCAACAGTTCCCACCCCCGATTCCGCTCAGCGCAGCAGTTCCCGCTCCTCACGGGTGAGCGGCGGCTCGGTGAGGGCCGGCTGTGCCGGTCCGGTGCGCAGGGCGTTGAGCACGGCGGGTGACTGGAGGCTGGTGACCGGGGCCGCGAGCGTGGTGACGCCGGCGGAGGCGGCGCTGACGACGGGGTCGGACAGGCCGACCGTGCCGACGCGTTCGGAGAAGTCCTGGCGGGTGTGGAGTTCCTCCGAGAGCCGTGGGTCCTTCGCCTCGACCTTGCAGCCGGGGTAGAACACGTCCTGGGAGGCGGCGAGGATCCACGGGTCGTCGATGGCGGTGGCGATCTGGCGCAGGACCGTCCGGGCGAAGTCGGGGGTGCCCCGGTGCCGGCGCAGGGCCCGGTCGAGGACGGCGACGGCGCGGGCGGCGGAGCTCATGCCGTGGCCGTAGACGGGGTTGAAGGCGGCGAGGGCGTCGCCGAGTACGACGAGGTTGTCGGGCCAGCGGTCGAGGCGGTCGTAGTGGATGCGGCGGTTGGCGGTGGAGCGGGAGCCGCGGACCGGGCCGAGGGGTTCGGCGGTGGCGAGGATCTCGCCGACCAGCGGATGGCGCAGTCCTTCGGCGAAGGCGGTGAACCCGGCCTCGTCGGTGGGTGGTTCGTCGCCTCGGGTGCCGGAGAGGGTGACGATCCACCGGCCGTCCTCGATGGGCAGGATCAGCCCGCTGCGGCCCGGGATGCCGGCGCGGTAGTCGGCGTAGACGCTGACCATGGGGAAGCGGGCGGCGGCCCGTTCGGGGGCGCGGTGGATGCGGGTGGAGTAGGTGATCCCGGAGTCGACGACGTCCTCCTCCGGTTCGGGCAGGCCGAGCGGGGCGATCCACTGGCGAAGGCGGGAGCCGCGGCCGCCGGCGTCCACGACGATGGCGGCGTCGAGTTCGGTGACCTGTCCGCTGTCGAGGTCGCGGACGGTGATGCCGTCGAGGTGGGCGTCGGTGCCGCGCAGTGCCTGGACCTCGGTGCGGGCGCGTACGGTGACGGCCTCGTCGGTGAGGACCTGGGCGCGAACGGTCCAGTCGAGGAGCGGGCGGCCCACCGCGATGAGGAACTGCGTCTCGGGGAAGCGGCGTTGCCAGCCGTACGGGGACATGTTGACGAGGTCGGACTGGACGCCGATGCGGTGGGCGCCCGCGGCGCGCAGGCGTTCCACGGTGCCGGGCAGCAGTGACTCGACGATGCGTGCGCCGCCGGACCACAGCAGGTGGGCGTGGCGGGCCTGGGGTACGCCCTTGCGGAGTGCGGGGCCGTCGGGGAGTTCGTCCCGGTCGATGACGGTGACCCGGTCGACGTGCCGGCGCAGGGCCCGCGCCGTGAGCATGCCGGCGAGTCCACCGCCGATCACGACGCCGTGGCTGGGCTTCGTCGACACTGGTGCTTTCCTTCCGTCGGCACCCGGACCTGGCCTCGAAATGTAGGGAGGCGACCGGGGTCCGACCAACCCCTAAATTCGCTGTTCGCTCCCCTATCGCCGAGGTTTCGTCGACCCTTCGTCGATGCCTCGCCAAGGCACCGCGGGGGTCACCGCAGATGCCGCGCGGATGCGGCACGGATGCGCGGGGCGGGCCGTCAACCCCTATGCGGAACAACAGGGGTGGAAAGTGCCTTCGGCAAATCCGGAATATGTCGTGCCGGTGGAGCGGGGAGTCGCGGGGTCCTTCGGGAAGCCATAGGCTGGCAAAGATTCGGCAAGAATTGGGTCCTTGATCTGTCGTAGGCTGTCATCGGACAACACTCAACGACGGCCCCGTGGAGCGCAGTTGCTGCCGGCGGGGCATACGGGCGGACAGTTGGAGGTGGTCCTCGAAACCGGCGTGGTCGAAGGCCGAAAGGGGCTTTCCCATGACCGGATCCGCGGGGCGACAACGCGGCACGAGCGCGTGGAGGGCGACTCATCCATCGCTCGAGGACCTAGGACTACCGTCACGACACCGGTACCGGGGCCGACTGCCCGGCGGGCGGCTCTGCCGCGGCGGTGACGTGTCGTGTCCCCGGTGCCACGAGACGCACCCGCTGACGCAAGGGCGCCGGTCCCGGCGCGGTCGTACCAGCGTGAAGGGCACAGCGGATGGAAGACGCCGGCTTATTCCATGACGTCGCGTTCAGGGGGGATCAGCTCGGGTGGCACTGATACAGCGGGAGACCCAGCTCGATCGGCTCCGCACGGCCTTCGACCACTGCGACGACCAGCACGGCGGACAGGTCTGTCTGATCACGGGCGGGGTCGGCAGCGGCAAGACCGCGCTGCTGGAGGCCTTCGCCCGGGAGGTGACCGAGCGCTCCTCGCACCTGCTGCGCGCCGTCTGCTCACGCGCCGAACGTGACCTCCAGTTCGCGGTGATGGACCAGCTCATCGACAGCTCCGGCCTGGGGCGCGCCTCGATGCGCCAGGTCGCCACCGCCGTACGTCATCTCGCCCGCACCCCGCCGCCGGTGACGCCGCCCGCGGAGGCGGCGCGGTCCGGCGCCGCGGTGAGTGCCCCGCTGCCGGGGGCCGCCCGGACGGAGCGGCCCCTGCCGTCCGGTGTGCACGGCACCCTGGCATCCCTGCTCGACCTGGCAGGCCCGGCGCCCCTGGTGATCGCGATCGACGATGTGCACCACGCGGACCAGGCCTCGCTGCAGTGCCTGCTGTACGCGGTGCGCAGGCTGCGGCACAAGCGGATCATGGTGGTGCTCACCGAGTCCCCGGCGCTGCGCGCCTCCCATCCGCATTTCCGGGCCGAGTTGATGAGCCAGCCGTCCTTCGCCCGGATCGACCTGGGTCCGCTCACCGACGAGGCACTGGGCCGGCTCGCCGAGACCCATCCGGTCGCCGCGGCCCGTGGCCGGATCGCCCGCCGGGCGCCCGCGCTGACCGGCGGCAGCCCGCTGCTGATGGGGGCGCTGCTGGAGGACCCCGCGGCGGCCGGCACCGCGGAGCTGCCCCCAACTCCCTTACGGGGAACGGCTGGAGTCGATCCGACGGTGACCGGCAGTGACGGGCCCCTCGCCCAGGCCGTGCTCCGCTCCCTGTACCGGCACGAGCCCGAAGTCCGGGCCGCCGCACAGACCTTGGCGGTGCTCGGCCGCCCCACCCCGCCGCCGGTGCTGGCCCGCCTGCTGGCGCTCACTCCCGATCTGACCGCGCAGGCGGTGCAGTTGCTGGCGCAGTCCGGGCTGGTGGACGGCGACCGGATCCGGCGGCCCCTCGTCACCGCGGTGCTCGCGGACCTGTCGGCGGAGGAGCGGCGGCGGCTGCACCGGCGGGCGGCGGAGGTGCTGCACGAGTTCGGTGCCGAGCCCGAGGCCGTCGCCCGTCATCTGATCGGCGCCGAGTGGGCCGAGCCGGAGTGGGCGCAGCCCGCCCTGCACCGGGCGGCCGAGCAGGCCCTGGCGGCGGGTCGGCCCGACATCACCTGCGCCTGTCTGCTGCTGGCCCGGCGCGGGACCCCGGGCAACCCCGGTACGGCCGGATGGACGTCCGCCGACGGTCTGCTGCTGCGCTCGCGCTGGCAGCTGAACCCGCTCTCCGTCACCACCGACCTCGAAGCGCTCGTCGCGGTGGGCGAGGCGGGCGGGCACACACCGGCCTCGCTCACCGGCGTGCCGGCCCTGCTGTGGCAGGGCCGCAGCGACGCGGCCCGCTCCGTCCTCGCGGCCGTCGCCGAACTGACCGACCCCTCGCCGAAGGCTCGGGCGCGGCTGGCCGGGACCCGGCTGCTGCTGTCACTGGTCCGCCCCGACCACTGCCGGCAGGCCAGGACCGAGGCCCGCGCGGTCACGGAATCCGGTACCGCGACCTCGGTCAGCGGCCGTTATCTGGACGCGCTGCTGCTGCTCGCCGACACGCTGGCGCCGGAGGGGGAGGTAGGGGACGCGGCGGCGGGCGCCGAGTTGATGATCCCGCGCCATCTCGCCGACGACGGGGCGCTCGGGCTGCTGGCGGTCCTGCTGCTGGTGCTGGTGTACGCGGGCCGGCCGGGGCCGGCCCGGGAGTGGACGCGGATGCTGCTGGCCCGGCCGACGGTGGGGTACGCGCCGGGCTGGAAGGCGGTCCTGCACGCGATCCGTGCCGAGGCGGCGCTGCGGCTGGGTTCGCCGGAGGAGGCGCAGGAGCAGGCGCGTGCGGCGCTGACCGTGATCACTCCGCAGGCTTGGGGGGTGGCGGTGGCCGGGCCGCTGGGCACCCTGGTGGCGGCGGCGACCGAGGCGGGCCGGTTCGAGGACGCCGAGCGCTGGCTGGCCAGGCCGGTGCCCGCGGAGTCGTTCCGCACTCCGCTCGGACTGCACTACCTGGCCGCGCGCGCCCGCTACCAGCTGGCCATCGGATGGCGCCGGGCGGCGGCCGACGATCTGCGGTGGGTGCGCCGGGAGATGGCGGCCTGGCGGATGGACACCGCGGCCCTCGTGCCGTGGCGGCTCGACCTGGCGCGGGTGCAGATCGACCTCGGGCACCGGCAGGAGGCCGTACGGCTGCTGGAGGACCAGCTCGATCCCGCGCGCTCGGTGGACGACCGCACCCGGGGCGCGGCGCTGCGCCTGCTGGCCGGTCTGCTGCCGGAGCAGGGCCGTCAGCTGCTGGGGCGGGCGGTGAAGGTGCTGGAGTCCAGCGGGGACCGCGGTGAGCTGGCCCGTGCGTTGTCCGACCGGGCGCGGCTGCTGCGGCAGGGGCCGGCCGGTGACGAGGCGCCGCGCATCCTCTCCCGGCGCAGCCACTCCCGGGCGCCCGCCGAGGCACTCCTGTGCCCGGCCGAGTCCCGTCCAGCCCACCCGGAACGCGGCGAGCGCGGCGAACGCGCGGAGCGCTCCGAACAACCTTTACGCGCCCAGCACTTGGCGGACCCGGAAAGCACCGGCAGCGCTGAGGCAACCGCACGCGCGGAACGCCCGGACCGTGCCGAGCCGCTCCCCGGTGGTCTGAGCGAGGCCGAGAGCAGGGTCGCCGCGCTGGCCGCGCAGGGGCACACCAACCGGGAGATCTCCGGCAAGCTGTTCATCACGGTGAGCACCGTGGAGCAGCATCTGACGCGGATCTACCGGAAGTTGGACGTCAAGCAGCGCGCCGATCTGGCGACCCGGCTGGCGTCGGCGGGCGCGCCCGGCAAGTGACCGGGCCGTGGGTGTCAGGGTGAGGTGGACGCGGCGGTGGAGCGGAAGGCGTCGACGCTCTCCTTGACCGCCGCGGTCACCTCGGCGGGCCGTCCGTTGAGGTAGAAGTGGCCGCCGGGGAAGGACCGGAAGCGGAAGGTGCCGCTCGTCAGTTCCTGCCAGGCGCGGGCGTCGTCGAGGCTGACCCGGGAGTCGCTCTCGCCGGTCAGGACGGTGACGGGCGCGGACAGCGGGGCGGGGTCGGGGCTCTCCCGGTAGGTCTCCACGGCCCGGTAGTCGGCGCGCAGCGCGGGCAGCACCATCCGCAGCAGGTCCTCGTCGTCCAGGACGCCCGGTTCGGTGCCGCTCAGCGCGCGGATCTCGGCGATGATGCCGTCGTCGTCGCGCAGGTGGACGGTCTCCTCGCGGAACCGGTGCGGGGCGCGTCGTCCGGAGGCGATGACGCCGAGGAGTTCGCCGCCGCCCGACGCCTCCAGCCGGCGGGCGATCTCGTAGGCGAGGACGGCGCCCATGCTGTGCCCGAACAGCACGACGGGCCCGGCCGGCGCCGAGACGAGCGCCCGGTACACCTGTTCGGCGAGGTCGCGCAGTTCGGTCACCGGGGTCTCCCGGTGCCGGTCCAGGCGTCCCGGGTACTGCACGCACAGCACGTCCAGTTCCGGCGCCAGTGCGCGGGCCAGGGGCATGAAGTAGGGGGCGGAGCCGCCGGCGTGCGGGAGGGCGAGGAGCTTGACGGCGCCGGGCGCGGACGGCTTGTACCGGCGGAACCAGGTGTCGTACGGACCGGATGCCGACATGACGGGCGGTACCTCCAGCGATCGGGGTGAAGGGCCACACGGGCGGACGGTCCGCCGACGGCCACCTTACGAGCCGCCGCCCGCACGGCAGAAGCCCTTACCACCCCTACTCGGCGCCCCGGCGGATCACCGGGGCGCCGGGGCGCACGGGATCAGTCGAGCGCGTTCAGGACGTCCGCGAGGTCGACGAACTTGAAGCCGGTGGCGGTGCGGTCCTCGGAGCCGGGGGTGTCGTCGCCGTCCTGGACGACGAGCAGGCCGTTGGGGTAGCGGCGGCCCAGGGGCGCGTTGAGGGCGGCTGCCCCGTCGCACTCCTCGGAGCCGTCGAGGGTGGCGGAGGCGGCCGTGATCCGGAAGCCGCCCTCGTACTCGTTGTCGTCCTCGACCTCGCGGTCGTAGGCGGCGAAGGTGTTGTCGCCCTGGCTGGAGGCGAGGAGGTAGCCGTCGCCGCCGTCCTCGGGGACCAGGGTCAGGCCCTCGACGTCGGCGGAGATCCGGGTGCCGCCGTAGCCGGGGTCGGTGCCGGGGGTGCACTCCTCGGTGGCCTCGTCGTAGGTGCCGGGGACGCCGTACTCCCGGACCTTGTCGATGAGTCGGGGCTCGCCCTTGAGGTCGGCGGGGATGCGCCAGATGCCGATGTCCTCCTGGCCGGCGTAGAGGACTCCGTTGGCGGGGTCGACGACCATGCCCTCCACCTGGGGGAGTTCGCCGGGCTCCAGGCAGGGGGTCCAGGAGGTGCCGTCGGGCAGGGCGAAGGAGGAGGGCAGGTCGAGGGTGCGGATCTTGCGGTAGCCGACGGTGCCGGACCTGGTGGGCAGGATTTCCAGGAGGGCGACGCGGGTGGTCTCGCGCCGGCTGACCAGCGCGTACGAGCGGCCGGTCCTGCGGTCGGTCCAGGTGGCGAGGCCGTAGGCGGTGCGCTGGTCGTTGATCTCCTCCTGGCCGGTGGAGAAGACGGGTGCCACGGAGGGGTCGGTGACGTCGGTGAGGGGGCCGCCGGCGCGGTCGCGGTCGATGCGGTAGAAGCGCAGCCGGTCGTTGCCCCGGTCGCTGGTGACGGCGAGGTCGGCGCGGCCGGTGGACAGCTTCAGGCCGTGCACCAGGTCGACGTTGTTGAAGCGGCCCGGGGCGTCCTCGGAGGTCGGTCCGGCCGGTGCGGCGACGGACTGGACGAGCCGGGCGTCGAGGTCGTAGACGCGCAGGCCGCCCTCCTTGGCCGTGGCGACGACCAGGCTGCGGCCGGGGGCGGCGGCGTTGCGCCAGATCGCGGGGTCGTCGGCGTCGGAGTTGCCGCCGGCCTCGTCGTCGTACAGGGGGGCCGTCTCGGCGCGGGGGGTGAGCGTGGGCAGGTCGGACGACGCCTGCGCCGGGGCGGGCAGGGTCGCCGCGAGGGCCACCAGCGTGGCCGTCGCCACGAGGACGTGCGAACGGCGGGTACGGGGCTCGGACACGCTGACGCTCCTTGAGGTCATGATCGGATGCGTTCCGAAGCCTCTCGGGGGCGCGTGTCCACGAGGTGTCCGTAGCCCGCCGCCGGGTGGCCCTGGCATGAACGCTACATTTTTATGCGGCGAACTGCCCTGTCCCGCGCATCAGTTGACGGTCGCGCCCGAAACCTCTTCGGTGACACCGTTCAGCTCGGAGGCCGGGTCGGAGCCGTAGGGGCGGGTGAACGCCTCCATCCCGTGCCCGGACGGGTCGGGGAAGTACACGCCCCGGCCGCCGTCGTTGCGGTTGATCCGGCCCGGGTACCTGCCCTGCGGGTCGGCCTGGATGGGGACCCCCGCCGCGACGAGGCGGGCGAGGATCCCGTCGAACTCCTCCTCCGAGACGAGGAACGCGTAGTGCTGGACAGGGATGTCGGTGCCGACGGTCGCGAAGTCCAGGGTGACTCCGTTGGCGGTGACGACGGGCAGGAAGGGCCCGGCCGGCGTCCCGACCTCCAGGCCGAGGACGTCGGCGAGGAAACGGGCGGACCTCTCCCGGTCGCGGGAGAGAACGATGGTGTGGTTGAACTCGACTGACACGGTCAATGCCTCCACGGGCATCTCGCGGAACCTCCATGCCTCACCCGGCCGGTGACCGACACGCGATGCCGCGAGGGTCACTCTAGGGCCTGTCGTCGCGTCGGGCGGTCCCGTGCGGGGAGGCTGGCCTCCAGGTCGGCGAGGGCCTTTCTGGCCGCCACTATCCGGGCGAGGAGTTCCTTGTCGGCGGGCGGAGTGTCGTCCAGGCGTTCCCGCTCCAGTTCCCGGGCCTCCTCCAGCGAGCTGATCACCACCCCGATCAACACGTTGACCAGTACGAACGAGGCGATCAGCACATAGGAGCCGTAGTAGACGACGCTCCAGCGGGTCACCTCCAGGCCGGCGTGGACCGCGTCGCCGAGTCCGTCGAGGGTCATCAGCAGGAACAGGGTGAGGATGGCGCGCCCGATCGAGCCGTACTGCTGCGGGTCGTGTTGGCCGAAGAGGAGCCAGCCGATCATGGCGTAGACGTAGAGCAGGAGCGCGCCCACCAGCAGGAAGCTCACCGTGCCGGGCAGGCTGCGGCCCACCGCGACCATCACGATGCGCAGTTGGGGCAGGAAGCGGGCGGTGCGCAGCACCCGGGCCAGACGCAACAGCCGCAGCACGGTGGCGTTCTCGCGGACGACGGGCAGGAACGCGCAGGCCACGACGGCCAGATCGAACAGGTTCCACGGATCGCGGAAGAAGTCGCGGGGCCGGTCGGCGTGGGCGCAGACGCGCAGGGCGATCTCGACGGTGAAGGCGGCCAGGCAGACGTGCTCGGCGAGCCGCAGCATGTGGGCCTGGTCCGCCGCGAGTCCGCGGTAGGTCTCCAGGCCCAGCAGGGCGGCGTTGGCGAGGATCAGGGCGAGGACGGTGAGGGCGAACCAGCGGGCTTCTGTGATGTCGCGGGCCCACCGGGCGAGCGCCCGCCGGGCGGAGTTCTGCGGGTGGAGCGGGTGGTCGGTCATCGTGCTGAATCTGCTCCGCCGGGCGGGGCGGTATGCCGAGGGCACGCATGTGCGAGAGGGGGTGGGGAAGGCAGCCCGCGGAAGGGGTGGGGACGGGGAGGTCGGCCCCTGCGGGGGCGCGGCGCCGCGTCAGCGGGCGGCGGGGTGGAGCCGGTTCGCGAGCGCGTCGAGGGCGTCCAGGGCCGAGCCCAGCGCGCCCCGCTCCCCCTCGGTGAGGGACAGCAGCGCTTCCCGGACGTACCCGGCCTCCAGCTCGCGCACCTCGGCCAGCCGCCCGCGGGAGGCGGCCGTGAGGTGGAGGTGGGCGACCCGCTTGTCGGTGCCGTCCTGCCTGCGCTCCAGAAGTCCGCGCTCGGTCATCTGCGAGACCAGGGTGCTGACGTTGTTGGGCTTCATCAGCAGGGCCTCGGCCGCCTCGCGCACCGTGGCGCCCTCGCGCCGGGCGACGTACCGCAGCAGGGCGAGCTGTCCCTCGGGCAGCTTGGGGTGCGGATGGTCCGCGGCGACCCGGCGGTCCAGGGCACGGTGCAGCGCGAGCACCCGCTCAGCGAGCCCGGCGGCTACGCGGTCGAGGTCCCGGCCGGGGGCGCTGGAGGGGGTCATCCGTGCAATATAGGTATGTCATCATAGGTATGTCAAAAGACCTGTTCCCGAGTCTCCGGAGCCCGCTCGATGACACCGCCGCCCCGCGTCTCCTCCCGCCCCCGCACTCCGCGCCCGCCGGTCCCCCAGACCGCGCTCGGGGTCGGCGCGATCCTGTACGGGCCCCGCGGCCTGCTGCTGGGGCGGCACCGGCACGGCACCTGGGAGCTGCCGGGCGGCATGGTGGAGCCCGGGGAGTCGCTCCAGGAGACGGTGGTCCGCGAACTCGCGGAGGAGACCGGCCTGACGGCCCGCCCCGAGGACGTACGGCTCCTCGGCACCCTGATCGACCGGGTCGAGGACGTCGTACGGGTCACCGTCGCCGCCCGGGTCACCGCCTGGCACGGCGAGCCGGGCGACCGGCCCGGCGAGAAGGTCGGCGACTGGCGCTGGTACGCCCTGGACGCGCTGCCGCAGGGACTGTTCGTGTGCAGCGCCCAGGCCCTCACCGCCTGGCGCCCCGGCCTGCCGATCGACCACACCCCGGCCGCCTTCACGCCGTACGCGACGGACTGACCCGGGGGGCTCCCGCGGACCGCTCCGACCGGCTCCGCAACTCCGCGAGGCCCTGACCCGCGCGGTACGCGGCCCCCGCGGGCCGCTCCGACCGGCCCTGCAACCCTCTCGCAACCTCTCCCGTGGTGCCCTGGTCGATCCGGCCGGCGACGGTCCGGCGACCTCGATCCGGCTCCCCTGGGGATGGTTGGCATGTACGAGGAGATCCCACGCGTCGAACTGACGCCCGCTGCCGCGGATCTGGTGCGGCAACTGCACGCGGTGCACGGTCCGCTGATGTTCCATCAGTCCGGCGGCTGCTGCGACGGCAGCGCCCCCATGTGCTACCCGGCGGGCGAGTTCCGCACCGGCGGGTCGGACGTGCTGCTCGCGGAGCTGTACGTGGACGGGGTCGAGGCGCCGGTCTCCTTCTGGATGTCCCGCGGCCAGTTCGAGGCGTGGAGCCACACCCGGCTGATCGTCGACGTGGTCGAGGGCCGGGGCAGCGGCTTCTCGCTGGAGGCACCCGAGGGGGTGCGTTTTCTCATCCGTTCTCGCGTAGTGGGCGCATAGCAACCCCTGGGCCCGCCTCGTTCTGCTGCACTTCCTCCAGATCCCGGGACAGTTGACGAGCCAACAGGGGGAGCTGTGACAGATCGCCGGAAACGGTTCGCGGCAGGCAGAACGGCCCTGACGTTACTCACCGCGCTCGGCGCGCTGGCCGGTACCGCCCTGGTGGGGGCGGCGCCGGCCAGCGGCGTTCCCGACCCGGGCCGGATCGCGCCGGGTGTCGTCTACGAGGAGTTCGACATCCCCGTCGCCCGCGGCACCGCGCACGGTCATCTGCTCCGGGTGGACCTGCGCGATCCTCGGGTCACGCTGGATCTGCTGTACCCGGGGCGGGTGGCCGCGCGGGCGCCCGTGTCCCGGCTGGCCGACACGCAGGGTGCCGTCGCCGGGGTGAACGGCGACTTCTTCAACATCACCGAGACCCAGCATCCGGGCGTGGCGGCGACCGGCGCGAGTGTGGGACCGGCGGTCGCCGGCGGCCGCACGCTCAAGGCGGCGGTGCCCGAAGGACAGCGGTTCGGGCCCGCGCTGCCGCCCGGCACCGGCACCGAGGACGTCCTCGGGATGGGAGTGGACCGCAGGGCCCGGCTGGACGGCATGACGCTGGCCGGGTCCGTGCGCACGGCCACCGGGAAGCTGGAACTGGGCGGGCTCAACCAGTACGCGCTGCCGGAGAACTCCGTCGGGGCGTTCACCTCGGACTGGGGTTCCGTCTCCCGGGGCCGCGCGGTCTGCGGCACGGACACCGACCGGGGCGCGCCGTGCAGCACCGACACCCATGAGGTGACGATCCGGGACGGCCGGGTGGTGGCGTCCGCCGACACCCCCGGCAGCGGCGCCATCACGTCCGGGACCACCGTGCTGGTGGGCCGGGAGGCGGGCGCCCAGCAGCTGCGCAAGCTCGACCCCGGCCGGCAGGTGCAGGTGCGGCACCGGCTGGTGGCGGCCACCTCGAAGGTCGCCTACCGGTTCGCGGTCGGCGGGTACCCGGTGCTGGACGGCGGCCTGCCGCTGCCGGGACTGGACGACCGCACGGCGGCGGTACGGACCGCCGTGGGCGTCGGGGCGAACGGGAAACGGGTGCTGCTGTTCTCCCTGGACGGCGGACCGGCCTACCAGGGCATGACGATCGCCGAAGTCGCCGCCACCATGCGGACGTTGGGCGCCTCGCACGCCTTCAGTCTGGACGGCGGCGGTTCCTCGACCCTGGTCGCCCGCGCCCCGGGGGCCTCGGCGGTGACCGTGCGCAACCATCCCTCGGGCGGTGCGGAACGGGCCGTGCCGAACGGCATCGGGGTGTTCGTCAGACGCTGACGCGGCGCCTCGGCGGCCTCACGGCTTCAACCCGCTGACCAGGTCGGCGGTGGCCGTGAGGCCGCTGTGGATGGTGGGCGCGATGCTGGAACTGGCCATGTAGAAGCCGAGCAGCGCGCACACCAGGGCGTGGGAGACCTTCAGTCCCCCGCTGCGCAGGAAGATCACCGCAAGGATCAGGAGCAGCAGCACCACAGAGATGGAAATCGCCATCGTCAACCTCCTCCGCCACGCCGTCACGTCCGGTTCACGGCGTTCGGCCGCAAGTGTGGCGTAGCTGAGGGTTCGTCCGTGCGGCTGAGCCGTACTCCGAACGAGTGGTGTCACCCGCGGTCGTGGGCCTCCAGGAAGGCGCGCAGGCCGGGCAGGTCGTCGGTGTTGAGGTGGTCGACGTCGGCGGCGAGGAGTTCGGCCCACAGCGCGTCGCGTTCGATGCCGGGCAGGTCCGGGGTGGCCCAGAAGCGGACCCGCTGCCCGCGGGAGTGCGCCGCCTCCACGATCGTCCGCAGCTTCCGCCGTTCGGCGTCGGGGAAGGCTCCGGCGCCCCGCCAGGCGAAGTTGTTGGCCCAGTTGTCGCTGATGAGGGGGATGAAGGAGGCGGGCGCCGGGCCGCCGAGGTCGGCGAGCCGGCCGTCGTAGAAGGCGCGTCGCACGCGCTGGGCCTCCATCGGGGCGCGCGCGGCGCGGTCGCCGGAGATCACGGCGGTGACCGGGCCGGGGTGGACGCGGCCGTGGGCGTAGGTGGTGAACAGGCGCTTGTGGCGCCGGAGATGGCGGTCGAGTTCGGTGTACGTCGAGGCGCCCTCGGTCTTGATGTCGATGAGCAGTTGGAGGGGCCTGCGGTGGCCGCGGTACACGGAGCCGTGGTTGGCCCTGACCCGGGCGGCGAGCGGGTCGAGGTAGAGGGACTCCAGGGTGCGCGCGGGGTCGAGGTCCTCGGGGTCGTGGGCGACGAGGAGTTGGTCGCCGACGAGGTAGATGTCCGCCTCCAGGCTGCCGAAGCGGTGGTCGAGGGCGTCCAGCAGGGGGCGGGGGTGCTCGTAGTCGTTGTGGGCGTGGGCGCGCCACAGCGGGCGGGGGCGGTGTCTGTGTCCGGTGGCGTACGCGCCGCCGACCGGCGGGGCAAGTACGCCCGCGAGTGCGGCGCCGACGGCGGTGAGGGCTCCGCGACGAGTGACGAGCGCCATGTGCTGCCTCCCTGTGGGTCGTTTGCGAACCACAGGGAGTATGGGACGAGTTGGCCTTCGATGACCCTGTACATGCCAGGAGTTGGCCGGACTGCCTCCGCTCGTTCACTCCGTTCGCCCCGGCGCGCGCTCGCGCGCCCTGCCCTGGCACTCGTTCAAGCCGCCCGCGCACGCCGCTCGTTCTCGCCGCTCGTTCCCGGCGCGCGCAAGAGCCCGCCCCGGTCGGGGCGGGCTCTGACGGGTGAACTCCCGGGCGGGTCAGGGCGCCTGGAGGTCCACCAGTCCGGCCAGGGCCGCGCGGTGCGCGCCCGCGGTGCCGTAGGCGAGGGAGTCCGCCTTGGCGCGCTTCAGGTAGAGGTGGACCGGGTGCTCCCAGGTCATCCCGATGCCCGCGTGCAGTTGCAGCGCCTCCTCGGCGGCGTGCACGGCGACGGGCGCCGCGTACGCCTGGGCGACCGCGACCGCCACCTCGGCGTCCGCGTCGGCGGCCAGCGCGCCCGCCGCGTTGCGGGCGGCGGCCCGCAGGTTGACGACCTCCAGCCACAGCTGGGCCAGCCGGTGCTTGAGCGACTGGAAGCCGCCGACGGGCCGGTTGAACTGCTTGCGCTCCTTCAGGTAGCGCACGGTCTCGGTCAACGTCCATTCGGCGAGACCGAGTTGTTCCGAGGCGAGCAGTCCGGCCCCGGCCCGCAGGGCCCGCCGTACGGCGGGTGCGGCCTCGCCGAGCGGGCGGCCCGCCGCGCCGTCCAGCGTGACGGTGGCCACCGGCCGGGTGAGGTCCAGGGAGACCTGCGGGGTGACCGTCACGGCCTCCGCCTGCACGGCGTACAGCACACCGTCGTCCGCGGGCACCAGCAGGACGTCGGCGACGACCGCGTCGGCGATCCCGGTCAACTCCCCGTACAGCAGGTCGCCTTCCTGCCGTACGGCCTTGTGGGCGGCGCCGGGGGCGATGTTCAGGGCGACGGCGAGGGCGCCCACCCGGCGGCCCGAGGCCAGCTCGGCCAGCAGGTCGGCGCTGCCGCAGGCGAGCAGTGCCTCGGTGGCGACGACGGCACTGGTGAGGAACGGCACGGGGGCGACCGCGCGGCCCAACTCCTCCAGTACCACGGCGGCTTCGCGGTGCGTGGCGCCCTGACCGCCGTGCTCCTCGGGGACCAGCAGGCCGGCCAGGCCCATGCCGTCGGCCAGCGCCTTCCAGGCCGCCAGGTCGTGCGGGGCGTCGGACTCGGTGCGCGCGATGACGCCGGGGGCGTCGCAGTGGTCGGTGAGCAGGTCCCGGACGGCCGCGCGCAGCGCCTCTTCCTCCTCCGAGTACAGCAGATCGGGCTGTGTGGTCACCGGGCCAGGTCCTTCCATGCGACGTCCTTGTCGGTGCGCGGCTCCGCGGGCAGGCCCAGCACGCGCTCGGCGACGATGTTCAGCAGGACCTCGCTGGTCCCGCCCTCGATGCTGTTGCCCTTGGACCGCAGGTAGCGGTACCCGGCGTCCCGGCCGGTGAAGTCCACCAGCTCGGGGCGGCGCATGGTCCAGTCCCCGTACAGCAGGCCCTCCTCGCCGAGGAGTTCGACCTCCAGGCCGCTGATCTCCTGGTTGAGGCGGGCGAAGCCGAGTTTCATTCCGGCGCCCTCGGGGCCGGGCTGCCCGGCGACGAGCTGCTGGCGCAGGCGCTCCCCGGTGAGCCGGGCCACCTCGGCGTCCACCCACAACTTCAGGAGCCGCTGGTGGAGTTCATGGGTGCGCAGGTCGGGGCGTTCGCGCCAGGTACGGGCGACCGGTCCGATCATGCCGCCCTCGCGGGGCAGCCGCATGCCGCCGATGGCGACGCGCTCGTTGTTGAGGGTGGTCTGGGCGACCTTCCAGCCCGCGCCGACCGGGCCGAGACGGCGGCTGTCCGGGATCCGGACGTCGGTGAGGAACACCTCGTTGAACTCGGCCTCGCCGGTGATCTGGCGCAGCGGCCGCACCTCGACGCCGGGGTCGGTCATGTCGCAGAGGAAGTAGGTGATGCCCGCGTGCTTGGGCACGTCCGGGTCGGTGCGGGCGATGAGGATCGCCCAGCGGGCCACATGGGCGCTGGACGTCCACACCTTCTGGCCGTTGACGACCCAGTCGTCGCCGGCGCGTACGGCACGGGTGCCGAGCGCGGCCAGGTCGGACCCGGCGCCGGGCTCGCTGAAGAGCTGGCACCAGACCTCCTCGCCGGTCCACAGGGGCCGCAGGAAGCGCCGCTTCTGCTCGTCGGTGCCGAAGGCGAGGATCGTCGGGGCGGCCATGCCGAGGCCGATGCCGATCTTGCGGGGGTCGTTGTCCGGGGCGCCCGCCGCCTCCAACTCGGCGTCCACGACGACCTGGAGGGAGCGCGGGGCACCGAGGCCCCCGAGGCCCTGGGGGTAGTGGACCCAGGCGAGGCCCGCGTCGAAACGGGCCCGCAGGAAGTCGAGGCGGTCGGTCGTGGCGGGAGGGTGCGCGGCCAGGAACTCCTGGGTGAGTCGGCGCAGTTCGGTGGCGTCGGTCATGCCGCTCCCTCCGGGACGACCGCGACACGGCCGGTGGTGACGCCGTCGCCGACGCGCTGCACGGCCGCGGCGGCCTCGCCGAGCGGTACGCGCTCACTGATCAGCGGCTTGATCGCGCCGCGTGCGGCGAGTTCGGTGAGCTGCTCGTGGCAGTGCTGGACCAGCTTGGGGTTCTTGGTGTTGTACAGGCCCCAGTGCAGGCCGAGGATCGAGTAGTTCTTCACCAGCGCGTGGTTGAGCCCGGGGCTGGGGATGGTGCCGCTGGCGAAGCCGACGACCACGATGCGGCCCTCGAAGGCGACGGTCTTGGCGGACTGGGTGTAGGCGTCACCGCCCACGGGGTCGTAGATCACGTCGGCGCCCCGGCCGCCGGTGGCCTCCTTGACGGCGGCGACGACGTCCTCGGCGCGCCGGTCGATCACCACGTCGCAGCCCAGTTCGCGGGCGGTGGCGACCTTGTCGGCGCCGCCGACGACCCCGATGACGGTGGCCCCGGCCGCCTTGCCGAGCTGTACGGCGGCGCTGCCGACCCCGCCGGCGGCGGCGTGCACCAGCAGCGTCTCGCCGGCTTCGAGTCCGGCCCGCCGGTGCAGTCCGAACCAGCCGGTCTGGTAGCCGATGTGCAGGGCGGCGGCCTCGGCGTCGTCCAGGGAGTCGGGCGCGGGCAGCAGGGCGGCGGCGTCGGCCACGGCGTACTCGGCGAAGCCGCCGTGGGGCAGCGCGGGGTTGGCGATGACGCGGCGGCCGTCCTCGGTCTCGCCGCAGATCTCCACCCCGGGCGTGAACGGCAGCGGCGGCCTGACCTGGTAGTGGCCGCGGCACATCAGCACGTCGGGGAAGTTGATGTTGGCGGCACGCACCCTCAGCAGGACCTGGCCGGGGCCGGGCGTGGGCCGCTCGATCTCGGCCGGCCGCATCACCTCGCCCGGCTCGCCGTTCTCGTGCACTTGCCATGCCTGCATGCGGGGCCTCCAGGGACTGCGTCGTCTGACCGGGATCGCTTCGCATACTAAGCGGTCGCTTGCCGATCAGGGAACAGTCGCGCCGGTCACGGGTCCCGTTCGCACCCCCGGGGACGGGTCACACCTCCAGGTCGGGCCCGCCGCTCACGCCTCCCGATCCCGCCCCTTGGGGCGGGCCCGTACGTGCATCCGCTCCCCCTGCGGCCCGAACAGGCTCAGGAACTCGGCGGGGCCCTCCCCCGTGGACCCGAACCAGTGCGGCACCCGGGTGTCGAACTCGGCCGCCTCCCCGGCCGCCATCACCACGTCGTGCTCGCCCAGCACCACCCGCAGCCGCCCGGACAGCACGTACAGCCACTCGTAGCCCTCATGGGTACGCGGCTCCGGCTGCTCCCTGGACTGCGGCACCAGCACCTTGAACGCCTGGAGACCGCCGGGCTGCCGGGTCAGCGGCCAGAACGTACGGCCGTGGCGGGTCAGGGGTTCGGCCCGCACCCGGGGGTCGCCGACCGGGGGCGCCCCGACCAGCTCGTCCAGCGGCACCTGGTGGGCCTGCGCGATCGGCAGCAGCAGCTCAAGGCTCGGCTTGCGCAGACCGGACTCCAGCCGCGACAGGGTACTGACGGAGATGCCGGTCGTCTCGGACAGCGCCGCCAGGGTCACCTCGCGCTCCTTGCGGAGCCGTCGCAGCCGGGCGCCGACCTCGGCGAGAACGTCTTCGGTACTCATGGGGACATTGCAGAATCGGCAAAGACATTTGTCAATCCCGCGCCTGCGGGGCGACCGTGGCGACATGACCGATATCTATGAAGTGATCGTGATCGGCGGCGGCGCCGCCGGCCTGTCCGCCGCGCTCGTCCTGGGCCGCGCCCGCCGCCACACCCTGGTGGTCGACGCCGGTGAACCCCGCAACGCGCCCTCCGCCCATATGCAGGGCTATCTGTCCCGGGACGGCATGGCACCGGCGGAGTTCCTGGCGATCGGGCGCGAGGAGATCGCCCGGTACGGCGTCGACCTGGTCCGGGACCGGGCGGTGGACGTCACGAACGACTCCGGCTTCACCGTCCTACTGGACAGCGGCAGAGGCGTACGGGCCCGGCGCCTGGTGATCGCCACCGGCCTGAAGGACGAGCTGCCAAACGTGCCCGGACTCGCCGAGCGGTTCGGGCGGGACGTGCTGCACTGCCCCTACTGCCATGGCTGGGAGGTCCGCGACCAGGCGTTCGGCGTCCTCGCGACGAGCCCGCTGAGCGTGCACCAGGCGCTGATGGTGTCCCAGTGGTCCAAGGACGTCACCCTCTTCCTGCACGAGGTCGACGAGGCGGAGCTGTCCGACGACGACCTGCGCAGGCTCTCCCGCGCAGGCGTGCGGGTCGTGCCCGGCGCGGTCGCCGAGGTCCTGGTGGCGGACGACCGACTCACGGGCCTGCGCCTCGCGGACGGCACGGAGCACGCCCGTCAGACGATCTTCACGGCGCCCCGCGCCGTACCGCAGACGGACCTGCTCCAACGACTGGGCGCGGAACTGACGGAAACCCCCTTCGGCGCCTACCCGGTGGTCGACCCCACAGGCCTGACGACGGTGCCCGGAGTATGGACGGCAGGCAACGCGATGGGCTTCGCCGAACAGGTGATAAACGCCGCAGCCGCCGGCTACCGAGCCGCAGCCACGATCAACGCCGACCTCCTGATGACCGACCTGGACACCACCCTTTAAAACCGCGGGCAACCCCAACCGACCTCACCACAACCCCCCAGGGGTGCGGGCCCCTGACGACCGACCTCACCCACAACCCCCCAGGGGCGCGGGGAACTGCGCGACCAACCCCCACCCACCCGCACCCAAAGACCGACCCGAACGCACCCCCCAAGGGCACGGCCCCCCTGACAACCAACCTCACCACACCCCCCAGGGGCGCGGGGAACTGCGCGACCAACCCCCACCCACCCGCACCCGAAGAACGCCCCAGCCCTCCACATGAACATCAGCGAAGCGCGTTGCACCATGGGTGCATGCTGCTGACCCAGCTCGCCCAGGTCTCCCAGGAGGTCACCGCGACCTCCTCACGGTCCCGCAAGGTCACCCTGCTCGCGGAGCTGTTCCGCGACGCCTCGGCGTCGGACGTACCGATCGTCATCCCGTACCTGGCGGGCCGGTTGCCGCAGGGCCGCCTCGGCGTCGGCTGGAAGGTGCTGGGCCGCCCCGTCACCCCGGCCACCGACCCCACACTCACCGTGGGCGAGGTGGACGCCCGCCTCTCCGCGCTCGCGAAGGTGTCCGGCGCCGGCTCCCAGGCCGAACGAGCACGCCTGGTAAGCGAGTTGATGGGCACCGCCACCGCGGACGAACAACGGTTCCTGTTCGGCCTGATCACCGGCGAGGTACGGCAGGGCGCCCTGGACGCGGTGGCGGTGGAGGGCCTCGCGCAGGCGACCGGCGCCCCGGCGGCGGACGTACGGCGCGCGGTGATGCTGGCCGGCTCGCTGGGGACGGTGGCCGAGGCGCTCCTCGCCGACGGCCCCGCGGCACTGGAGCGGTTCCGGCTCACCGTGGGCCGACCGGTCCTGCCGATGCTGGCCCACAGCGCCTCCTCGGTGTCCGAGGCGGTCGACAAGCTCGGCACCTGCGCGGTGGAGGAGAAGCTCGACGGCATCCGCGTCCAGCTCCACCGCAACGGCGACACGGTACGGATCTACACCCGCACCCTCGACGACATCACCGACCGGCTCCCCGAACTCACCTCCACTGCAATGAAGTTGAGGGGAGAGCGCTTCATCCTGGACGGCGAGGTCATCGCCTTCGACGAGGAGGGACGCCCCCGCTCCTTCCAGGAGACCGCCGGCCGCGTCGGCAAGCGGGTGGACGTGGCGACGGCGGCGCGCACCGTACCGGTCTCCCCCGTCTTCTTCGACGTGCTCTCCGTCGACGACCGCGACCTCCTCGACCTGCCCCTCGCCGACCGGCACACGGAGCTGGCCCGTCTGGTCCCGGAGCCGATGCGGGTCCGGCGCACCCTGGTGACGGGACCCCAGGACGCCGGGAGTGCCGAGGAGTTCCTCGCCCGGACCCTGGACCGCGGCCACGAGGGCGTGGTGGTGAAGGCGCTGGACGCGCCCTACAGTGCCGGCCGGCGCGGCGCGGCCTGGCTGAAGGTCAAGCCGGTGCACACCCTCGACCTGGTCGTCCTGGCCGCCGAGTGGGGCCACGGGCGGCGCGCCGGGAAGCTCTCCAACCTCCACCTCGGCGCCCGCACCGCCGACGGCTCGTTCGCGATGCTGGGCAAGACCTTCAAGGGCCTCACGGACGCGACGCTGGCCTGGCAGACTCGGCGCCTGCGGGAGCTGGCGGTCGAGGAGGACGGCCACATGGTGACCGTACGGCCCGAACTCGTCGTCGAGATCGCCTACGACGGCCTGCAGCGGTCCACTCGCTATCCGGCCGGCGTCACCCTGCGGTTCGCGCGGGTGGTCCGCTACCGGGAGGACAAGCGCCCCGAGGAGGCGGACACCGTGGAGACCCTGCTCGCGGCCCATCCCGGGGTGCGGCCGTGAAGTACAGCGCGGGCCTGCTGCTGTTCCGGCGTGCGCCGGAAGGCGTGGAGGTGCTGCTGGGCCATATGGGTGGCCCCTTCTGGGCCGGGCGCGAGACGGGCGCGTGGGGCGTGCCGAAGGGCGAGTACGAACCGGAGTCGGAGACGGCCTGGGACGCGGCCCGGCGCGAGTTCCAGGAGGAGCTGGGCCTGCCGCCGCCCGACGGCGAGGCCGTGCCGCTCGGCGAGGTCCGCCAGTCGAACGGCAAGCTGGTCACCGTGTGGGCGATCGAGGCGGACCTGGACCCGGGCACGGTCACCCCGGGCACCTTCCGGATGGAGTGGCCGCCGAAGTCGGGGCGGACGGAGGAGTTCCCCGAGCTGGACCGGGTGGCCTGGTTCGGCCTGGACCGGGCGCACGAGGTGATCGTGTCGGCGCAGGGGGCGTTTCTGGACCGGCTGGCGGAGCACTCGGGCTGAGCCCCGCGTTGCGGGCGCGGTCGCCGCGCGGGAAGGTCGAAGCACATCTGCTCCCCGGGAGGACGGTCATGCCCATCGCAACGGTGAACCCGGCGAACGGCGAGACACTCAAGACGTACGAGGCCATGGGCGCCGAGGAGATCGAGCGCCGCCTCCAGCTCGCCGAGGCCACGTTCCGGACGTACCGGACCACGGCGTTCGCCGAGCGGGCCCGGCTGCTGAACCGGGCCGCCGACCTCCTGGACGAGGACCGGGAGGACATCGCCCGGGTGATGACCACCGAGATGGGCAAGCCGGTCCGGCAGGCCCGCGCCGAGGCCGCCAAGTGCGCCAAGGCGATGCGCTGGTACGCCGAGCACGCCGAGGAGCTGCTCGCGGACGAGGAGCCCGCCGCCGACGACGTGCGGGACTCCGGCGCCTCGCGGGTGCTGGTGCGCTACCGGCCGCTCGGCCCGGTGCTCGCGGTGATGCCGTGGAACTTCCCGCTGTGGCAGGTGGTGCGGTTCATGGCACCCGCCCTGATGGCCGGCAACGTGGGCCTGCTCAAGCACGCCTCCAACGTGCCGCAGACCGCGCTGTACCTGGAGGACCTGTGCCACAGGGCCGGCTTCCCCGAGGGCGCCTTCCAGACGCTGCTGATCGGTTCAGGACCGGTCGCGGACATCCTGCGCGACGAACGCGTCCGCGCGGCGACGCTCACGGGCAGTGAGCCGGCGGGCCGGGCCGTCGCCTCGATCTGCGGCGACATGGTGAAGAAGACGGTGCTGGAGCTGGGCGGCAGCGACCCGTACGTGGTCATGCCCTCCGCCGACGTCGACCGGGCCGCCGAGATCGCGGTCACCGCCCGGGTGCAGAACAACGGGCAGTCCTGCATCGCCGCCAAGCGGTTCATCGTGCACACGGACGTCTACGACGCCTTCGCCGAGCGGTTCGTGGCGGGCATGAAGGCGCTGAAGGTCGGCGACCCGATGGAGGAGGAGACCGAGGTGGGTCCGCTCGCCACCGAGCAGGGGCGGACCGACGTGGAGGAGCTGGTCGACGACGCGGTGCGCGGCGGCGCGGCCGTGCTGTGCGGCGGTCACCGGCTGCGCCGGCCGGAGCTGCCCGGCTGGTACTTCCCGCCGACCGTGCTCGCCGACGTCACCCGGGAGATGCGCATCCACCGCGAGGAGGCGTTCGGGCCGGTCGCCACGCTGTACCGGGCGGGTGACCTGGACGAGGCGGTGCTGATCGCCAACGACTCACCGTTCGGGCTCAGTTCGAACGTGTGGACGCGGGACGAGGCCGAGGCCGACCGGTTCGTTCGCGATCTGGACGCGGGCGGTGTGTTCGTGAACGGGATGACGGCGTCCCATCCGGCGTTCCCGTTCGGCGGGGCCAAGCGCTCGGGGTACGGGCGTGAGCTGTCCGGGCACGGAATCCGCGAGTTCTGCAACATCACCACGGTTTGGCACGGGGCGTGACCGTCACGCGGCTACCATCCCGTTTGTGAACCGCGAAGTGACTCTGCCTCTGATCGTCGACGACCGCGGGACCCTGCAGGTGGCTGCCGCCGATGTGAGCAAGTTGTTGCGCACCGTGGGCGCGCGGTGGCTGCACCTCGTCGAGGCCGGGGAACAGGGGCTCGACGAGGACACGGTGGCCGCGCTGACGATCGAACTCGCCAAGCTGGCCGACCGCATCGACGTCGCGTGCATCGCGCACAGCAGCGGCGGCACCTCGTAGCCGTCCCCTCCTCGCCGGACCTTCCCCGGGGCAGGTCCCGGCCCGTCGCCTCCCGTACGGAGTAGCTCCGCGCGAGATCACCGCCGCCCGGGGCGAGGGTGGACTAAACCACTCGTCGAGGCGGCGGGCACCGTGTTCGCCGTGGTGCCGGCCCGCCGGCCCCGACATCGGTTGACTGCTGGCGGCGCGAGGACGATGAGGCGGCATGACCGAAGAGACACTGACCGAGATCCTCCCCCCGGTCCGGCACTGGCCGATGCTCCGTCTGACCGGCGTCGCCTTCGACCCGTTGCTGACCGAGCTGATGCGGGAGGGCCCCGTCACCCGCGTCCAACTGCCCGACGGTGAGGGCTGGGCGTGGCTGGTCACCCGGTACGAGGACGTACGGATGGTGGCCGACGACCCCCGGTTCAGCCGGGCGGCGGTCAGGGACCGCCCGGTCACCCGGCTCGCCGCGCACTCCGTACCGGCCCGCGGCGCGGTCGGCTTCCTCGATCCGCCGGACCACACCCGGCTGCGCCGGTCGGTGGCGCCCGCGTTCACCTCCGAGGGCGTGGAGCGCCTCCGCGACCGGGCCCGCGGCATGCTGGAGGAACTGGTCGACGAACTCCTCCAGGACGGCCCGCCGGCGGACCTGACGGCGACGGTGCTCACCCCGTTCCCCACCGCGGTGATCTGCGAGCTGATGGGGGCACCGGCGGCCGACCACCACGTCCTGCACACCTGGAGCCGGCTGATCCTGTCCTCCGCGCACGGCGCCGACGTCGGCGCGAAGGCCCGCGCCGAGATGGGCGCCTACTTCGCCGCGCTCATTCGCCGCCGGGACGGCTCCGGCGGCGAGGACGTGTGCTCTCTGCTGGGCGCCGCCGTGGGCCGCGGCGAGGTGACGGTGGAGGAGGCCGTGGGCCTCGCGGTGCTGCTCCAGACCGGCGGCGAGGCGGTCACCCACAACAGCGGCCAGCTCTTCTACATCCTGCTGACCCGCCCGGACCTGGCGGGCCGGCTGCGGGCCGAGCCGGAGATCCGCCCGCAGGCCGTCGACGAGCTGCTCCGCTACATCCCGCACCGCAACGCGGTCGGCCTGTCCCGGATCGCGACGCAGGACGTGGGAGTGCGCGGAGTACGTATCCGCGCCGGGGACGCCGTCTACGTGTCCTACCTCGCCGCCAACCGGGACCCGGACGTCTTCCCGTACCCGGAGACGATCGACTTCTCCCGCACTCCCAACCCGCATGTCTCCTTCGGCTCCGGCCCACACCGCTGCCCCGCCGAGATGCTGACGCGACTGGTGTCCCAACTGCTGGTGGACACCCTTCTGGAGCGACTCCCCGGCCTCCGCCTCGCCGTGGACGCGGAAAAGGTCCCGTTCAGAAGGGGCACACCGACCCGCGGCCCCGAAACCCTGCCGGTGACGTGGTGAGCACCGGCAACCGTTCCCACCCAGGGGCGCGGGGAGCTGCGCGACCAGCCCCCACGCACCCGCGGCCCGCGTACTACCGAATGGACATCCCCGACAGCGTCCGAGCGATGACGAGCCGCTGGATCTCGCTCGTCCCCTCGAAGATCGTGTAGATCGCCGCGTCCCGATGCATCCGCTCCACCGGATACTCCCGCGTGTACCCGTTCCCGCCGAGGATCTGGATCGCCTGCCCGGTGACCTTCTTCGCGGTCTCGCTGGCGAACAGCTTCGACATCGAGCCCTCGGCCGCCGTGAACGGCTTGCCGTTGATGGCCATCCAGGACGCCCGCCACACCAGCAGCCGCGCCGCGTCGATGGACGTACGCATGTCGGCGAGCTGGAAGGCGACACCCTGGTTGTCAATGATGGGCCGGCCGAACTGCTCACGCGTCGTGGCGTACTCCAGCGCCACCTCGTACGCGGCCCGGGCGGTGCCCACGGCCATCGCGCCGACCGCCGGGCGGGACGCCTCGAACGTGGCCATGGCCGCGTTCTTCACCCGCTCGCCGCCGCCGGCCCTCGCCCGCTCGCGGGCCCGGGCCAGGCGCTCGTCCAGCTTCTCCTTGCCGCCGAGGAGACAGGAGCCGGGCACCCGTACGTTCTCCAGGACGACCTCGGCGGTGTGCGAGGCGCGGATGCCGTGCTTCTTGAACTTCTGGCCCTGGGACAGGCCTGGTGTGTTCGGCGGCACGATGAAGGAGGCGTGGCCCTTGGAGCCGAGTTCGGCGTCGACGACCGCGACGACGACGTGGACGTTGGCGATGCCGCCGTTGGTCGCCCAGGTCTTGGTGCCGTTGAGGACCCACTCGTCCTTGGCCTCGTCGTACACGGCGCGGGTGCGCATGGAGGCCACGTCGGAGCCGGCGTCGGGCTCGGAGGAGCAGAACGCGGCGACCTTGACATCGTTGGCGTCGCCGTACATCTGGGGGATCCAGGTGCCGATCTGCTCCTCGGTGCCGTTGGCGAGGACGCCCACGGCGGCGAGGCCGGTGCCGACGATGGACAGCGCGATGCCCGCGTCGCCCCAGAACAGTTCCTCCATGGCCATGGGGATGCCGAGACCGGTTGCGTCGAAGTACTGCTGGGCGTAGAAGTCCAGGGAGTAGATACCGACCTTCGCGGCCTCCTGGATGACCGGCCAGGGAGTCTCCTCACGCTCGTCCCATTCGGCGGCCGCGGGGCGGATGACGTCGGCGGCGAAACCGTGCAGCCAGTCGCGGACCTCCTTCTGTTCGTCGTTGAGCTCCATGGTGAACTCGGCCATGACTCCTCCAGCGGCGGCACACGTGCATGTTACTTGCGGTAACCAAAGTCTGTTACCGGTCGGTAGGGAATGTCAACTCCTGATGACCGGTCGGCAGCCCGTTCGATGTCGGCGTGGCGTTGAGTGTTAGTTTGCGCAGGCGTCACCGAAACAGCACGGGTGGGGAGAGCACATGGACACCACACAGCGGACCGAGCAGCAGAGGTCCGCGGACCGCCGCCGACGCGAGCTGCTGGAGGCCGCCGACCGGGTGGTGCTGCGCGACGGCCCGCAGGCCTCGATGAACGCGATCGCGGCGGAGGCCGGGATCACCAAGCCCATCCTCTACCGGCACTTCGGGGACAAGGGCGGGCTCTACGCGGCCCTCGCCACGCGCCACACGGACGCACTGCTGGACTCCCTGCGGGCCGCGCTCGACGCCCCGGCGGAGCGGCGCGAGCGGGTCGAGGCCACGCTCGACACCTACCTCACGGCGATCGAGCTGCGGCCGCAGGTGTACCGGTTCCTGATGCACCCCGCGGAGGGCGGCCAGAGCGGTGACCAGGGCTTCGACGTCGGCAAGCACTCCGCTCCCCTGCTGCGGCGGATGGGCGAGGAGCTGGCCCAGGTCATCGAGGAGCGGCTGGACCTGGGACCGGGCAGCCAGCAACTGGCCCGGGTCTGGGGCCACGGGATCGTCGGGATGATGCACGCGGCCGGAGACTGGTGGCTGGGCGAACGGCCCTGTTCCCGGGCGGAGTTGGTCCGCAGCCTCGCGGATCTGCTGTGGGGCCGGCTCGCCGCCGCGGGCGACAAGGTCGGCGGCCCGGGGTTCTGAGCGCCGACGTCACCCCGGCCGGTGCCAGGACGCCCTGCCCACCTGGCGCATCAGCCGCCGGTGGCGCCAACCCTCCACCCGGTCCGCGTACACCGTCCCCTCCACATGGTCACACTCATGCTGCAAGCACCTCGCGAAGAAGCCCGTCCCGTGCACCGTCACCGGCTCCCCCGTCACCGTGAACCCCTCGACCACGGCGTGGTCGTAACGTTCCGTCCCGGCCTCCAGACCGGGCAGGGACAGACAGCCCTCGGGGCCGCGCACCACCACCCCGTCGGCCGTCACCAGACGCGGGTTCACCACATGCCCCAGATGCCGTACGTCCTCGTCGTCCGGACAGTCGAAGACGAACACCCTGAGCGGCTCGCCGACTTGGGTGGCGGCCAGACCCACCCCCTGCGCCGCGTACATCGTCGCGAACATGTCCTCGACGAGCGTCGCCAGTTCGGGCCCGAAGTCGGTGACGTCCCGCGCGGGGGTGTGCAGCACGGGGTCCCCGAACAGGGTGAGAGGCCGGACTCGCCCACGGGTGCCCGGAATGGAGCCATGTCGCATGGCGCCAAGGTTACGGCGGGTTCGGGAGTGCGAATGTATCTCGATAGGCTGACCACCTACTACGTTCGGAGGATCGAGGACTGATGGCAGGCAACTCGGACCCGCTCACTCCGCGGGCCAAGATCGCCGTGACCGCGGGCAAGGCGGTCGCGGCGGCATCGCGCGCGGCGGGGCGCGGCAGCGGATCGGTGATCGGCGGCCGGGTGGCGCTGAAGCTCGACCCCGACCTCCTCGCACGGCTGGCGCAGAACCTGGACGTCGTCCTGGTGTCGGCGACCAACGGCAAGACCACGACGACCCGGCTGATCGCCGAGGCGCTGCGCGCCGCCGGACCGGTCGTCTCCAACGCGCTCGGCGCCAACATGCCCGCCGGGATCACCTCGGCGCTGGCCGGTGGCTCCGAGGCGCGGTACGGCGTGATCGAGGTCGACGAGAAGTACCTCGCCGGCGTCGCCCGGGACACCGACCCCAAGTGCATCGCGCTGCTCAACCTCTCCCGCGACCAGCTCGACCGCGCCGCGGAGACCCGCATGCTCGCCGAGAACTGGCGCGAGGGGCTCGCGGGGTCCAAGGCCGTGATCGTGGCCAACGCCGACGATCCCCTGGTGGTGTGGGCCGCGTCCTCCTCCGCCAACGTGATCTGGGTCGCCGCCGGGCAGATGTGGAAGGACGACGCCTGGTCCTGCCCGTCCTGCGGCGGTGTGATGCAGCGGCCGGGCGACGACTGGTTCTGCGGCGAGTGCGGCTTCCGCCGGCCGACGCCGAGCTGGGCCCTGTCCGGCGACCACGTGCTCGACCCGCACGGCTCCGCCTGGCCCATCCACCTCCAGCTGCCGGGCCGCGCCAACAAGGCCAACGCCGCCTCCTCGGCCGCCGTCGCCGCCGTGTTCGGGGTGCCGCCGCAGGTGGCCCTGGAGCGCATGTACCAGGTGCAGGCCGTGGCCGGCCGCTACGACGTCGTCCAGTTCCAGGAGCGCGACCTCAGGCTGCTGCTCGCGAAGAACCCGGCGGGCTGGCTCGAGACGTTCTCCCTGATCGACCCGCCGCCCACCCCGGTGATCCTCTCGGTGAACGCGCGCGGCGCCGACGGCACCGACACCTCCTGGCTGTGGGACGTCGACTACACGCGTCTGACCGGGCACCCGATCTGCGTCATCGGTGACCGCAAGCTGGACCTCGCGGTGCGTCTGGAGGTCGCGAACCAGCAGTTCCAGGTCTGCGAGAACCTCGACCAGGCGGTGCAGCTGTGCCCGCCCGGCCGGATCGAGGTCATCGCCAACTACACCGCCTTCCAGGACCTGCGCCGCCGCGTCGGCAACTGACGTACCCGTAAGGACAGTGACTTCATGAGCGACAACCAACTGCGGATCGTCTGGATCTACCCGGACCTGCTGAGCACCTACGGCGACCAGGGCAACGTCCTCGTCGTGGAGCGCCGGGCCCGGCAGCGCGGCCTGGACGTGGCGCGGCTCGACGTACGCAGCGACCAGCCGATCCCCACCTCCGGCGACATCTACCTGATCGGCGGCGGCGAGGACCGCCCGCAGCGGCTCGCGGCGGAGCGGCTGCGCCGGGACGGCGGTCTGCACCGGGCCGTGGGCAACGGCGCGATCGTCTTCTCGGTCTGCGCCGGCTACCAGATCCTCGGCCACGAGTTCATCAACGACCTCGGCCAGCGCGAGCCCGGCCTCGGCCTGCTGGACGTGGTCTCGGTGCGCGGCGAGGGCGAGCGGTGCGTCGGTGACGTGCTCGCCGACATCGACGCGCGGCTCGGTCTGCCCCCGCTGACCGGCTTCGAGAACCACCAGGGCGTCACCCACCTCGGCCCCACCGCCCGCCCCTTCGCCCAGGTCCGCCTCGGCAACGGCAACGGAACCGGCGACGGCACCGAGGGCGCGTACAACGACACCGTGTTCGGTACGTACATGCACGGGCCGGTGCTCGCCCGCAACCCGCTCATCGCCGACCTGCTGCTGAAGCTGGCGCTGGACGTGAACGCCCTGCCGCCGACCGACGACCGCTGGTACGAGGCGCTGCGCAACGAGCGGATCGCTTCGGCCCAGCAGCCCGCCTGACCTGCGGTTCCAGGGGTAATGAAGCGGCCTTCCAGCGCGCGGTGCGACCGTGTTCACCGGGCCCGCCTGACAGCACGTCCGCTCACATGTGCGGGCGCGTCCAGCAGGCGGACGCCCGGTACGGTACGACCCCCTCGCGCCGGTAGGGTGGCCGGGATCAAGCCGGACAGCGCGGTCCGGTCCCCGGCCCACGTTGAGAAGGTATTTCGGGCTATGCGCATTGGTGTCCTCACGTCCGGCGGCGACTGCCCCGGCCTGAACGCCGTCATCCGGTCCGTCGTGCACCGTGCCGTCGTCGACCACGGCGACGAGGTCATCGGTTTCCGGGACGGCTGGAAAGGCCTCCTGGAGTGCGACTACCTCAAGCTCGACCTCGACGCGGTGGGCGGCATCCTCGCCCGCGGCGGCACCATCCTCGGCTCCTCCCGGGTCCAGCCCTCGCATCTGCGGGACGGCGTGGCACGGGCCAAGGGGCATGTGGAGGAACTCGGGCTCGACGCGATCATCCCGATCGGCGGCGAGGGCACGCTGAAGGCGGCCCGGCTGCTGTCGGACGGCGGCCTGCCGATCGTCGGCGTGCCGAAGACCATCGACAACGACATCGCCGTCACCGACGTCACCTTCGGCTTCGACACGGCCGTCGGGGTCGCCACCGAGGCGCTCGACCGGCTCAAGACGACCGCCGAGTCCCACCAGCGGGTGCTGGTCGTGGAGGTCATGGGCCGGCACACCGGCTGGATCGCGCTGCACTCCGGCATGGCGGCCGGCGCGCACGCCATCGTGGTCCCCGAGCGCCCCTTCGACATCGAGGAGCTGGCCCGCAAGGTCGGCGAGCGGTTCGAGGCGGGCAAGCGGTTCGCGATCGTGGTGGCCGCCGAGGGCGCCAAGCCCGCGCCGGGCTCCATGGAGTTCGACGAGGGCGGCAAGGACGTCTACGGCCACGAGCGCTTCGCGGGCATCGCGCGCCAGCTCTCCATCGAGCTGGAGCACCGGCTCGGCAAGGAGGCCCGGCCGGTGATCCTCGGGCATGTGCAGCGCGGCGGCACGCCGACCGCGTACGACCGGGTCCTCGCCACGCGCTTCGGGTGGCACGCGGTGGAGGCCGTGCACCGCGGCGAGTTCGGCATGATGACGGCGCTGCGTGGCACGGACATCGTCATGGTGTCGCTGGCCGAGGCCGTCGAGACGCTGAAGACGGTCCCGGAGGACCGGTACGCCGAAGCGGAGTGCGTCCTGTAGCTCCACCCGGCCGCCGTCGCCGGCCGAGCTCGATCCCGCCCCCGGTCACGAGGCTGACCGGGGGCCGTTCTAATGTGGGGCCGGACAGACTTGCACAACCCCCACGAAACAGGAGCCGGCGGATGGATCACAGCGGGCACGGGACGATGGTGGATCTGCCGCCGTTCACGCTGGGCCGGGGGCTCCAGTGGTCGCCCGACCCCTTCTTCCTGGTCGCCTGTCTCCTCGGGCTCGGCCTGTACGTGTGGGGCGTGGTGCGGCTGCGGCGGCGCGGGGACTCCTGGCCGGTGGCGCGCACGGTCTCCTTCGTCGCCGGTGTGCTGACCATCGCGCTGATGATGTGCACCGGGCTGAACGACTACGGCATGGTCATGTTCAGCGTGCACATGGTGCAGCACATGGTGATCAGCATGCTGTCGCCGATCCTGCTCCTGCTCGGCGCGCCGATGACGCTGGCGCTGCGGGCGCTGCCGGTGGCGGGCCGGGGCCGCAAGGGGCCGCGCGAGCTGCTGCTGGCGCTGCTGCACAGCCGCTACATGCGGATCGTCACGCATCCGGCCTTCACGATCCCGCTGTTCATCGCGAGCCTGTACGCGCTGTACTTCACCCCGCTGTTCGACTTCCTGATGGGCTCGAGCGTCGGGCATGTGGCGATGATGGTGCACTTCCTCGCCGTGGGCGTGGTGTTCTTCTGGCCGATCATCGGCGTGGACCCGGGGCCGCACCGGCCCGGGTACCTGATGCGGATGCTGGAGCTGTTCGCGGGCATGCCGTTCCACGCGTTCTTCGGGATCGCGCTGATGATGGCGTCGGCCCCGATGGTGAAGTCGTTCGAGAACCCGCCGGCCTCGCTGGGCATCGACGCGCTCGCCGACCAGAACGCGGCCGGCGGTATCGCCTGGGCGTTCAGCGAGATCCCGTCCGTGCTGGTGCTGATCGCGCTGCTGTTCCAGTGGTACGGCTCCGAGCAGCGGCAGGCCAAGCGCAAGGACCGGGCCGCAGACCGGGACGGCGACAAGGAGCTGGAGGCGTACAACGCCTATCTGGCGTCCCTGAACGCCAACGGCGGCCGCTCGGTCTGAGCGGGCTCGCACTCCGCACGCCTGAACGTTTGTTCGACTTTTGGGGCCCTTCCCCTGCCCTGCGGGGCCCGCGGACCGGCCGGAGCCCGCGAAATCGGGCCCACGTTTCGCCGTCGGCACCGTACGGAGGCAGAACCGGGGCACCATGGAGGGAGACGGACCATGAGGAGGGTGTTGCGATGCCCGGTTCTACGGACGGATCCACTCGGACGATGGGGGTGCTCACCGTCGGCGGACTCGTCGCGGTGACCGCCTACACGGTGGCGCTCGGCAGTAACGGCTGGCTGTGGTTCGGCTGGGTCGTGCTCGGACTGATCACCTTCGCCATGGTGGTCACCCGGGGCTCGTGACGCTCAGGCGCCGGTGAGCCGGCGCGCGGAGTGGACGCCCGGCTGGTACTTCGGCAGCCGGGCGGTCACCTTCATCCCCGCTCCCACGGCGGTCTCGATGACGAGGCCGTGGTCGTCCCCGTAGACCTGCCGGAGCCGGTCGTCGACGTTGGACAGGCCGATGCCGCCGGACGGGCTGACCTCACCGGCGAGGATGCGGCGCAGCAGGACGGGGTCCATTCCGGCGCCGTCGTCCTCGATGACGACGAGGGCCTCGGCGCCGGCGTCCTGCGCCGTGATGCTGATCCGGCAGGTGCCGGTGGACGCGGCCCTGCCCTCCAGGCCGTGCTTGACCGCGTTCTCGACGAGCGGTTGCAGGCAGAGGAAGGGCAGCGCGACCGGGAGCACCTCGGGGGCTATCTGCAGGGTGACGGCGAGGCGGTCCCCGAAGCGGGCCCGGACCAGCGCCAGGTACTGGTCGATGGCGTGCAGTTCGTCGGCGAGGGTGGTGAAGTCGCCGTGCCTGCGGAACGAGTAGCGGGTGAAGTCGGCGAACTCCAGGAGCAGCTCGCGGGCGCGCTCGGGGTCGGTGCGGACGAACGAGGCGATCACGGCGAGCGAGTTGAAGATGAAATGCGGCGATATCTGCGCCCGCAGCGCCTTGATCTCGGCCTCGATCAACCGGGTGCGGGACTGGTCGAGGTCGGCCAGCTCCAGCTGGACGGAGACCCAGCGGGCGACCTCGCCGGCGGCCCGGACCAGCACCGCGGACTCGCGCGGGGCGCAGGCGACGAGCGTGCCGTGGACGCGGTCGTCGACGGTCAGCGGGGCGACGACCGCCCAGCGCAGCGGGCACTCGGGGGTGTCGCAGGTCAGCGGGAACGCCTCGCCGCGGCCGGAGTCCAGCGGTCCCGGCAGGCGTTCCATGATCTCGGCGCGGTGGTGGGCGCCCACTCCGTCCCAGGCCAGCACCCCCTTGCGGTCGGTCAGGCACAGGGCGTCGGTGCCGAGCAGGGAGCGCAGCCGGCGGGCCGAGCGGCGGGCGGTCTCCTCCGTCAGCCCGGCCCGCAGCGGGGGCGCGGCGAGGGCCGCGGTGTGCAGGGTCTCGAAGGTGGCGTGTTCGACGGGGGTGCCGAGTCCGCCCTGGCTCTCGGGGCGCGCGGTGCGGCGCCCCAGCCAGAAGCCCGCCGCCAGCAGCGGCAGCACGGCCACGCACAGTCCGGCGATGAATCCGCTCACGCCCTCACCTCTCCCCCGCCTTCACGCCTTCACCTGCGCCAGTTCCTCCGGGAGGTGGAACCGTGCCAGGATCGCCGCCGTCCCGGCCGGCACCCGGCCCGGGGTGGCCAGCGACACCAGGATCATCGTCAGGAAGCCCAGCGGCACCGACCAGAGCGCCGGCCAGGCCAGCAGGGCGTGCAGCGCGCCCGCGCCGGGGTAGCCGGCCATGGTCGCGGCGACCGCGAGCAGCGCGGAGCCGCCGCCCACCAGCATCCCCGCCGCGGCCCCCTGCGGGGTGAGCCGGCGCCACCAGATCCCCAGCACCAGCAGCGGGCAGAACGAGGACGCGGACACCGCGAAGGCGAGCCCCACCGCGTCGGCGACCGGCAGTCCGCCCACCAGGACGCTGGCCGCGAGCGGCACGGCCATCGCGATCAGCGTGCCGAGCCGGAAGTGCCGTACGCCCCGGGAGGGCAGGACGTCCTGGGTGAGGACGCCGGCTACGGCCATGGTCAGTCCGGAGGCGGTGGACAGGAACGCGGCGAAGGCTCCCCCGGCCACCAGCGCGCCCAGCAGGTCGCCGCCCAGGCCGCCGATCATGCGTTCGGGCAGCAGCAGGACGGCGGCGTCGGCGTGCCCGGTGAGGGTGAGTTCGGGCGCGTACAGGCGGCCGAGGGCGCCGTAGACCGGGGGGAGCAGGTAGAAGACGCCGATCAGGCCGAGGACGGCGACGGTGGTGCGGCGGGCGGCGACGCCGTGCGGGCTGGTGTAGAAGCGGACGACGACATGGGGCAGGCCCATGGTGCCGAGGAAGGTGGCGAGGATCAGCCCGTACGTGGCGTACAGCGGGCGTTCGCCGCGGCTCTCGGCCTGGGACGGGGACAGGCCGCCGTCGCCGAGGCGGGCGGGGTCGGGCACGGCGGCGCCCGGGGTGAAGGTCAGCCGGGTGCCGGCCTCGATGCGGTGGGTGCCGGCGGGGAGGCTCAGGCGTTCCTCCTCGTGGTCGCGGCCGTCGACGGTGCCGGTGACGGTGACCGTCAGGGGGTGCTCCAGTCGCAGGTCGAGGCGGTCGTCGACGCGGACGGCACGCTGCTCGCGGAAGGTGGCGGGCTCGTCGAAGGCGTGGTGCGGGGCGCCGTCGCGCTGCCAGGCGAGGACCAGGAACAGGGCCGGCACCAGCAGCGCGGTCAGCTTCAGCCAGTACTGGAACGCCTGGACGAAGGTGATGCTGCGCATGCCGCCCGCGGCGACGATGGCGACCACCACGACCGCCACGATCACCGCGCCGAGCGAGTCGGGCGCCCCGGTGAGCACGGTCAGCGTCAGTCCGGCGCCCTGGAGCTGGGGCAGCAGATAGAGCCAGCCGACGCCGACGACGAAGGCCCCGGCCAAGCGTCGAACCGCCTGGGAGGCGAGCCGGGCCTCGGCGAAGTCGGGGAGCGTGTAGGCGCCGGAGCGGCGCAGCGGGGCGGCCACGAAGAGGAGCAGGACGAGGTATCCGGCGGTGTAGCCGACCGGGTACCAGAGCATGTCGGGGCCCTGGACGAGGACGAGGCCGGCGATGCCGAGGAAGGAGGCGGCGGAGAGGTACTCGCCGCTGATGGCGGCGGCGTTCAGCCGCGGGCCGACGGTGCGGGAGGCGACGTAGAAGTCGGAGGTGGTGCGGGAGATGCGCAGGCCGAAGGCGCCGACGAAGACGGTGGCCAGGACGACGAGGGCGACGGCGGGGACGGCGTAGTTCTCGTTCACGGCCCCTCAGCGGTCCTGGTCCTCGACGAGGCGGACGAAGTCGCGCTCGTTGCGCTCGGCGCGCCGCACGTACCAGCGGGCGAGCACCACGAGCGGGGCGTACAGGCAGAAGCCGAGGACGGTCCACTCCAGGCGGTCGGAGTCGGGGATGGTGGCGAACAGCAGGGGCAGCGGCAGGATCAGCAGGCCGAGCACGGCCGCCACGGCGAGCGCGGCGCGCAGTTGGGAGCGCATCAGGGAGCGGACGTAGGTGTGGCCGAGGGTGGTCTGCTCGTCGATCTCGGTGCGCGGACGGTAGTAGCCGGAGGCGGGCCGGGTGCGGCGGGGCGGGCCGGTGACGACGACGCGGCGCTCGGCGGGGTCCTGGTGGGGCACCGTCAGGTTCTCCTCATCAGCAGGTCCCGCAGTTCGCGTGCGTGGCGCCTGCTGACCTGGAGCTCCTCGGCGCCGACGACGACGCTCACCGTGCCCGCGTCCAGGCGGAGTTCGCCGATGTGGCGCAGGGCGACGAGGTGGCGGCGGTGGATGCGGACGAAGCCGCGGGTGCGCCAGCGCTCCTCCAGGGTGGACAGGGGTATGCGGACGAGATGGCTGCCCCGGTCGGTGTGCAGCCGGGCGTAGTCGCCCTGCGCCTCGACATGGGTGATGTCCTCGACGGGCACGAAGCGGGTCACGCCGCCGAGTTCCACGGGTATCTGGTCGGGGTCGGGTTCGTGCACGGGGATGCGGGGGCCGGTGTCGACGAGTTCGGCGGCCCGGCGGACGGCCTCGGCGAGCCGCTCCTTGCGGACGGGTTTGAGGACGTAGTCGACGGCCTTGAGGTCGAAGGCCTGCACGGCGAAGTCCTCGTGCGCGGTGACGAACACGACCAGCGGCGGCTTGGCGAACCCGGTGAGCAGCCGGGCCAGGTCGAGGCCGTCGAGGCCGGGCATGTTGATGTCGAGGAAGACCACGTCGACCGCCTCGGGCCCGCCGGGCCCCGACTCCAGCGCGCGGTTGATGCGGCGCAGCGCCTCGGTGGCGTCCCCGGCTCCCTGCGCGCTGCCGATGCGCGGATCGGCGTTGAGGAGGTACAGCAGTTCCTCCAGCGAGGGGCGTTCGTCGTCGACAGCCAGGGCGCGCAGCATGAACGTGGAGTGTAGGAGCAATCCGTACGCCTGCACACGGGCCGGGCCCGGGGCCCGGGGGGTGTGTGCTGGATAGGGTGCCGCCATGAACAGCAGGCCCGCGCCGTTCGACGAGCTCGACCGGAAGATCATCACCGCTCTGATGGCGAACGCCAGGACGAGTTTCGCCGAGATCGGCGCGTGCGTGGGGCTGTCCTCCACGGCCGTGAAGCGGCGGGTGGACCGGCTGCGCGAGACCGGGGTGATCACCGGGTTCACGGCGACCGTGCAGCCGTCGGCGCTGGGCTGGCGGACCGAGGCGTACGTGGAGGTGTACTGCGAGGGCGCGGCGCCGCCGCGGCGGCTGGCGGAGGTGGTCCGCAACCATCCGGAGATCACCGCGGCGATGACGGTGACGGGCGGCGCGGACGCGCTGCTGCATGTGCGGGCGCGGGATGTGGAGCACTTCGAGGAGGTGCTGGAGCGCATTCGTACCGAGCCGTTCATCCGGAAGACGATCAGCGTGATGGTGCTGTCCCACCTCCTCCCGGAAAGTCCGGAAGCCGGAGCGAGCCAGCCCGCCCCGGAAGACGCAACAGACCTGCACCGAGAGGCGTGAGCACGCAGCATTCCTGCGTCAACACGCAGCTCTTGTTCCTTGTCGGGCGTATCGGTCACTTCCTACCTTGGTGTCAACCCTGTCCACACCGCAGGAAGCGGAGGAACCCCTCTGTGTCCGAAAGCCGTGTGCCGCGCCGGCGGCGCTTCCTCGTCTGCGAACCCAGACACTTCGCCGTGCAGTACGCGATCAACCCCTGGATGCATCCCGACATCCGGGTCGACGTCGACCTCGCCCAGGAGCAGTGGCGGTCGCTGGTCCACACCTACCGGGTGCACGGTCACACCGTCGACACGGTGGAACCGGTCCCCGGGCTGCCCGACATGGTCTTCGCCGCCAACAGCGCGGTCGTCGTGGACGGCCGGGTCTTCGGCTCGCTCTTCCACGCCCCCGAGCGCCGCCCCGAGTCCCTGCACTACGACACCTGGTTCAAGGCGTCCGGCTACGACGTCCACCGCCCGGAGTCGGTGTGCGAGGGCGAGGGCGACCTGGTCCCGACGGGCCGGTACGTCCTGGCCGGCACCGGGTTCCGCACCACCCGGGAGGCCCATCACGAGGTGCAGGAGTTCTTCGGCGTCCCGGTGATCGGCCTGACCCTGGTGGACCCGTACTTCTACCACCTGGACACCGCGCTGTTCGTGCTCGGCGAGGGTGCGGCGGAGAACATCGCCTACTACCCGGACGCCTTCTCGCCGGGCAGCCGCGAGGTGCTGCGCCGCCTGTACCCGGACGCGGTGGAGGCCACCCGCGAGGACGCGATGGCCTTCGGCCTCAACTCCGTCTGCGACGGCCTGCACGTCTTCATGTCACCGGACGCGACCGCGCTCGCCGGCCGGCTGGCCGACCGCGGCTACGTCCCCGTCCCCGTCGACCTGTCCGAGCTGCGCAAGGCCGGCGGCGGCGTCAAGTGCTGCACCCAGGAGATCCGCTGATGACCGCACCCGCGCAAACCCGTTCGTCCGCCGACCTGATCCGTGCCGAGGAGCCCGTCCTCGCGCACAACTACCACCCCCTGCCGGTCGTCGTCGCGCGCGCCGAGGGCACCTGGGTCGAGGACGTGGAGGGCCGCCGCTACCTCGACATGCTGGCCGGCTACTCGGCGCTGAACTTCGGCCACCGCCACCCCGGTCTGGTCGAGGCCGCCCACCACCAGCTGGACCGCCTCACCCTCACCTCCCGCGCCTTCCACAACGACCGGCTCGCCGAGTTCGCCGAACGGCTCGCCGCCCTGACCGGCCTGGACATGGTGCTGCCCATGAACACCGGCGCCGAGGCGGTGGAGAGCGCCGTCAAGGTGGCCCGCAAGTGGGCGTACGAGGTCAAGGGCGTCCCCGCCGACCGGGCCACGATCGTGGTCGCCGCGGACAACTTCCACGGCCGTACGACGACCATCGTCAGCTTCTCCACCGACGAGTCCGCCCGCGGCGGCTTCGGACCCTTCACCCCGGGCTTCCGGGTCGTGCCGTACAACGACCTGGCCGCGCTGGAGGAGGCCGTCGACGAGACGACGGCGGCCGTGCTCATCGAGCCGATCCAGGGCGAGGCGGGCGTGGTCATCCCCGACGACGGCTATCTGGCCGGGGTGCGGGAGCTGACCCGGCGCACGGGCTGCCTGTTCGTCGCGGACGAGATCCAGTCGGGGCTCGGCCGCACCGGGCGCACGCTGGCCGTGGAGCACGAGTCGGTCGTCCCGGACCTGCTGCTGCTCGGCAAGGCGCTGGGCGGCGGGATCGTGCCGGTCTCCGCCGTCGTGGGGCGGCGGGAGGTGCTCGGGGTCCTCCGGCCGGGTGAACACGGTTCGACCTTCGGCGGCAACCCGCTGGCCGCAGCCGTCGGCACGGCCGTGGTGGAGCTGCTGGAGACCGGTGAGTTCCAGCGCCGGGCCGCCGAGTTGGGCGTCGGGCTGCGGGACGGCCTGGCCCGACTGGTCGGCCGGGGCGTCGTCGGCTTCCGCGCCCGCGGCCTGTGGGCGGGCGTCGACATCGACCCGGCCGTGGGCACCGGACGGGAGATCAGCGAGCGGCTGATGGCGGAAGGCGTGCTGGTCAAGGACACCCACGGGTCCACCGTCCGGCTGGCCCCGCCGCTGACGATCACCGCCGAGGAGCTGGCGGGCGCGCTGGGCGCGCTGGAGAAGGTGCTGGCCCGGGGCTGAGGCCGCGCGGTGGCCGACTCGGCGCCGCGCTGCCAGGGTGAACACTGGGATCAGAGGTGGTAGACCACTGACACAGACCATCCTCAGCGACTCTCAGCGACGAAGAGGTCGGCCGTGGGCACACACCAGGAGCAGACCGGCGAGCGGCATCGGTTCGATGTGGCCGATGCCGTACCGGTGCTGCTCGACGCCCAGGGGCTGGTGACCTGCTGGACCGGCCAGGCCCAGCGGCTGCTGGAGCACCGGGCGGCCGAGGTGGTGGGCCTGCCGGCGGCCGGGCTGCTGATGCCCGAGGACGCGGCCCGCGTGCCCGAACTGGCCGAACGCTGTCGCCGCCACGGCGGCTGGGCGGGGCTGCTGACCGCCCGGCACGCCGACGGGCGGCCCGTGCGGGTGATGGTGCGGGTCGTCGCCGCGCCCGAGCCCGACGGGCCGGCGCGCTGGCTGGCACTGCTGTCGGAGATGGAGCGGGCACCCGGCTGGGACATGAGCCGCACGGTGCTGGAGCAGATGGTCAACCGGTCGCCGGTCGGCATAGCGATCGTCGACACCGATCTGCGGTTCGTGTGGTCCAACGCGGCCCTGGAGGAGTTCGGCGGCGGAGAGCCCTTCGAACGGCTCGGGCAGCGCCTCGCGGACATCCAGCCCGGCCTGGACGCCTCGGCCGCCGAGGAGCAGATGCGGCGGGTGCTGGAGACCGGGGAGCCGGTCATCGGGTACGAGCACCTCGGCCGTGTGCGCTCGGCACCGCACCGGGAGACCGCGCACATGATGTCGTTCACCCGGCTGGAGGACGCCCGGGGCAGGGCGATGGGCGTGTACTACACGGTCGTCGACGTCAGTGACCGGCACCGGGCCCGCCGACGGCTGGCCCTGCTGGACCGGGCGGGCCGGCACATCGGGCGCACCCTGGACGTCGTACAGACCGCGCAGGAGCTGGCGGACGTGGCGGTGCCGGGCTTCGCCGACCTGGTCGGGGTGGATCTGCTGGGCTCGGTGCTGCACGGCGCGGAGCCCTCGCCGGGCCCGCCGGCCGACGCGGCGACGGTGGAGCTGCGCCGGGCCGGACACCGCTCGGAGAACGAGGACGAGGCGGTCGGCATCGGGGCGACGGCCGCCTACCCGGCCGGGTCGCCGCCGATCCGCGCGCTGACCGACGGCCGGTCCTGGCGCGCCGAGCGGCTCGACCCGCTCGCCCGGGAGTGGGCCACCGACGTGCTGGGCCGCGAGGCCACGCTCCGGGAGCTGGGGCTGCACAGCGCGATGATCGTGCCGGTCCGGGCGCGGGGCGTCACCCTGGGCATCACGACCTTCTTCCGGCGCAGCCGCAAGGAACCCTTCGACGAGGACGACCTGCGGCTCGCCGAGGACCTGGTCTCCCGGGCCGCGGTCTGCGTGGACAACGCCCGCCGCTACACCCGCGAGCGGGACGCGGCGCTGGTGCTCCAGCGCAGCCTCCTGCCGCACCGGCTGTCCGAGCAGGACGCGGTGGAGGTCGCCGCCTGCTACCGGCCCGCCGACGAACTGACGGGCCTGGGCGGCGACTGGTACGACGTGGTGCCGCTGTCCGGGGCCCGGGTGGCGCTGGTGGTGGGCGAGGTGCCCGGGCACGGCATCGACGCCGCCGCCTCCATGGGCCGGCTGCGCACCGCCGTACGGACGCTGGCCGCGTTGGACCTGCGGCCCGAGGAGGTCCTCGCCCACCTCGACGACCTGGTGGGACGCTCGGCCCGGGACGAGGGCGGACCGGACTACGTCACGGGTGCCGAGGGCGCCGGCAGCATGCAGGCGGTGGGCGCCGGGTGCGTGTACGCGGTGTACGACCCGGTCGACGGGCAGTGCACCATGGCCGCGGCCGGGCATCCCGCCCCGGCCGTGGTGCTGCCCGACGGCGAGGCGACCTTCGTGCAGCTGCCGCAGGGTCCGCCGCTCGGGGTGGGCGGTCCGCCCTTCGAGTCGGTGGAGCTGGTGCTGGCCGAGGGCAGCGTCCTCGCCCTGTACACCGACGGCCTGCTGGCCCGCGGGGACGCCGGCGCCGACGACCCCCACCGGCTGCGTCCGGCGCTGGAGCGGCGGGCCCCCTCGCTCGCGCTGCACTCCCGGGCCGTCGTCGACGCGCTGGTGCCGACCCGGCCGGACGACGACGTGGTCCTGCTGATGGCCCGCACCCGGCTGCTCGGGGCGGACCAGGTGGCGGACTGGGACCTGCCGAGCGACCCCGCGGTGGTCGCCGACGCCCGTAAGAACGCCTCCCGGCAGCTGACCGAGTGGGGTCTGGAGCATCTGGCCTTCACCACCGAACTCGTCGTCAGCGAACTGGTCACCAACGCCATCCGGTACGCGTCCGGACCGATCCGGCTGCGGCTGATCAGGGAGCGCTCGCTGATCTGCGAGGTCCTCGACGGCGGTGCCTCCGCACCGCATCTGCGCCACCCCCGGGTCACCGACGAGGGCGGGCGGGGGCTGCTGCTGGTGTCCCAGTTCAGCCAGCGGTGGGGCACCCGCTTCGCACCCGAGGGAAAGATCATCTGGGCCGAGCAGTCGCTCACGGACCCGATGGAGTGAGCGGCTGGACCAGCGCTGTGCGGACGCGGGGCAGGACCGGGAAGGTCCCGGTGGTGAGGCAGGAGCCATGAACGACACGGAGATCGACTACGCGGCGGTCTTCCAGGCCCTGCCCGGCATGGTGGCCCTGCTGACCCCCGGCCTGGTCTACGCGGACGTCAACGAGGAGTTCCTGCACATGACCGGCCGCCGCCGCGAGGACCTGGTCGGCCGGTACCTGTTCGACGTCTTCCCCGACAACCCCAACGACCCCTCGGCGACCGGCATGCGCAATCTGGCCGCCTCCCTCAAGCGCGTGCTGGCCACCGGCGAGCGGGACGTGATGGCCCTGCAGCGCTACGACGTGCAGTCCGTGGAGCGGCCGGGCCACTGGGAGGAGCGGTACTGGAGCCCGGTCAACGCCCCGGTCCTCGGCCCCGACGGGAAGGTCGTGCTGCTGGTCCACCGGGTCGAGGAGGTCACGGCGCTGATCCGGGCCCGGGGCGGCCCCTCCGGCAGCCGCGACCGGGTCCTGGAGGCGGAGCTGTACACCAGGTCCCGGGAACTGCAGGAGCTCAACGACCGGCTGCGCCAGGCCCACGCCCGTGAGCGGGAGGTCGCGCTGGCCCTCCAGGAGGCGATGCTGCCCGCCCGCCGCGAGGTCCGCCACCAGGCCGTGGCGGTGCGCTACCGGCCGGCGGTCGGCGCGCTGAACGTGTGCGGCGACTGGTACGACATGGTGGACCTGGTGGGCGGCGACCGGCTCGCGGTGTCCGTCGGGGACGTGGTCGGTCACGGCCTCGGGGCCGCCTGTGTCATGGGCCAGCTGCGCAGCGCGCTCACCGCCGCCTCGCGGGTCGCGGCCGGACCCGCCCAGGCCCTGGACGCCCTCGGCCGGTACGCGCACGTCGTCGTGGGCGCGGAATCGGCCACCGCCGTCACCACGTTCATCGACTTCGACCGCCGCACCATCGCCTACAGCAGCGCGGGCCATCTGCCGCCGGTGCTGCTGCACGCCGACGGCCGGGTGGAGTTCCTCGACCGGGCCACCGACCCGCCGCTGGACGCCCGCCCCGACCCGATGCCCAGACCCGAGGCCGAGACCGGGTTCGACGAGGGCGCCACCCTGGTGCTGTACACCGACGGCCTGGTCGAGCGAAGACGGGAGGACATCCACGACAGCCTGGCCCGGCTCGCCGACTCCCTGGTCCACCACCGCCGTCTGGACCCCGAGTCCCTCGCCGACGCGGTCCTGACGGACCTGCTCCCGCAGGGCGGTGCCACCGACGACACCGCACTGGTGGTGGTGCGTCTCTGACGGAGTGTGAGGACCCGGTCGGGATCGTCGAAAGGTCTGCGCCACTCCCCCCGGGCCCGGTTCCGGCCACCCCTGCCTGCCCCTACACTGGCACCCCCACAACACCCCGGTTGACCTGCCGGAACACGGCGCTCGGCCTGACCCGCCGGAGTAGAGGAGCGACTCCTTGTTCTACTACCTGCTCAAGTACGTGTTGCTGGGGCCGTTGTTGAGACTGGTCTTCCGGCCCCGCATCGAGGGCCTGGACCATGTGCCGTCGTCCGGGGCGGCGATCGTCGCGGGCAACCACCTGTCGTTCTCTGACCACTTCCTGATGCCCGCGATCCTCAAGCGCCGCATCACCTTCCTGGCCAAGGCCG
Source organism: Streptomyces sp. NPDC000983 (assembly GCF_040299205.1). Taxonomy (NCBI): domain Bacteria; kingdom Bacillati; phylum Actinomycetota; class Actinomycetes; order Kitasatosporales; family Streptomycetaceae; genus Streptomyces; species Streptomyces sp. NPDC000983. The sequence goes on along the minus strand of NZ_JBEPBM010000016.1, from coordinate 125,310 downwards.
AGTACTTCACCGGCCCCGGCCTCAAGGGCCGTCTGACGGCGTTCTTCTTCCGCAGCGTCGGGCAGATCCCGGTCGACCGCTCCGGCAAGGAGGCCGGCCAGGCCGCGATCCGCGAGGGCCTCGGCGTCCTCGGCAAGGACGAACTGCTGGGCATCTACCCGGAGGGCACCCGCTCCCACGACGGCCGCCTGTACAAGGGCAAGGTCGGCGTCGCCGTGATGGCGCTGAAGGCGGGGGTGCCGGTGATCCCGTGCGCGATGATCGGCACCTTCGAGGCGCAGCCGCCGGGGAAGGTCATCCCCCACATCCACCCCGTGCAGATCCGCTTCGGCGAGCCCCTCGACTTCTCCCGCTACGCGGGCATGGAGAACGAGAAGGCGGTCCTGCGCGCCATCACCGACGAGATCATGTACTCCATCCTGTCCCTCTCCGGCCAGGAGTACGTCGACGAGTACGCGGCGGTGGTCAAGGCGACGGAGGCGGGCGAGGCCAAGGAGCGCCGCTTCCCGCGGATGCCGCTCGGCTGACCGGGGCGGGGCGTCGCCAGTTCCGGTCAGGGGGTGAGCGCCGCCAGTGCCTCGTCCAGGAGCCGGCGCAGCACCCTCGCGTCCGGTGCGACGGCGGTCACCAGTGCGGCGGGCCCGGGCAGCGGGACCAGTACGGCGGTCCCGGTGAGCGGGCGGGCGGTCACCGGTTCGTCGGCGAACTCCGGTCGCGCGACGATGAGTTGCCCGATCGCTCGGTGTCCGGCGAGTCCGGCGGGGCCGTCCCAGCCGCCCGGGGCGCCGGGTCCGCAGGCCAGCTCCTGGTCCAGCACCGTCCGCCCGGCGATCCTCATGGCCAGCCGGCTGGTGAGCCGTCCGGGCTCCTCCCCCACCCGTCCGAGCACCTGCTCCTCGCGCAGCACGAGCCGGGCCCCCGGGGCCAGTTCGACACGGGTGGCGACCCGCAGGTCGCTGCCGCCGGCGCAGATCAACTGCTCGGGCAGCCAGTGCAGTTCGGCGCCGTCGGCGACGGTGAGCCGTACGTCGTAGCGGGCCTCGTCCTTGGTCTGGCCCGGCAGGGCGATGGTCGCGGCGGCGGAACCGACGTGCAGGCGGGCGCCCTCGGCGACCTCGGCCTCGACGGCGAACCGGTCGCCGCCGAGGGGGCCGCTCATGGCGCCGACCAGGATGACGCGCGCCTCGGTACCGCTCGCCCGGGTGCGGCGCGGCGCGAGCGGCCCCTCGCCCTCCAGCACCGGCAGCGCGGTGCCGCCCCGGCCGTCGGCCCGGGCGCCGATGCGGGCGGTGGCACGGACGCCGGCGGTGATCACGCGGACCAAGCGGCGAGTCGGCCGCGCACCCAGTCGGCGACCTCGCGGACCCCGTCCTCGCCGCGCAACGACTGGAAGACCACCGGCAGTTCGGCGCGCTGCGCCTTGGCGTCGGCCGCCATCCGGGCGAGGTCGGAGCCGACGTGGGGGGCGAGGTCGGTCTTGTTGACGACCAGGAGGTCGGCGGTGGTGACGCCGGGTCCGCCCTTGCGCGGGATGTCGTCGCCGCCCGCGACGTCGATCACGAAGATCTGCGCGTCGACGAGCCCCTTGGAGAAGGTGGCGGTGAGGTTGTCGCCGCCGGACTCCACCAGGATGAGGTGGAGCGGCCCGGTCTCGTCCTCCAGGTCCTCCACGGCTTCGAGGTTGGCGGAGATGTCGTCCCTGATCGCGGTGTGCGGACAGGCGCCGGTCTCCACGGCGGTGATCCGCTCGGGCGGCAGCACGGCCTCGCGGAGCAGGAACTCGGCGTCCTCACGGGTGTAGATGTCGTTGGTGACGACGGCGAGGGACAACTCGTCGCGCAGGGCCCGGCACAGGGCGGCGACGGTGGCGGTCTTCCCGGACCCCACCGGGCCGCCGAGCCCGATCCGCAGGGCTCGGCGGGAGCCGTCGGGGCGGTGGGCGTCGGCGCCGACCGCGGCCGGTCCGTCGTGGGAGTGGTCGAGGTGCATGTACGGCTCCGTTTCTCGGGGTTGGGGGTGTCCGGGGTCGGGGGGGCGCGGTGGTCAGGACGCGAACAGCCGCACGGGCCAGGAGGCGTGGACCTCCGCGCCGATCTCCAGCAGCGGCGCGGAGCCGGCGGGCAGCGCGTCGACGCCTTCGTGGAGCGCGGTGCGGGCGGCCGTGACCGCCGACTCGGCCACCACGTCCAGTTCGGGCGCCAGCCGGGCCAGGACGGCCGTGGCCCGGAACGGGTCCAGGCTCAGCAGCCGTACGGTCGCGGACGCGGGCCCGCTGACGCTCTCGTACACCGCGCAGTACGCGGCGTCCGCCGGTCCGAGGCCGGCCGCCCGGGCGGTCAGGCCCAGCACCACCGGCTGATGGGCGCCCTTAGGGAACTCCCCTGCGAGGGCTTCGAGTTCGGGCGAGGGCCAGGTGGCGCGGGCGGCCCGGAGCAGTTGCCGGCCGAGTCGGCGCGCGGCGACCCGGAGGGCGGGTGACGGAGTCCGGGCGTCCGCGGCCGCGTCCAGTTCGGCCGGGTCCATGCCGAGCGCGGCGGCTGCGGCGAACGCCGCCGCCACCCGCCCGACGGTGTTGAGCCGACCGCGGCAGAACTCCTCCAGGCTCGCCGCCCCGGTGACCCGCCCGGCCTTGACGGCCTCCTCCGCGCCGCCGGAGTGCGCGTGCCCTCCGGCGGGAAACCGTCCGTCGGCCAGGACGAGCAGTGCTGCCCTGGACATCAGAAGAGGAAGTACCGCTGAGCCATGGGCAGTTCAGCGGCGGGAGCTGCCTCGACCAGCTCCCCGTCGATGTGTACGGCGAAACTGTCGGGGTTGACCCGCACCTCGGGCCGGGCGTCGTTCTCGCGCATGTCGGCCTTGGTGACCCCGCGGGTGGAGTCGATCGGCACGAACCGCTTGCCGAGCCCGAGCCGCTCCGGCAGCCCGTCCTCGATGGCCAGCGGCGCCACGAAGTTCAGGGAGTTCGACGCCGGGCCGCGTCCGATCGCGCCGAACATCGGGCGCGGGAGGATCGGCTGGGGCGTGGGGATGGAGGCGTTGGCGTCGCCCATCTGCGCGTAGGCGATCTGGCCGCCCTTGAGGACGAGGTGGGGCTTGACCCCGAAGAACGCGGGCTCCCACAGCACCAGGTCGGCGAGCTTCCCGGTCTCCACCGAGCCGACCTGAGAGGCGATGCCCTGGGCGAGGGCCGGGTTGATCGTGTACTTGGCGACGTAGCGCCGGACCCGGTGGTTGTCGGCGCGGCCGTCGCCCGGCAGCGCCCCGCGCCGGCGCTTCATGACGTGCGCGGTCTGCCAGGTCCGCAGGACGACCTCGCCGACGCGTCCCATGGCCTGCGAGTCGGAGGAGATGATCGAGATGGCGCCGAGGTCGTGCAGGATGTCCTCGGCGCCGATGGTCGAGGGCCGGATGCGGGACTCGGCGAAGGCCAGGTCCTCGGGGACCGCCGGGTTGAGGTGGTGGCAGACCATCAGCATGTCGAGGTGTTCCTCGGCGGTGTTGACGGTGAACGGCCGGGTCGGGTTGGTGGAGCTGGGCAGCACATGCGCCTCGGAGACCACGGTCATGATGTCCGGCGCGTGCCCGCCGCCCGCACCCTCGGTGTGGTAGGCGTGGATGCCCCGGCCGCCGATGGCGGCGAGCGTGTCGCCCACGAATCCGGCCTCGTTGAGGGTGTCCGTGTGGATGGCGACCTGGATGCCGGTCCGGTCGGCGACGGTCAGCGAGGCGTCGATGACGGCGGGGGTGGAGCCCCAGTCCTCGTGCAGCTTCAGCGCCATCGCGCCGCCGCGGATCTGCGAGAGCATCGCCTCGTGCGAGACGGTGTTGCCCTTGCCGAGGAAGCCGATGTTGAGGGGGTACGCCTCCATCGCCTCCAGCATCCGCGCCAGGTGCCACGGCCCGGGTGTCACGGTGGTCGCCTTGGAGCCCTCGGCGGGGCCGGTGCCGCCGCCGACCAGGGTGGTGATCCCGGAGGCCAGGGCCTCGTCGGCGATCTGCGGGCAGATGAAGTGGACGTGGGCGTCGATGGCGCCGGCGGTGAGGATGCGCCCGTTGCCCGCGATGATCTCGGTCTCGGGGCCGATGACCAGGTCCGGGTGGACCCCGTCCATGGTGTCGGGGTTGCCGGCCTTGCCGATTCCGGTGATCCGGCCGTCCCGTATGCCGACGTCGGCCTTGACGACGCCCCAGTGGTCGATGACCACCACTCCGGTGACGACGGTGTCCGGGGTGCCGTCTGCGCGCGTAGCGCGCGACTGGCCCATGGACTCCCGGATGACCTTGCCGCCGCCGAAGACGGCCTCGTCCCCGGCGAGTCCGGGGCCGCCGCAGCGGTCCTCCTCGATCTCGACGAGCAGGTCGGTGTCGGCGAGCCGGATGCGGTCGCCGGTCGTCGGGCCGAACAGGTCGGCGTAGGCGGCACGCGAGATCTCAGGCATCGAGGGCACCTCCGGTCTCCCCGCGCAGTCCGGGCACGACGCGGGCGCCGGCCAGCGGGACGAGTTCGACGTCGACGGGGATTCCGGGCTCGAAGCGCACGGCGGTGCCGGCGGCGATGTTGAGCCGCCGGCCGCGGGCGGCGGCGCGGTCGAACTCCAGTCCGGGGTTGGCCTCGGCGAAGTGGTAGTGGGAGCCGACCTGGACGGGGCGGTCGGCGGCGTTGAGCACGGTCAGCCGGGTGATCTCACGGCCTTCGTTGTACACAATGGGCCCGTCCGCGAAGAGGACCTCTCCGGGAATCATCGACAGCCCCCTCAGACGATCGGGTCGTGGACGGTGACGAGCTTGGTGCCGTCGGGGAAGGTGGCCTCGACCTGGACGTCGTGGATCATCTCCGGGATGCCCTCCATGACGTCGTCGCGGGTGAGCAGCTTGCGTCCGGAGGCCATGAGCTCGGCGACCGTGCGGCCGTCGCGCGCGCCTTCGAGGATGTGCGAGGTGATGAGGGCGACCGCCTCGGGGTGATTGAGCCTCACCCCGCGGGCCCGGCGCTTCTCGGCGACGTCGGCCGCCACATGGATCAGCAGCCTCTCCTGCTCGTGCGGGGTCAGTTGCACGTCTCACCTCACAGTCCTCGCTCCGGACCGTGCGGGGCCCGGCGGCCGCGGCCACGGGCAAAGTGCCTGGTGGCGTGGAGGGAGGCTAGTTGGAGCGGGTTTCGTGCACGTTAACCGTGCCGTGACCGGAACGGGGCGCCTCCGGCCCCTCCGCGAGCCTTCGCAGGGGCCGGGCGCGGCGAGGCGGGCGAGCAGGGCGCCCCGGGGCGGGAACTGACGTTCGGTCACCCCTCACCGGCGCGCGCGCCGCGCGGGTCGTACGGTCGGCGCGGCGCGGCTCGCGCCACGCTTCCCCCGCGCTCGGACAGTTGACGCAGGTGAGCGGTGTCCGGCCGTCGGGGCGCGGCGCCGGGGCGTCCGGGCCGAAGCCGAAACGGACCAAACGGGGTACCCCCTTTCAGCGTAGGGGCGGCTCCTTTTGTCGACCCGTCAGAGTTGCGCGAAGTACGTGGTCTCACCACCTCATGGAGCGTTCCGTCCCTGGTCCGGGCATCCTCAGCCACCTCGACGATCATTCGAACGGAGCACCGTCCACCCGAACGGGTGAGTGGTGACTAACACCACAAATCCCCGGTTCCATTGGGATTTTCGGACATCGGTGAGCCAAGATCCCTGACTGACGACAAGCCCCCGCCACCGCGGCGGGGCGGTCCGGGCGGACGCCGAGTCCTGCCGCCGCCCGGATGACCGGTCGACAGGAGTGGATCGGCAGGAGTGGAGGACCCGAGCACGACGGGTCGCCGGCGCGGAGGTTCGCGTCGAGCAGCCCTTGGGGTGAAGCCGCATCGCGGCCGGGCAACTTCGCCAGCCCGAATCCGACAGGTCATCCTTCACAGGCGGCTGACGAAGGGTTGCGCATGACTGCGCTCAATCGTGTCCCGTCGCTGATGGTCCGGGCCGGTACGGCCTCGGCCCTCACCATCGCCGCCATGGGCGGCTCGATCGTGGCCCCCGGCCTCTCCGCCGAAGCGGAGGCGGCCACCCCGGCGACGAAGGCACTCCAGGTCGCGGCCTCCAAGAAGGGCTCCCCGTACAAGTGGGGCGCCACCGGACCGCACCGCTTCGACTGCTCCGGGCTCACGCTGTACGCGTTCAAGAAGGCGGGCAAGAAGCTGCCCCGCACCGCGGCCCAGCAGTACAACAAGACCCGCCACATCTCCGCGGGCAGCCGCAAGGCGGGTGACCTCGTGTTCTTCCACTCGGGGTCGAACATCTACCACGTCGGCATCTACGCCGGGAAGGGCAAGCTCTGGCACTCCCCGAAGACCGGTGACGTGGTGAGGCTGCAGAAGATCTGGACCAGGAGCGTCTGGTACGGCCGGGTGAGCTGACCCGGCGCCCCGAGGGGCGGCGGCGTCCCTGACTCGCCGCCGCCCCGACGGGGCCTCAGAACGCCGCCTCCAGCAGCAGGACGGCGCCGAGGACCGTCAGCGCGGTGCCGGTGACGCCCTCGACGAGCCGGGCGGCCCGCGGCCTGCGCAGCCACCGGCCGAGGCGGTCCACGAGCAGGGCGACGGCCGGGAACCACAGCAGGGCCAGCACCACCACGATCAGCGCCAGCAGGAGCGTGCGGGGCAGCACCGGGGCACCCGCGGGCACGAACTGGGGCAGCAGGCTGAGGAACGTGATCGGCGCCTTGGGGTTGAGGGCGTTGGTGACGAACCCCTGCCGCAGCGGACGCGCGGCACCGGCCGCCTGCGCGGGCGCTTCCCCTGGCACTTCCCCGGCCTCTGCGCTCCGGGGTCGGCGCAGCCCGAGCAGGGTGCGCGCGCCGAGGTACAGCACATAGCCGCCGCCCAGCACCTGGAGCGTGCGGAACAGGGCCGGAACCGCGGTCAGCACGGCGGCGACGCCGGCGACCGCCAGCGCCGTGTGCAGGAGCAGTCCGCCCGCGATGCCGAGCGCGCAGGCGATCCCGGCCCGGCGCGAGACCAGGGCGTTGCGTACGACGACGGTGAAGTCGGCCCCGGGCATGGCGACCATGCCAGCGGCGACCCCGGTGAAGGCGAGCAGCTGTGCGTCCATGGGACCAGCCTGCCGCCGTACGGGCTTCAGCAGGTATTTCGAATAGCCTGGGTCTGCCTTAAGCATTGCTTTGGGCTGTCGCTCCTTCCAGGCAGGTGTCCCGGCATGTACGACCCCACGCGGCTGGCGGCGCTGGTCGCGGTCGCCGAGTCCGGTTCGATCACCCGGGCCGCCGAGCGGCTCGGCTACACCCCGCCGGCGCTCTCCCAGCAGCTGGCCAAGCTGGAGCGGGAGGCGGGCACGGCGCTGCTCGTCCGGCACCATCGCGGGGCCCGGCTCACCGGGGCGGGCGAGCTGCTGGTGGCGCGGGCCCGCCGGGTGCTCGACGAGCTGGAGCGGGCCCGGCACGAGCTGGCCCGGCTCACCGGTCTGACCGGGGGCACACTGCGGCTGGGCACCTTCCAGACCGCCGGTGTCCATCTGCTGCCGCCGGTGCTCAGCGCCTTCCGCCGCGCCCACCCGGACGTGGAGCTGACCGTCACGAACCATGAACCGCCCGGCGGGGTCGCCGCGGTGGCCGCCGGTGAGATCGATCTGGCGCTGACGCACACCTACGAGCCCGCGGAGCCGGTGCCGGTGCCCTCGTCGGTGGTCCTGGAACCGGTGCTGGTGGAGGAGCTGGTCCTGGTGACCGCGCCGGGCCATGTGCTGGCCGAAAAGACCTCGCGGCTGCCGCTGAGCGAGCTGGCCGGGCAGCCGTTGATCAGCATGGCGCCGGACCATCCGGCCCGGCGGGGCGTGGAGGAGGTGTTGGCCCGGGCGGGGGCCACGCCGTCGGTGCTGGTGGAGACCCCGGTGTACGCGCTGGTGTGCGCTCTGGTCAGCGCGGGGCTGGGGGTCGGGGTGGTGCCGGAGATGGTGGCGCGGACCGCCGTCACCCCGGTGGGGACGCGGGCGCTGGAGGGGGGAGGACTGCGCCGTACGATCTCGGTCGCCCGGCGCTCGGGCGGCACGACACCCGCCGTGGACGCGTTCGGGGCGTTGCTGCGGGGCGCGTTCGCTAAGGCTCCTGGTGGACCGCGGTGGTGACCTGTTGGGCCGGTACGGTCCAGGGGAGTTCGATGGAGACCGTCTTGCCGCCCTCCCGGGTCGGCCTGACTCTGAGCCGGCCGCCGCACTCGGCGGTCAGCCAGCGGATGATCACCAGTCCGCGGCCGTTGTCCTGCTGCACGGCGGCCGGCAGGCGTTTGGGGAAGCGGGGGTGGCTGTCGGTGACCCCGATGCGCAGTTGTTCGTCCTGGTGCAGCTCGATGTCGACCGTGAAGGTGGGTGACTGCCCCAGGGTGTGCTGCACGGCGTTGGTGGCCAGTTCGGAGACGATGAGCCGGATGGTGTCGGCCGCGTCCGTGTCGGAGGGCAGCCCCCATTCCGCGAGGGTGCCGAGCACGTAGCCGCGGGCGGCGGAGACCGAGGCGGGATCGCTCGGCAGAGTGACGGATGCTTCCAGATGGTCTGCCATGGCGACGTCGTCCCTTTCCCACGGGACCGTAGTCCGACACGGAGCGGATGGTTCGAGTACGGTCCCGGACTGGTGCTTCTTCGCCAGACTGCCATTACCGCGCCGGTCACGGTGGCGATCCACCAAGATATGCATATATCTATCGCTCGAAGCGGTGAACTCTGCTACTCGAGACCGTATTTGGGCGGCCCGGTTGGAGTAAGGAGGACCGTATGCAGCACGGTCCCGCGGTGCGCCGCCGCAAGCTCGGCGCCGAATTGCGCGCGTTGCGCAGCGGCGCCGGTCTCACCAGCGGTGAGGCGGCCCGGATGGTCGGCTGGCACCAGTCGAAGGTGAGCCGGATCGAAACCGGCGCCAGCGGCGTGAAACCGGCCGATGTGCGGTTACTGCTGGACGCCTACGCCGTGGGTGACACCCGACTGCGGGAGTTGCTGCTGGTGCTGGCGGGGGCCGACGACGATGTCGGCCGGCATCACTGGTGGCACGCCTACCGCGGTGTACTGCCGCCCGCCTACCGGGACTTCATCAGTCTGGAGTCCCAGGCCAGCGCGATGCGCACGCTGGAGACCTCGGTGGTGCCCGGGCTGTTGCAGACCCGCGAGTACGCGCAGGCCGTGACCCGGGTCGCGGTGGGCGGCCTGGACGAGGCCGACGAACGGCTCGACGCGCTGGTCGAGGTGCGCCTCGCCCGGCAGGACGTGCTGCGCGGGGAGCCTCCGCTGGAGTTGAGCGCCGTGCTGGACGAGGCCGTGCTGCGCCGCAGGATCGGCGGACCGGGGGTGATGACCCGTCAGCTGTGGCGGCTGGTGGAGGCGGGGCGGCTGCCACAAGTGCGTTTGCAGGTGCTGCCGTTCACCGCCGGGGCGCACATCGGCATCACGGGCCCTTTCGTTGTCTTCTCATTTTCGCGCACTTCTGATCTGGATGTGGTTGTTCTCGACCAGTTGACGAGTAGCCTCTACCTCGAACGGAAAGAAGACCTCCAGGCGTACACGGAGGCCTTCACCACCCTTCAGATCCACGCCCTTTCGCCCGAGGAATCGTTGGATTACATCGCCGGGATAGCTGACGGCGCGTAAGGAGGCACCATGTCTGCACTGCCTCGGAACGTACCTTCCAGTACCGATCTGCAATCCGTGCGCTGGCTGCGCAGCAGCTACAGCACGGGCGCCAACAACTGCGTGGAGACGGCCCGGCCGCGCTCCGGCCCCGGGGCCGGACTGCTCGCCGTGCGCGACTCCAAGGACCCGGCCGGGCCCGCGCTGCTCTTCTCCCCCGAGAGCTGGGCGGACTTCACGGCCACCTACCGGTCCTAGCGGTTCCAGCAACAGCCGATCAGTACTGACCAGTTCCGACTAGCTCAGATCACTTCCGATCAGTTCCGTAGCCGCGGTGGCAGGGCCGTGTGACGCCGACTCATGGTCGTGTCCCGCCGATGATCCGTACAGCGCGTTCGATCTGCTCGTCCGTGAGATCGGCCCGGGCGGTCAGCCTGAGCCGTGAGATGCCGTCGGGCACGGAAGGAGGACGGAAACAGCCCACGACGAGGCCCGCCGCCCGGCAGTCGGCCGCCCAGCGCACCGCCTCCTCCGGGGAGGGTGCGCGCACCGAGACGACCGCTGCGTCCGGACGTACCGCCTGATGGCCCTCGGCCGTCAGGCGGGCGTGCAGTTCGGCGGCGACCGCGCGCGCCCGGGCCGCCCGCTCCGGCTCCCGGCCCAGCAGCCTGAGCGCCGCGAGCGCGGCACCGGTCGCGGCGGGCGCCAGACCGGTGTCGAAGATGAACGTCCGTGCCGCGTTGACCAGATGGTCGATGACCCGGGCCGGGCCCAGGACGGCTCCGCCCTGGCTGCCCAGCGACTTGGAGAGCGTCACCGTGACGACCACGTCGTCGGCGCCCGCCAGCCCCGCCGCGTGCGCGGCACCCCGGCCGCCGTCACCGAGCACGCCCAGGCCGTGCGCGTCGTCCACCACGACTCCGGCCCCGTGCTCCCGGCAGGCCGCGGCGAGCCCGGCCAGCGGGGCGGCGTCGCCGTCGACCGAGAAGACGGTGTCGGAGACCGCGATGGCCGGCCCGTCGTGGGTCTGGAGCGCCTTGCGCACCGCGTCCGGTTCGGCGTGCGCGACCACCTGGGTGGTGCCCCGGGCCAGTCGGCAGCCGTCGATGAGCGAGGCGTGGTTGCCGGCGTCGGACACGATCAGCGCGCCGTGCGGTCCGAGCGCGGTGACCGCGGCGAGGTTGGCCGCGTAACCGGAGGAGAAGACGAGTGCCGCCTCGAAGCCGCAGAAGGCGGCCAGCTCGCGTTCCAGCTCGCCGTGCAGCTCCGTCGTACCGGTGACGAGACGGGAGCCGGTCGCGCCGCCGCCCCAGGTCCGCGCCGCGCGCGCTGCGCCCTCGACGACCTCCGGATGGTGGGCCAGACCGAGGTAGTCGTTGCTCGCGAGGTCCAGCAGCGGCGAGTCGGCGGGGCGGGGACGCAGCGTCCGTACGAGTCCGGCGCGGCGGCGCTGCGCCGCCTGCTCGTCGATCCAGCCGAACGCCATGGGTCCTCCGGGGATTTTGTAGGCAGCGCACAGACACTAGCGGGACGACCAGGCACCCGAGGTGTGGCAATACCCACACCTCGAAGCGCCGGAGTTGTACGAACTCTCCTTGGCCAGGAACCGCTCCGTAGGACAGGATCAGCTCTCATGGACCTGCTGAACACGCTGGTGGACAAGGGACTGCGGCGCGAGCTGCCGACCCGCGAGGAAGCCCTGGCCGTCCTCGCGACGTCCGACGACGACCTGCTCGATGTGGTGGCCGCGGCCGGCAAGGTGCGCCGGCACTGGTTCGGCCGTCGGGTGAAACTGAACTACCTCGTCAACCTCAAGTCCGGCTTGTGCCCGGAGGACTGCTCCTACTGCTCGCAGCGGCTCGGCTCGACCGCCGGGATCCTGAAGTACACCTGGCTCAAGCCCGACGAGGCGTCGCAGGCGGCCGCCGCGGGCCTCGCGGGCGGCGCCAAGCGGGTCTGTCTGGTGGCCAGCGGACGCGGTCCCACCGACCGCGACGTGGACCGGGTCTCCGACACCATCAAGGCGATCAAGGACCAGAACGAGGGCGTCGAGGTGTGCGCCTGTCTCGGGCTGCTCTCCGACGGGCAGGCCGAGCGGCTGCGGGAGGCGGGCGCGGACGCCTACAACCACAACCTCAACACCTCCGAGGCCACCTACGGCGACATCACCACCACGCACACCTACGCCGACCGCGTCGACACCGTGCAGAAGGCGCACGGGGCCGGTCTCTCCGCGTGCTCCGGTCTCATCGCCGGCATGGGCGAGAGCGACGAGGACCTGGTGGACGTCGTCTACTCGCTGCGCGAGCTGGACCCCGACTCGGTGCCGGTCAACTTCCTGATCCCGTTCGAGGGCACCCCGCTGGCCAAGGAGTGGCACCTGACCCCGCAGCGCTGTCTGCGGATCCTGGCGATGGTGCGGTTCGTCTGCCCGGACGTCGAGGTGCGCATCGCGGGCGGCCGTGAGGTCCACCTGCGCACGATGCAGCCGCTCGCCCTGAACCTCGCCAACTCCATCTTCCTCGGCGACTACCTCACCAGTGAGGGCCAGGCGGGCAAGGCCGACCTGGAGATGATCGCCGACGCCGGGTTCGAGGTGGAGGGCGCCGACCAGGTGACGCTGCCGGACCACCGCGCGGGCGGCGGCTGCGGCTCCCACGCCGACACCGGGTGCGGTTCGCACGAGGGTGCCGGAGGCTGCGGCTCCCACGCCGACGGGGGCTGCGGGTCGCACGAGGGAGGCGGGGTCTGCGGTTCCGCGCCGACGGCGGCGGCCGAGCAGTCCGAGCCCGGAGAGGTCCGCAGCGACCTGGTCGCCGTGCGCCGTCGCGGCGCCGGAACGGACCTCGCGCCCAATGCCTGACCTGAGCGTGCCCGAGCTGCTCGACCTCGACCGCAGGCATGTGTGGCACCCCTACGGCCCGATGCCGGGCCGGCAGGAGCCGCTGGTCGTGGAGTCGGCGAGCGGGGTCCGGCTGCGGCTGGCGGACGGCTCGGGCGAGCTGGTCGACGGGATGGCGTCCTGGTGGTCGGCCATCCACGGCTACAACCACCCGGTGCTCAACGAGGCGGCGCGCGAACAGCTCGGCCGGATGAGCCATGTGATGTTCGGCGGGCTCACGCACGAGCCCGCCGTACGGCTCGCGAAGCTCCTTGTCGACATGTCGCCGGACGGGCTGGAGCACGTGTTCCTCGCCGACTCGGGGTCGGTGTCGGTCGAGGTCGCGGTGAAGATGTGCCTGCAGTACTGGCGCTCGCTGGGGCGCCCCGGCAAGCAGCGGCTGCTGACCTGGCGGGGCGGCTACCACGGGGACACCTGGCAGCCGATGTCGGTGTGCGACCCCGAGGGCGGGATGCACGAGCTGTGGACCGGCGTCCTCCAGCGCCAGGTCTTCGCCGGCCCGCCTCCGGCCGAGTACGACGAGGCGTACGCCGAGGAGCTGCGGGAGCTGATCGGACGGCACGCGGACGAACTGGCCGCGGTGATCGTGGAGCCGGTGGTGCAGGGCGCGGGCGGGATGCGGTTCCACTCCCCCGCCTATCTGCGGGTGCTGCGCGAGGCGTGTGACGCGCACGACGTGCTGCTGGTCTTCGACGAGATCGCGACCGGGTTCGGGCGCACGGGCGCGCTGTTCGCGGCGGAGCACGCCGCGGTGACACCGGATGTGATGTGTCTGGGCAAGGCGCTGACCGGCGGTTACCTGACGATGGCGGCGACCTTGTGCACCGCGCGGGTGGCCGACGGGATCTCGCGGGGCGAGGTACCGGTGCTCGCCCACGGGCCGACGTTCATGGGCAACCCGCTGGCCGCCGCGGTGGCCTGCGCCTCGATCGAGCTGCTGCTGGGCCAGGACTGGCTCGCGGAGGTCAAGCGGATCGAGGCAGGGCTGCGCGAGGGCCTCGCCCCGGCCCTGGACCTGCCCGGTGTGTCGGACGTGCGGGTGCTGGGGGCCATCGGGGTGGTCCAGCTGGACCATCCGGTGGACATGGCGGCGGCCACCGCGGCCGCGGTGCGCGAGGGCGTGTGGGTACGGCCGTTCCGCGACCTGGTCTATGTGATGCCGCCGTACGTCACGAACGACGCTGACCTGGCACGGATCACGCGCGCGGTGTGCGCCGCGGTGCGGGAGGGCTGACATGACGGTTGTGGTGATCACGGGCACCGGTACGGAGATCGGCAAGACGGTCACGACCGCCGCCGTCGCGGCCACGGCGCTCGCGGCCGGCCGCACGGTGGCGGTGCTGAAGGCCGCGCAGACCGGGGTACGGCCGGACGAGCGCGGGGACGCCGACGAGTGCGCGCGGCTGGCGGGCGCGGTGACCACCGCCGAACTGGCCCGCTATCCCGAGCCGTTGGCCCCGGGTACGGCGGCCCGCCGGTCGGGGCTGGCGCCGGTGCGCCCGGCGGCGATCGCGGAGGCCGCGGCGAAGCTGGCGACCGAGCACGATCTGGTGCTGGTGGAGGGCGCGGGCGGGCTGCTGGTCCGCTTCGACGACGAGGGCGGCACCCTCGCCGACGCGGCCGCGCTGCTGGCGGCGCCGGTCCTGGTGGTGGCCTCGGCCGGCCTGGGCACGCTGAACTTCACCGAGCTGACGGCCCATGAACTGCGGTCCCGGCGGCTGGAGATGCTCGGCGTGGTGATCGGCAGCTGGCCCGAGGCGCCCGATCTGGCCTCGCGGTGCAATGTGACGGACCTGCCGGAGGTGGCGGGCGCACCCCTGCTGGGCGCCCTCCCGGCCGGGGCGGGCACCCTGCCGCCGGCCGACTTCCGCTCCCTCGCGCCGGGTTGGCTGGCCGCGGAGCTGGGTGGGAACTGGGACGGTACGGCCTTCCGGGAGCGCGAGGCGGGCTGAGCCCACACCTTCCCGGCGCCGCCCCTGGTGCCACCGCACACTGATGTGCCGGCCGAGCACGGAGTCGACGAACAGGTGCGCGACTCCGTCGCCCGGGCCGGCCTCGGCGGCGCACAGCGGGGGTGCGCGGCCCGTATCGGGGGGACAATCGGGGTATCGCCCGTGCTTCCCGGGAGGTCCCCATGCCGCTTCGGTCCGCCGGTACCGCCAGGATGCCGCGGGATGCCGTGCACCATCCCCTGTTCGCCCGTTTCTACGCCCGCCTCAGTGTGAACGCCGAGACCGGTCTGGGGATCGGTGGCCTGCGCGGGCGGCTGCTCGCCGGGCTGTCCGGGCGGGTCATCGAGATCGGCGCGGGCAACGGTCTGAACTTCGCCCACTATCCGGGCACCGTCTCGGAGGTCGTGGCGATCGAGCCGGAACGGCTGCTGCGGCGGCTGGCCGTCGAGGCGGCGCTGCGCTGCGAGGTGCCGGTGGACGTGGTGCCCGGGGCGGCGGAGGCCCTGCCGGTCAAGAGCGAGGCCTTCGACGCGGCGGTGGTCTCGCTGGTGCTGTGCAGCGTGCGTGACGTGCCGCGCGCGCTGGCGGAGATCCGGCGGGTGCTGCGGCCCGGCGGGGTGGTGCGGTTCTTCGAGCACGGGCGGGGCGGCGGGCGCGTGATGACGTTCGGCCAGCGGGCCCTGGACCGCACGGTGTGGCCGCTGGTCAGCGGCGGCTGTCACACGGCCCGGGAACCGGTGGCGGCCCTGCGTGGCGCCGGGTTCGAACTCGGCCCGTACCGGCGGGTCATGATCCCCGCGGAGGGGGTGCGGCTGCCGACGTCGTACTGCGTGCTGGGCACCGCCTGGCGGCCGGTGGGCGAGGACTGATCCCACGTACGGCACGGCGGGCGAGGACCGAACTCAGGTACGGCACCGCCCGGCCGCCGACCCAGGCCCCAGCGCCGGTGCGACACCGCCCGGCCACCGGCCCAAGCCCAAGCCCTGGCACCGGCACCGGCACCGGCACCGGCACCGGCGGGGAGCCTCACTCGCACCAGCGGCGCAGCTCCCGTGCGATGTCCTCGACCGTCGCCTCGCCGCTCTTGGCCAGCCGGGCCAGGTCGCGGACCTGTTCCGGCGAGGTGTGGACCTTCAGGCCGCTCGCGGCGAGGTAGGCGTAGGCCACCGCCGAGGCGAACAGGGCGTTGGAGCGCTCCAACGCCGGTACGTGGATGAGCAGTTGGAGCAGTGCGGCGGCCCGGTCGGGCGGGGTCTCGTAGACGGGGACGTCGAATATCTCGGCGTCGTGGCGGGCCACCGCGGCGATCAGCGCGCCCCAGTCGGTGACCTGCGGGTCACCCGGGGTGTGCCGTTCGGCGAGCATGAGCAGCCAGGCGAGGTCGATCCTGAGACGGCTCAACGGTTCAGCGACTGCCTTCGCGCTCCGCGCCGAACTCCTCGGCGAACACGGTCTCGTACTGCTTCATGAAGTCGGCCGCGGCCTCCACGAAGGTGTGGCCGACCTCGCCGGTGTCCTGCCGGACCAGTTCCTCGATGTAGCGGTTGACGCTCATACCGCGTTCCAGGGCGCGTTCGCGGGCCGCGCGGGCGGTTCCCTCGTCCACGCGCACGTTCAGCTGGGTCTTCGCCATACCTCGAAGCTAGCGCCGGGACGCTAGCAGGGGCAAGGGTCTCCTTCCTGGGGTGGAGACCGACTCGGCCCACAGGGGGATGTCGGGTGTGCGCCGGATCACACTAGGCTCGGCCCCGGCGTGGAAGTCGCGTTGTTCCAGGACCGAGGAGGCCGCCTTGTCCAGCCCCGCTCCGCTGCACGACCCGGCCGACGCAGTGGCGGCCCGGGCCCGCGCCCTGACCAAGGCGTACGGCTCGGGCGAGACCGCCGTGCTGGCCCTGGACTCGGTGGACGTGGACATCGCGCGCGGCCGCTTCACCGCGGTCATGGGACCGTCGGGTTCGGGGAAGTCCACGCTGATGCACTGTCTGGCCGGCCTCGACAGCGTCTCGGCCGGTCAGGTGTGGCTCGGCGACACCGAGATCACGGGCCTGAAGGACCGCGAGCTGACGCGGCTGCGCCGGGACCGGATCGGGTTCATGTTCCAGTCGTTCAACCTCATCCCGACCCTGAACGCCGCCGAGAACATCACCCTGCCCATGGACATCGCGGGCAAGAAGCCCGACGAGAAGTGGCTGGACCAGGTCATCGACACCCTCGGCCTCCGGGACCGCCTCAAGCACCGGCCGACGCAGCTCTCCGGCGGGCAGCAGCAGCGCGTCGCCTGCGCCCGCGCGCTGGCCTCCCGGCCCGAGCTGATCTTCGCCGACGAGCCCACGGGCAACCTCGACTCCCGGGCCGGGCTCGAAGTGCTGGGCTTCCTGCGCGACGCCGTGGACCAGCTCGGGCAGACGGTGGTCATGGTCACCCACGACCCGGGCGCGGCCGCCCACTCCGACCTGGTGCTCTTCCTCGGGGACGGGCGGATCGTCGACGAGATGGCCCGGCCCACGGCGGACGCGGTGCTGGAGCGCATGAAGCGGTTCGACGTGATCCGGGGCGGCGCCGCCGCCGCGCCCGAGGAGGACTGACCCGGTGCTCAAGGCGACCCTGCGCAGTTTCCTCGCCCACAAGGGACGGCTGCTGCTCTCCGCCCTGGCGGTGCTCCTGTCCGTCGCGTTCGTCGCGGGCAGCCTGATCTTCTCCGACACCGTCAGCCGCACCTTCGACCGGCTCTTCGCCTCGACGGCCGCCGATGTCACAGTCAGCCCCAGGGAGAACCTCGACGAGGCCCTGCCCTCCGGGTTCACCCCCACCCTGCCGGCCTCGCTGGCGGAGCGCGCGGCCCGGGTGCCGGGCGCCGAGGCCGCCCGGGCCGACGTGGACGTGGAGGGCATCACCGTCGTCGACCGGGACAACGAGTCCGTCGGGCCGACCACCGGCGCCCCCACCATGGGCACCGACTGGAACCCCACCGAACGCAGCCCCGTGGAGCTGACCTCGGGGCACGCCCCCGAGGGCCCCGGCCAGGTGATGATCGACGCGGACACCGCCGACAGCAAGGACGTGGAGATCGGCGACCCGCTCACCGTGATCGCCGCGCCCGGCTCCTTCGACGTCGAGGTAGTCGGCATCGCGACCTTCACCACCACCAACCCCGGCGCCGCGCTGGTCTTCTTCGACACCGCGACAGCGCAGACCAAGCTGCTGGGCGATCCGGACGCCGCGACCGCCATCACCGTCGACGCCGCCGAGGGCGTGAGCGACGCGCAGCTCAAGCAGCGGGTGGCGGCCGCGCTGGGCGCCGACGCCTACGACTTCCGTACGGCCGACGAGCAGGCCGAGTCGGACGTGGAACAGCTCGGCGGGTTCCTCGACGTCATCAAGTACGTGATGCTCGGCTTCGCCGGGGTCGCCGTGCTGGTCGGGGTGTTCCTGATCGTCAACACCTTCTCGATGCTGATCGCCCAGCGCACCCGTGAGCTGGGCCTGCTGCGCGCGCTCGGCGCCGACCGGCGCCAGGTGCGGCGCTCGGTGCTGCTGGAGGCGCTGCTGCTCGGACTGGTGGGCTCCTCGCTGGGCCTGGCCGGCGGCATCGGGCTGGCCGTGGCGCTGATCGAGCTGATGGGCCTGCTCGGCATGAACATCCGCTCCGCCGACATGGTGATCGGCTGGGCGACCCCGGTGTCGGCGTACGCCGTCGGCCTCGGTGTGACCTTCGTGGCGGCGTATCTGCCGGCCCGGCGGGCCGCGACGGTCTCCCCGATGGCGGCGCTCTCCGATGCCGAGATCGCCGGGGTGGGGCGGCCGCTCAAGGTGCGCGCCGCGGTCGGCGCGGTGGTCGGCGCCCTGGGCGCGGCGGCACTCGTGGGGTGCGCCACCTCCACGTCGACCTCGTCGTCGGCCTCGCTGCTGGGGCTCGGTGTGGTCCTGACCCTCGTGGCGACCGTGATCGCGGGGCCGCTCCTGGTCCGGCCGGTGATCCGGGTGCTGGGCGGGGCGTTCCCGGCCCTGTTCGGCCCGGTCGGGCGGATGAGCCAGCGCAACGCCCTGCGCAACCCGCGCCGGACGGGGGCCACCGCCGCCGCGCTGATGGTGGGGCTCGCGCTGGTCGGCGGGATGTCGGTGGCGAGCGCCTCGATGACCAAGTCCTTCGACGAGCAGATCGACCAGACCCTCGGCGCGGACTTCGTCGTGCAGAACACCAACTTCGTGCCCTTCCCCAGGGAGATCACCGAGAGGATCCGCGCCACCGAGGGCGTCGGCCTGGTGGTGCGCTCGCAGCTCACCACGATCGCGGCCGGGCTGCCCGACGGCGAGCGGGTCGAGACGACCGCCGCGGGGTACGGCGAGCGCCTCGACGACGTCGCCAACATCACGTACGCGCAGGGCGACACGGCGGCCGCGCTGGCCCCGGACCGCATGGCGATGGACCGGGACTTCGCGCGCGAGCACGGGGTGCGGGTGGGCAGCACGGTCGCGGTCGAGTTCCGGGGCGGGCGCACGGCCGAGCTGACGGTCGGGGCGCTGACCGACCAGGAGTCCGCCGACGGGTTCGGCACCCAGGGCGGCATGTACTTCGGACTGGAGACGCTGGAGCGGTACGCGCCGGGCGGCCAGGAGTCGGCCGTGTACGTGAACGCGGCCGCCGGCACGGACGCCGACGAGCTGCGGGCGGACCTGGAGCGGACCCTGGAGCCGTATCCCCAGGTGCAGGTCAGGGATCTGGCCGACTACAAGGAGCTGGTGCGCGACCAGATCGCCGTGCTGCTGTACCTGGTGTACGCGCTGCTCGGGCTCGCGATCGTCATCGCGGTGCTCGGGGTGGTGAACACCCTGGCCCTGTCGGTGGTGGAGCGCACCCGGGAGATCGGGCTGCTGCGGGCCATCGGGCTGTCCCGGGTCCAGTTGCGGCGGATGATCCGGCTGGAGTCGGTGGTGATCGCCGTGTTCGGCGCGGTGCTGGGCCTGGCGCTCGGGCTGGTGTGGGGGGTGTGCACCCAGCAGGTGCTGGCCCTCCAGGGCATGACGGCGCTGGCGATCCCGTGGGGCACGCTCGTCGCGGTGGTGATCGGGTCGGCGGTGGTGGGCATCGTCGCGGCACTGCTGCCCGCGCTGCGCGCGTCGCGGATGAACGTGCTGGCGGCGATCGCCCACGACTGACGTCTCCCCGCGGCGCCCTTGCCGTTACCGTGCCGTCCGCATGCCGGAATTCCGGGTCCGCGCCCAGGCGCCCGTGGTCTGATCGCGCCATGACCGAGCTGCGCATACGGGCCGCCGGGCCCCAGGACCTCGACCTCGTACTGGCGTTCTGGAAGACCGCCGCCGAGGGCACGAGCATCAGCGACGACCGGGACGGGGTGGAGCGACTGGTCGCCCGGGACCCCGAGGCGCTGATCCTGGCCGAGCTGGACGGTGAGCTGGTCGGCACGGTGATCGCGGGCTTCGACGGCTGGCGCTGCCATCTGTACCGGCTCGCGGTGCGCCCGGACCGCCGCCGCAGGGGTGTGGCCACGGCCCTGCTCGCCGCCGCCGACGAGCGGTTCGTACGGCTGGGCGGCCGACGCGCGGACGCCATGGTGCTCCAGCGCAACGAGCGGGCGCACCACACCTGGCGCGCGGCGGGCTACACCCCGCAGGACGCGTGGCTGCGCTGGGTGAAGCCCCTCACCGACTGACCCACTTTGCCCCTCCTTTACCATGGGTGGATCACTCTCGGTCCTGTCACGAAAGGTGTGTGAGCGTCCGCCCATGGGCGAGCCTCCCAGTCCGCGACATCGCGCGTTCCCCGTCATCCCGTCCGATCATGGGACGGAGGTGACCCGATGATGACCGAAGTGCTCCTGCTGCTGGTGGCGGTCCTGCTGTCACTGGCCTGCGGCGCGTTCGTCGCCGCCGAGTTCTCCCTCACCACCGTCGAGCGCGGCGAGCTGGAGCAGGCCGCCGCACGGGGTGAGCGCGGCGCCTCCGGGGCCCTGAAGGCCGTACGGAACCTGACCTTCCAGCTCTCCGGCGCGCAGCTCGGCATCACCGTCACCAACCTGGTGGTGGGCATGCTCGCCGAGCCGTCCATCGCCGCGCTGCTCGCCGGTCCGCTCGAATCGATGGGGATCTCCGGGTCCACGGCGCGCACCGTCGCGCTGGTGATCGGTACCGGGCTGTCCACGGTGGTCCTGATGGTCGTCGGTGAGCTGGTGCCCAAGAACTGGGCGATCTCCTCTCCGCTGGCCGTGGCCAAGCACGTGGGCAACGCGCAGCGCTGGTTCAGCGCCGCGTTCCGCCCGTTCATCACCCATCTGAACAACACCGCCAACCGGATCGTCCGCCGCTTCGGTGTGGAGCCCGCGGAGGAGCTGGCCTCGGCCCGCGGGCCCCAGGAGCTGGCGGCCCTCGCCCGGCACTCCGCCAAGGAGGGCGCGCTGGAGGCGGACACCGCCGAGCTGTTCGTGCGGACCCTGAACCTGGCGGACCTCACCGCGGAGAACGTGATGACGCCGCGCGTGCAGGTGATCGCCCTGGAGGCGTCGGCGACCTGCGAGGATGTGGCCAACGCCACCCGCGCGACGGGGCTGTCCCGCTTCCCGGTCTACCGGGGCAACCTGGACACGGTGGTGGGCACCGCGCACATCAAGGACGTCCTCGCCGTCCCCGCCGGGCGCCGTCCGAAGGTCCCGGTCGCGGAGCTGATGCGCGAGCCGCTGCTGGTCCCCGAGACCCTCACCGTCGACCGGCTGCTGGACCGGCTCTCCGGAAGGCGCACCATGGCCGTCGTGATCGACGAGTACGGCGGTACGGCGGGCGTGGCCACGCTGGAGGACATCGTGGAGGAGGTGGTCGGCGAGGTCCGCGACGAGCACGATCCGCACGAGACGCCCGACATCGCCCCCGCAGGCAGCGACGAGACCGGCCGGGTGCTGTACTCCGCCGACGGTTCGGCCCGGGTGGACCGCCTCGCGCGGGTGGGCCTGCGGGCACCGGAGGGGCCGTACGAGACGCTGGCCGGGCTGGTGGCGACGGACCTCGGGCGGATCCCCGAGGTCGGGGACTCGGTGCGGGTCGCCGGCTGGGTCCTGGACGTCACGGACGCCTCGGGGCACCGGGCGGCACGCGTGCTGATGCGCGCGCCCCTGGGCGACGCTTCCGAGGCGGAAGCGGGTCGCGACGGCAAGGAGGAGAAGCTGTGACCGCGGTCCAACTGCTGATCGGTCTGGCGACCCTCGTCGTCAACGCCTTCTTCGTGGGCGCCGAGTTCGCGCTGATCTCGGTGCGCCGCAGCCAGATCGAGCCCTACGCCGAGCAGGGCGACCGGCGCGCGAAGAGCGTGCTGTGGGGGCTGGAGCACGTGTCGGCGCTGATGGCCGCCGCCCAGCTCGGCATCACGCTGTGCACCCTGGTCCTCGGTGTCGTCGCGGAACCGGCGATCGAGCACCTGCTGGAGCCGGTGTTCCACGCGCTGGGTGTGCCGGAGGGCGCGGGGCACCTGGTGTCGTTCGTGATCGCGCTGACGGTGGCGACGTATCTGCACATGCTGCTCGGCGAGATGGTGCCGAAGAACATCGCGCTGGCGGAGCCGGTGCGCAGCGCGCTGCTGCTCGGGCCGCCCCTGGTGACCCTGTCCCGGGCGCTGCGCCCGGTGATCTTCACCATCAACGCCTTCGCCAACGCGCTGCTGCGGCTGCTGCGCGTGGAGACCAAGGACGAGGTCACCGCGACCTTCTCGGACGCGGAGCTGGCCCGTCTGGTGCGTGACTCCGGCGAGGCGGGCCTGATCGACGAGCGGGCCCGGGAACGGCTGCACGACGCGCTGGAGCTGGGCCGCCGCCCGGTGCGTGACGTGGTGCTGCCGCTGGAGCGGGTGGTCTACGCGCGCGTGGGCGTCACCCCGCAGGAGCTGGAGGGCCTGGCGGCGGACTCCGGGTTCTCCCGCTTCCCGGTGGTGGACGAGGGCCGGCGGATCGTCGGCTACCTCCATGTGAAGGACGCCCTGGACGCCCCCGCGCGGGATCAGCGGTTCCGGGTGCAGGACATGCGGCCCATCGCGCGGGTGCGGGAGAGCACGCCGATGGACGACGTGCTCACCGCGATGCGGGGCAGCCGCACCCACCTGGCGGCGGTGCTCGGGGACGACGGGCGGCTGTCGGGCCTGGTGACCATGGAGGACGTGCTGCGGGAGCTGTTCGGCCAGCGGGCGTGAGCGGCCCGGCCCGGAGGGGAACGATCTCCTCCGGGCCGACCGACCGACGGGTATGCCGCTCGGGATACGATATGCCTCGCCATGCGAACGAACGTCGAACACACCAGCCTGGTCGCCGTCGGCGACTCCTTCACCGAAGGCATGTCGGATCTCCTCCCGGACGGTTCCTACCGGGGCTGGGCCGATCTCCTCGCGACCCGGATGGCCGCCCGGACGCCCGGCTTCCGGTACGCCAACCTCGCGGTCCGGGGCAAGCTCATCGCCCAGATCGTCGAGGAGCAGGTCGAGGTGGCCGCCGCCATGCGCCCCGACGTGATCACGCTGGTCGGCGGCCTCAACGACACCCTGCGCCCCAAGTGCGACATGGTCCGCGTCCGCGCCCTGCTGGAGGAGGCCGTCGAGCGCCTCGCACCGGCCTGCGGGCAGCTGGTCCTGATGCGCAGCCCCGGCCGCCAGGGCCCGGTGCTGGACCGGTTCCGGCCGCGCATGGAGGAGCTGTTCGACTGCGTCGACCGGCTGGCCGCGCGGCACGGCGCCCTCGTCGTCGACCTGTACGGCGCCCCTTCCCTCGGCGACCCGCGCATCTGGGACGTGGACCGGCTGCACCTCTCCCCCGAGGGCCACCGCAGGGTCGCCGAGGCGGTGTGGCAGGCCCTCGGCTACGAGCCGGAGGACGCCGAGTGGCGCACTCCGCTCCCGGCCTCCCTGCCGCCCGGCTGGGTCGACCGGCGCGTCGCGGACGTCCGCTTCGCCCGGCAGCACCTGCTGCCGTGGATAGGCCGCCGCCTGACCGGCCGCTCCTCGGGCGACAACCTCCCGGCCAAGCGCCCCGACCTCCTCCCCTTCGAGGACCCGGCCGTCTGACCTGCGCCTGTACCTTCCTCCAAACCCCCCGGTGGCGCCGACCTGCACGAACCGCCAGTAGAATCCGTACACGTGACTTCTGCGCCCGCCAAGCCCCGCATCCCGAACGTCCTCGCCGGACGCTACGCCTCCACCGAGCTCGCCACGCTCTGGTCGCCCGAGCAGAAGGTGAAGCTGGAGCGTCAGCTCTGGCTCGCCGTGCTGCGGGCCCAGAAGGACCTCGGGATCGAGGTGCCCGAGCAGGCCCTCGCCGACTACGAGCGAGTCCTTGACCAGGTCGACCTGGCCTCCATCGCGGAGCGCGAGAAGGTCACGCGGCACGACGTGAAGGCGCGGATCGAGGAGTTCAACGACCTCGCCGGGCACGAGCACGTCCACAAGGGCATGACCTCCCGTGACCTGACGGAGAACGTCGAGCAGCTCCAGATCCGGCTGTCGCTGGAGCTGATGCGCGACCGTACGGTGGCGGTGCTGGCGCGTCTGGGCAGGCTCGCGGGCGAGTACGGCGAGCTGGTCATGGCCGGCCGTTCGCACAACGTGGCCGCGCAGGCCACCACCCTCGGCAAGCGGTTCGCCACCGCCGCCGACGAGCTGCTCGTGGCCTACGGCCGGGTCGAGGAACTGCTCGGCCGCTACCCGCTGCGCGGCATCAAGGGCCCGGTCGGCACCGCGCAGGACATGCTCGACCTGCTCGGCGGCGACGCCGGCAAGCTCGCCGAGCTGGAGGACCGGATCGCCGGGCACCTCGGCTTCTCGCAGGCCTTCACCTCGGTCGGCCAGGTCTACCCGCGCTCCCTCGACTACGAGGTCGTCACCGCGCTGGTGCAGCTGGCGGGGGCGCCGTCCTCACTGGCCAAGACGATCCGGCTGATGGCCGGGCACGAGCTGGTCACCGAGGGCTTCAAGCCCGGCCAGGTCGGCTCCTCGGCGATGCCGCACAAGATGAACACCCGCTCCTGCGAGCGCGTCAACGGCCTGATGGTCATCCTGCGGGGATACGCCTCGATGACCGGCGAGCTGGCCGGCGACCAGTGGAACGAGGGCGACGTGTCCTGCTCGGTGGTCCGCCGGGTCGCCCTGCCGGACGCCTTCTTCGCCCTGGACGGCCTGCTGGAGACCTTCCTGACGGTGCTCGACGAGTTCGGCGCGTTCCCCGCCGTCGTCGCCCGTGAACTCGACCGCTACCTTCCGTTCCTGGCCACCACCAAGGTCCTGATGGGCGCCGTGCGGGCGGGTGTCGGCCGCGAGGTCGCGCACGAGGCGATCAAGGAGAACGCGGTCGCCTCCGCGCTGGCCATGCGCGAGCAGGGCGCCGAGCGCAACGAACTGCTCGACAAGCTCGCCGCGGACGAGCGGATCCCGCTGGACCGTGCGCAGCTCGACGCGCTGATGGCCGACAAGCTGTCCTTCACCGGTGCCGCCGCCGCCCAGGTCGCCACGGTCGTGGGCCGCATCGAGGAGATCGTGAAGCAGCGCCCCGAGGCCGCCGGCTACACGCCGGGAGCGATCCTCTGACGCGCTTCACCGCCGCGGAGCTGGAGGCCGCCCGCGACCGTCCCGTACCGGACGTGGTCGCGGGCGGCCTCCGCGTGCTGTTCTGCGGCATCAACCCGGGGCTGATGACGGCGGCGACGGGCCACCACTTCGCCCGCCCCGGCAACCGCTTCTGGCCGGTCCTGCACCTGTCCGGGTTCACCCCCCGGCAGCTCGAGCCCGCCGAGCAGGCCGAACTGCTGTCCTACGGGCTGGGCATCACCAATGTGGTGGCACGGGCGACGGCCCGGGCGGACGAGCTGAGCACGGAGGAGTACCGCGAGGGCGGACGGCTGCTGGCGGCCAAGGTGGGCCGGCTGAAGCCGGACTGGCTGGCGGTGGTGGGGGTGACGGCGTACCGGGCGGCCTTCGGCGACCGGAAGGCGCAGGTGGGTCCGCAGGAGCGGATGTTCGGGGGGACCCGGGTGTGGGTGCTGCCCAACCCGAGCGGCCTCAACGCGCACTGGACGGCGCAGACCATGGCACAGGAGTACGCCCGGCTGCGGGTCAGGGCGGATCGGTCGTCGTGACCACGACGAGCACCTGGAGCGGTGTGTCGCCGTCCGCGTCGACGACCGTCAGGGTCAGCCGGCGGTCGTCCGGGCGGGGCCAGGTGCGCAGTTCGGTCGCCAGGGCGCCGAGCAGCGCCCACGGCTCGGGTATGTGCTCGCCGCGCGCGAGGCGCTCGACGAGCGTCGTGGTGCCCCAGCGTGACGGCTCGCCCCAGCGGTCCGTCAGCCGCTCGGCCAGGGCCGCCTCGTAGGCGTAGCAGTCCTCCGCGCTCGGCCAGTCGCTCGGCCCCAACACGGCGCGGTGGTAACCGGGCGGGTCGGTGACCGCGTCCGCCCCGAGCGACCCGCCGTGCGCCTCGGGGAGGTCCCGGGCACAGAGCCGGTCGATCAGGGCGAGGTCGCTCGCGATGTCCATGGGATCCAGTAAAGCGGCCGCCACTGACATCGGGCCGGGCGCCGGCCGGCCTTGCGTCAGGCGTCCCTGCGGCGGACGCTCCACGCCCCCGCGGTGAGCGCCGCGGCCGTCCACAGCGCGGTCACCGCGAGCCCGGACCACGGGCCGAGCGTGCCGTCGTGGTGCTCCTGGATCGCCAGCAGACCCGCCCGGTCGGGCAGGAACTCGGTGACGCCCCCGGCCGCGTCGCCGATGACGAACGAGACGACCAGCACGAAGGGGATCAGCAGGGAGAGCGTGGCCACGCCGCTGCGCAGCACGGCCGTCAGCCCGGCCGCGAACAGCGCCATCAGCGTGAGGTAGAGCGCGGCGCCGACGATGCCGCGCGCCTGCTCGCCCGCGCCGAGCCCGTCGGCCGCGTCGCCGAGTCCGGCGCGTCCGGCGGCGAAGGCGGCGCACGCGGTGAGCAGTCCCCCGGCCAGGGCCGGCCCGGCGACCGCGGTCGTCTTGGCCGCGAACCACTGTCCACGGCGCGGGACCGCCGACAGCGACAGCCCGAGCGCGCCACCGCGGTACTCGGCGGAGACGGCCAGGGCGCCGAAGGAGATGGCCGCGATCTGGCCCGGCAGGATGCCCGACAGGGCCGTGGCCAGCGGGTCGAGCCCCGGCTCGGCGGTGTCGGCGCCCGCCAGCGCGGAGAAGGCCGTGGTGACGGCGACGAGGGCCAGGAGCGCCCCGTACAGGGAGCGCAGCGTGCGGATCTTCAGCCACTCGGCGTGCAGGGCGGGTGCGAACCCCATGTCAGACCTCCTGGGCGTGCGGGGCGGACGGGCGGGCGGCGAACTCGGTGTCCGCGGCGGTCAGATCGAGGTAGGCCTGCTCCAGGGTGGCCTCCTCGGCGGCGAGTTCGAGCAGGGGGATGCCCTCGGCGGCGGCGAGGCGTCCGATGTCGTCCACGCGCGCGTGGTGCACCGTCCAGTGCCCGTCGGGGTGTTCCTCCGCGGTGTGGCCGTGCCGGGCGAGCAGTCCGCCGAGGGCCGCCGGGTCGGTGGTACGGACGCGGACGCGGGGCCGTACGCGCGCGTGGATGAAGTCGCGGGTCGGGGTGTCGGCCAGCAGGCGTCCCCGGCCGAGGACCACGAGGTGGTCGGCGAAGGCGGCGGTCTCGTGCATGAGATGGCTGGAGACCAGGACCGTGCGGCCCTCGGCGGCCAGTGCGCGCAGCAGCCCGCGGATCCAGATGATGCCTTCGGGGTCCAGGCCGTTGGCGGGCTCGTCGAGCAGGACGACCTCGGGGTCGCCGAGGAGGGCGGCGGCGATGCCGAGCCGCTGGCGCATGCCCAGCGAGTACGTGCGCACCCGGCGGCCCGCGACCGACGCCAGTCCGGTCTCCTCCAGCAGGCTCTCCACCCGGGTGCGCGGGATGCGGTGGGTGGCGGCGAGGACCCGGAGGTGGTCGCGGCCGGTGCGGGAGCCGTGCGCGGCACGGGCGTCGAGCAGGGCGCCCACCCGGCGCAGGGGTTCGTCGAGGCCGGCGTAGGGGCGGCCGCCGACGGTGGCGGTGCCGCAGGTCGGCCGGTCCAGACCGAGGACGAGCCGCATCGTGGTGGACTTCCCGGCGCCGTTCGGGCCGAGGAAGCCGGTGACCCGGCCGGGGAGGACGCTGAAGGTGAGCCGGTCCACCGCCTTGCGGGTGCCGTACTCCTTGGTGAGGTCTCGGACTTCGATGCTGGTCATGCGCTCAGCGTCGCCGTCCGCACGGGTTCGGGGCCTCCCCCGGGCGGGGAGTCGCTCTCCCCCGTGCGGGGGAGGCCCGTTGTCGGTGGCGGCTGGCACGATGACGCCATGACCCGCCTGTTCCGCCCGCTGCTGAAGGGGATCACCTACACGCGCATGCTGCATCTGTGGGTGCCCATGCTCGTCGTCAGCGTGTGGATGTTCATCGACCCGTCGACCCCCTGGGTGCCGGCGCTCGTGCTCGTCCCGGTCGGCCTGATCCCGGCCGTCCGGACCGGCGAGGGCGTGCAGGCGCGGCTGCTGCTGATGCCCGGCGCCGAGGACCCGTTCGTCTCGGTGCATCCGTCGGCCACCTGGCGGGACCGGCTGCGCACGGTGCTCTGGCTCCAGACGCGGATGGCCCTGGGCGCGGCCACCGTCTTCGCAACCGTGTGGCTGCTCGTGCTCGCGTTCGAGCTGGCGCGGATCTCGGCGGGCCGCGTCCCGGACGACGTCCCCGTGCTGCGGGACGCGTCGGCGCACTGGTCGTACGCCTTCCTGGTCCCCGTGCCGCTCCTCGTGCTGTACGGCGTGGTGGTCGGGCTCGGGGAGCTGGTCACCGCCGCCGCGCGCGGGCTGCTCGGCCCGTCCGCCGCCGAGCGGATGGCGGCGCTGGAGGAGCGCACCGAGCAGCTCCTGGAGCGCAACCGCATCGCCCGTGAACTGCACGACTCCATCGGGCACGCCCTGACCGTCGCCGTCGTGCAGGCCGGTGCCGCGCGCACGGCGGGCGATCCGGCGTTCACGGACCGCGCGCTGGAGGCCATCGAGGAGACCGGGCGGGCCGCGCTGGCGGAGCTGGACCGGGTGCTCGGGGTGCTGCGGGAGTCGGAGCGGCCGGTGAGCGGCAGACCCACGCTGGTGGACGCCGACCGGCTGCTGGAGTCGGCGCGCGCGGCCGGGGCGAAGGTGGACGCCGAGTTCTCCGGGCCCCTCGACACGGTTCCCGGGCCGGTGTCGCGGGAGGGCTACCGCATCCTCCAGGAGGCGCTGACCAATGTGCTGCGGCACGCGGCCGGCATGCCCGCGGGCGTGCGGGTCGCCGTCACCGGGCGGGTCCTCGTGCTGGAGGTGCGCAACGCGCTGGACGGCGGGGCGTCCGGCTCCGGGCGGGGCAGCGGGCTGCGCGGCATCCGGGAGCGGGCCGCGCTGCTCGGCGGGCGGGCCCGGACCGGAGCCGCCGGCGGTGAATGGCAGGTGCACGTCGAGCTGCCGCTGCGTTGATCTACGCTGGCCGGATGCCGGTCACCGTTCTCCTCGTCGACGACGAGCCCCTCGTCCGCGCGGGCCTGCGGGCCGTGCTGGACGCCCAGCCGGACATCGAGGTCGTCGGCGAGGCGGCCGACGGGGCGGCGGTGATCCCGCTGGTCCGCTCGCTGCGGCCGGACGTGGTCGCGATGGACGTACGGATGCCGCTGCTGGACGGCATCGAGGCCACGCGTGCGGTGCTGCGGACGGTGGACTCCCCGCCGAAGATCCTGGTCGTGACGACCTTCGAGAACGACGAGTACGTCTACGAGGCGCTGCGGGCCGGGGCCGACGGCTTCCTGCTGAAGCGGGCCCGTCCGGCCGAGATCGTGCACGCGGTGCGGCTGGTCGCGGAGGGCGAGTCGCTGCTGTTCCCGGCGTCGGTACGGCAGTTGGCGGCCGATCACGGCGCCGTCGGCGGGAATCCCGCGGCGCGCGCGGCGCTGGAGGGGGCCCGGCTGACGGAGCGGGAGGCGGAGGTGCTGCGGCTGATGACGCGCGGGCTGTCCAACGCCGAGATCGCCGCGCGGCTGGTCGTGGGCACGGAGACGGTGAAGTCGCATGTGAGCGCGCTGCTGGCCAAACTGGGCGCCCGGGACCGCACGCAGGCGGTGATCACGGCGTACGAGTCGGGATTCGTGGCACCGGGCTGAGCGCGTGGCACGGGGCGGGGCCGGGGCCGGACGGCGGGAACCGCTCGGCGGGTCCCCCGCCACTCGCCGGGGCCCACGGGGCCGAGTACGATCCGGCCAACACGCGCACGAGCTGGGAGGACGGACGGTGGGGCGGCTGACCGGCGGGGATCCCTCGCTGCTGCGAAGGATCAATTCCGCTGTGGTGCTGCACGCGCTGCGGGCCACGGACAACGCGACGCTGACCGAGATCACCCGGGTGACCGGACTGTCCCGGCCGACCGTCGAAGGGGTCGTGGAGGACCTCATCGCGGCGGGCTACGTCGTGGAGAAGGCCGCCGACGACGGCGGAGCGCGCCGCCAGGGCCGGCCCGCCCGGCGGTTCAGATTCCGGGCCGAGGCGGGACATCTGCTGGGCCTGGACATCGGTCCGCACCGGGTCGCCGCGCTCCTGGCCGACCTCGACGGCAAGGTGCTAGGCGCCGTCGCCAAGGACGTCGAGGAGACGGCCACCGCCGACGAGCGGCTGGAACGGGTGCGCACCGCGGTGGCGGAGCTGCTGCGCCGGGCCGGGGTGGCGCGCGGCTCGCTGCGCGCGGTGGGGGCCGCCACGCCCGGGATCGTCGAGGCGGACGGCACCGTGCGGCTCAGCACCGCCCTGCCGCAGTGGTCGGGGCTGCCGCTCGGGGAACGGCTGAGCCGGTCCTTCAAGTGTCCGGTGCTGGTCGAGAACGACGCCAACGCCGCGGCCGTGGCGGAGCATTGGAAGGGCGCGGCGACCGACTCCGACGACATCGTGTTCGTGCTCGCCGGGCTCAGCCCGGGCGCCGGGTCGCTGATCGGGGGGAAGCTGCACCGGGGGTTCGGGGGCGCGGCGGGCGAGATCGGCGCGCTGCACCTGCTGGGCCGGGGGGTGACGCCGGAGACGCTGCTGTCCACCACGGACGAACCGCTGCACCCGCTCGACGAACAGGCGGTGGCGCAGGTGTTCGCCGAGGCGCGCGAGGGCGACCTGCGGGCCCGGGCGGCCGTGGACCGGTTCATCCAGCGGCTCGTGCACGACGTGGCGGCCCTGGTCCTCGCCCTCGACCCGGAACTGGTCGTGGTGGGCGGCTGGGCGGCCGGTCTGGACGGCGTACTGGAGCCGCTGCGCCGGGAGTTGGCGCGGTACTGCCTGCGGCCGCCGAAGGTGACGCTGTCCCTCCTGGGCGAGGCTGCGGCGGCAACGGGTGCGGTACGGCTGGCCCTTGACCATGTGGAGGCGGAACTGTTCGCGGTGGAAGGGTCGGTGACCGCGCGCGGGTGACGGGGTCCGGGCCCGCCCTGACGGGCCGGCGCCGGTCGGGGCGCGCGGTTGCCCCCGGATCGCGGCATCGGTCGGGGGCCCCGGGGTTGACCCCGGACCCCGGCCTCGGTCGGGGCAAGAGCCGACGCCGGACCCCGGCCCCAGGCAGGCGTGGGGCCTCGCACGACGCGCGCCCCGGAGGTTCTCCGGGGCGCGGTGGTCGGGGAGGCGGGCTCAGGAGGCCCGGCGCTCCGCGTCGGGGTCCGGGTGGATCTCCACGCCGCCCGAGTCGCCGAAGGTGAGCCGGCAGGTGTCCGCCCGGTAGGTGGCCACCGAGAGCGCCGCGGTACGGCCCTCGCAGAAGTAGCGGGTGGTGACGACGAGGACGGGCGCGCCGGGCAGCCGGTCCAACTGCCGGGCGTCGTCCGCGCGGGCCGACCCGAGCTCGACGGCGCTGTCCCTGCCCTCCAGCTCCAGCCGCTGGAGTTCGCGCAGCACCGCACGCGCGCGTGCCGGTCCGGCGGGCGCGTCGATGGCGGTGAGGTCGGGCACCGAGGCCCCGGGTACGTACAGCAGTTCGGCGGCGACGGGCTGGCCGTGCGTCACCCGGGAGCGGCGCACCAGGTGCACCGGCTGCTCCGCGCCGGTCTCCAGAGCCGCGGCGACGGCGGCCGGCGGCACCTCCAGGGCGCTGTCCGCGGGCTGCCAGTCGTCCCCGGCCGCCCCCGGCCAGCTGTGCTGCTCGGCGTCCACCGCGACCCCCACGCGCGGCGGCGCCACCGTAGTGCCGACTCCGCGTCGGCGCTGCAGCCTGCCTTCCAGTTCGAGCTGTTCCAGAGCCTGGCGCAGGGTGGCCCGCGCCACCCCGAACCGGGCCGCGAGTTCCCGCTCGTTGGGCAGGATCTCGCCCACCGAGAACTCCGAGTCGAGCGCCTCGCTGAGCACGGTCCTGAGATGCCAGTATTTCGGTTCCGGCACCGATTCCAGTTGCGTGGTCCCCACCCTGTCCTCCGCAATCACCGTGGTCCGGCGGCGTTTTAACGCCTTTGTTTATTAAAGGTTGTTGCACTTCTCTGCGACCATAGGGCGGCCCTCACCCTTGGTCAATACCAATCCTCGATCCCCTGCGGGCGGCGCGCGGCACCTGCCGCAGAGCGTTCACGGGGCGTTCGCACAAGGCGGTTTTCGTGACGCGGCGGCAAAGTCCCCGCCGTGGAACGAGGGCTTCCGGGGGCGGTGTTCAGCCGAGATTCAGGGACCGCAGTTTGTCGGGATTCCGGATGACGTAGATCGACTGGATACCGCCGTTCAGGATCTCCAACTGGAAAACGCTGTCGGGTTTTCCGTCGGAGAGGGCCAGCAGGGCGGGGCCGCCGTTGAGCTCCAGGAAACGGAACGACACCGCGGGTACGCCCTTGAGGGCCGCGCCGACCAGGAAGCGGCCCACCCGCTCCGCGCTCTCCACGACCCGCAGCGGCGCGCTGGACTTGCCGCCGCTGTCGCCGACCAGGCGCACGTCGGGCGCGAGCAGCGACAGCAGCCCCTCCAGGTCGCCCTCGGAGGCGGCGGCGAGGAACCGTTCGGTCAGGTCACGGCGTTCGACGGGGTCCACGTCGTAGCGCGGCCGCCGCTCGTCGACGTGCCGGCGGGCCCGTCCGGCCAGCTGGCGGACGGCCGGTTCGCCCCGGTCGAGCATGGTGGCGATGTCGCCGTAGGGATAGCCGAAGGCCTCCCTGAGCACGAACACCGCGCGCTCCAGCGGTGACAGCGACTCCAGGACGACGAGGACGGCCAGCGAGACGGTGTCGGCGAGCACCGCCCGTTCGGCGGTGTCCTCGACGGTGTCGCCGAACTCGGTGACGTACGGCTCGGGCAGCCAGGGGCCGACGTAGGCCTCGTTGCGGGCCTTGACCTGACGCAGCCTGTCGATGGCCAGGCGGGTCGTGACGCGGACCAGGAAACCCCGCGGGTCGCGCACACCCGCGCGGTCCGCTCCGGTCCAGCGCAGCCACGCCTCCTGGACGACGTCCTCCGCGTCGGCGACGCGCCCGAGCATGCGGTACGCGACCTCCAACAGGACGGGGCGGTGCTCTTCGAAGACGTCGGTCACGGTGTCGGTGCTCACCGTTCCATCCCAGCCGACGGCCCCGCCCGTGTCCAGGCGAGGCGTCGCAGGCGCAAAGAACCAGGCGCGAATCGTGCGCTGCCGCACCGCCCTCCGGGCGCGTGGCGGAGGGACGGCCGACGGGACTACCCGTCGGTAGCAATCGCTGACAAGCTGTCCACGTCCGTCGACACCGGTCCACGGACGGTCGTCGCCGTCACCTGCCGGCCCATCAGTTCCGACGAGGAGCGCACATGTCCGCCACTGTCTCGTTCCAGGTCCCCTCCCCGGGGGGTCCGCGGTCCGTCACCCTGTCCTACGCGCGCGTGGGCCGGGGCGAGCCGCTGCTCCTGCTGCACGGCATCGGCCACCACCGGCAGGCCTGGGACCCGGTGCTGGACATCCTCGCCACCGAGCGGGACGTGATCGCCGTCGACCTGCCCGGCTTCGGCGCGTCCCCCGCGCTGCCGGAGGGTCTCCCGCACAACCTGCCCACGATCACCGCCGCGCTCGGCGCGCTGTGCGAGGCGCTTGAACTGGACCGGCCGCATGTCGCGGGCAACTCGCTCGGCGGCCTGCTCGCCCTGGAACTCGGCCGGGCCGAGCTCGTACGGTCCGTCACCGCCCTGGCCCCCGCCGGGTTCTGGTCGCAGGCCGAGCGCCGGTACGCCTTCACCCTGCTGCTGTCGATGCGGCGGATCGCCCGCGGCATGCCGCAGCCCATGGTGCGGCGGCTGTCCCGTTCGGTGGCCGGGCGCGCCGCGCTGACCAGCACCATCTACGCGCGGCCGGGCCGTCGTTCACCCGAGGCCGTGGTCGCCGAGACGCAGGCCCTCGCCAACGCGACGGGGTTCACCGAGACCCTGCGGGCCGGGAACACGGTCCGCTTCACCGACGACGTCGCCGGTCTCCCGGTCACCGTGGCCTGGGGCACCAAGGACCGGGTGTTGATCCGTCGTCAGGGCGTGCGGGCCAAGCAGATCATCCCGCGGGCCCGGCTGATCCGGCTGCCCGGCTGCGGGCACGTCCCGATGAACGACGACCCCGCGCTCGTCGCGCGCGTCATCCTCGACGGCAGCAGCAACGCAAGCTGACGGGCGCTCGGGGCCCGGTGCGGGAGCGGCCCCGTCGCCCGAAGGGCGGCGGGCCCCGGCCGGTGTGCGGGAGCCGAGCGCGACCCCGGCGCCGACCAGGGCGCTGCCCACGGCCTGGGCGGCGCCGTAGGAGCCCGTTCCGACCAGGGGCGCGGTGCAGGCCGCGGTGACGGGGATGAGGCCGGAGAAGAGCGTGGCGCGCTCCGCGCCGATCCGCTGCATGCCCATGTACCAGCACACGAAGCCGATCACCGTGACGACGACCGCCTGCCACAGCAGCGCCGCCGTCTCGGTGCCGTCCGGCCTCCGCAGCCATCCCGCGCCGTCGGCGAGCAGTCCGACCGCGGCGGACTCCGCGGCGGCGAGGCCGCACACCGTGGCGGACAGCAGCCGCGGGCCCAGGGGCCGCAGGACGGGCACGGCGAGGACGGCAAACCCGACCTCGCCGGCCAGCGCGCACACCGAGAAGGCGAGGCCCGCCGCGTCGGTACGGCCCCACCCCTGGACGGTGAGGGCGCCGAGCGCGACGAGCAGGGCGCCGCGCAGCACGGCCCGCTGCGGGCGGCGCCCCTCCAGCAGCGGGACGAGGACGGCCACGACCATGGGCGCGCAGCCCACGAACACGCCCGGAACGGCGGGCTCCGCCGTGCGCTCCGCAGCGATCACGGCCAGGTTGAAGCCGACCATCCCGATCCCCGCGAGCAGTGCCAGGCGCACCCACTGGCGGGCGGAGAGCGCCCGCAGCCGGGCCGTCGAGCCCTTTCCGGCGAGCGGGGCCAGCAGCAGGAACGCCAGGCCGTAGCGGAGGAACTGGCCGCCCGCGTACGGGTAGGCGCCCAGGACGCTGTTGGCGGTGAAGGACCCTCCGACGAGGACACAGGCGAGCGCGGCGAGCAGGGCTCCGCGCGTGGTGGTCGCGTTCATGGGAGCGACGCTAGGAAGCGGGGCGGCCCGGTTTAAGGTCCACTTCCATGACGGCATCGCGGACCAATCGTGGCGGGGACAGAGGTGCGGGCGGGGGCTCGGGTGCGGGCGGGGGTTCGGTCGCGTGGGAGGTGCTGCTGCCCGCGGCGGGCGCGCCGGCACGCGCGCGTGGGCGGGCGCTTCAGGCCGCGCTGCGCGAGGCGGTGCGGTCCGGGCGGCTCGTCCCCGACACGCGGCTGCCGTCCAGCCGGGACCTGGCCGCCGACCTCGGCGTGTCGCGCGGGCTGGTCACCGAGGCGTACGAGCAGCTCACGGCGGAGGGCTATCTGCGCAGCGGGCGCGGTGCCGGTACCTGGGTGGGCGGCGCCGTACGGTCGGCTCGGCCACCCGCGCGTGACCTGGCGCCGCGCGCGCCGGGCGCGGTGGCCGACTTCGTGCCCGGCACGCCGGATCTGTCGCTGTTCCCCCGGGCCGCGTGGGCCGCCGCGCAGCGCGGGGTGCTGGCGGAGCTGCCGCACCAGGAGCTGGGGTACCCCGATCCGCGGGGTCTGCCCCGGCTGCGCACGGCACTGGCCGAACTGCTGTCCAGGCGCCGGGGTGTGGTCGCCGATCCGGAGCGGCTGCTGGTCGTCTCCGGGGTGGCCCAGGCGACGACCCTCCTCGGCTTCGCGCTCCACGCGCGCGGGATCGGCACGGTGGCCGTCGAGGACCCCGGCAGCCCGCAGCACAACGACCTGTACACGGCCGCCGGCGTCAGGACCGTGCCGCTGCCGCTGGACGACGAGGGCCTCGCCGTCGGCCCGCTGCGGGCCTCGGACACGCGCGCCGTCGTCACCACCCCCGCCCACCAGTACCCGACCGGCATCGCCTACTCGGCGCGCCGGCGCGCCGAACTCCTGGACTGGGCGCGGTCCGTGGACGGTTTCGTGCTGGAGGACGACTACGACGGCGACTTCCGGTACGACCGCGCCCCGGTGGGCGCGCTCCAGGGCCTGGACCCGGAGCGCGTGGCCTACGCGGGCTCGGTCAGCAAGTCGCTCGCGCCGGGTCTGCGGCTCGGCTGGCTGCTGGTCCCCGAGGCACTGGCCGAGGAGGTCGTCGAGCGCAAGCGGACCATGGACCTCGGCCATCCCACCCTGGATCAGGCGCTGTTCGCCCGGTTCGTGGAACGCGGCGACTACGACCGCCAGTTGCGCCGCTGCCAGCGCGCGTACCGGGAGCGGCGGGACGCCCTGGTCGCCGCGCTGGCGGAGCACTTCCCGGGCTCCCGGGTCTCGGGCATCGCCGCCGGGCTCCACGCGATCGCGGTACTGCCGCGGCGGTTCGCGCCCGAGGCGGGGTTCCTCGCGCGCGTGACGGCGGCCGGGATCGCGGTCCGGGCCCTGGCGGACTGCACGCACGCGCGTACCGGCCATGAGGACGTACGGCTCGTCCTGGGGTACGCGCACCTGCCGCCGGCGCGGATCCGGGAGGGCGTGCGGCTGATGGCGGAGGCCGCCGAGGGGTGAGGGCGTCCCGCTCGGGGCGCGCCGCCGGGGAGTTGTTCACTTCCGGTTCGCGTGTGCGCCGTGAGCCACCAGTAGGTGTGGACTGCACACTGGCCGGATCCCGTCCTGGAGGCGTATTCATGGCACACAGTCCGTTCCCCGGTCGTCGCGGTGTTCTGCGCGGCTCGCTCGCCGCCTCGGCGGCGCTGACCCTGCCCACCGCGCTCGGCGCGGCACCCGCCTTCGCCCGGTCCGGGCGGCCCCGGGCGGGCTGGGGCGTGCAGACCGGCGACGTGACGACCGACTCGGGTCTGGTGTGGGTCCGTTCCGACCGTCCCGCGCGGATGATCGTCGAGACCTCCGCCACCGAGTCGTTCCGTAACCCGCGGCGATGGCACGGTCCGCTGCTCGGCCCGGGCAGCGACTTCACCGGCACGACCCGCCTGCGGGGCCTGCCCCCGGGCGAGCAGATCCACTACCGCGTCCTGCTCGCCGACCCCGACGACCCCAGGCGCACCGGCGAGCCGGTGACCGGCACCTTCCGCACCGCTTCCGCGAAACGGCGCGACGGCGTGCGGTTCGTCTGGTCCGGCGACCTCGCCGGGCAGGGCTGGGGCATCAACCCGGACCTCGGCGGCTACCGCATCTACGACACGATGGCCGGCCTCGACCCCGACTTCTTCCTCTGCAGCGGCGACAACGTCTACGCCGACGGTCCGATCGCGCCGACCGTGACCCTGCCCGACGGGCGGATCTGGCGGAACGTCACCACCGAGGAGAAGTCGAAGGTCGCCGAGACGCTCGCGGAGTTCCGCGGGAACTTCCGCTACAACCTCCTCGACGACAACCTGCGCGCCTTCAACGCGCAGGTCCCCTCGGTCGTCCAGTGGGACGACCACGAGGTCACCAACAACTGGTACCCGGGCGAGATCCTCGGCGACGGCCGCTACACCGAGAAAAGCGTGGACGTGCTGGCCGCCCGCGCCCGGCAGGCGTTCTCGGAGTACTTCCCGATCTCCACCCTGCGCCGCCCCGGGGGTCGGGTCCACCGGGCCCTGCACCACGGCCCGCTGCTCGACGTGTTCGTGCTGGACATGCGCACCCACCGCAACGCCAACTCGCCCGGCGGCCAGTCCACCGACCCGGTCGGCATCCTCGGCCGCGAGCAGCTGGAGTGGCTCAAGCGGGAGCTGTCCCGGTCGCGGGCGGTGTGGAAGGTGATCGCCTCCGACATGCCGATCGGCCTGGTCGTGCCGGACACCGGCGACGGCCTGCCGAACATCGAGGCGGTCGCGCAGGGCGACCCGGGCGTCCCGCTCGGCCGTGAGCTGCAGATCGCCGAACTGCTGCGGTTCGTCAAGCACCGGCGGATCACCGGCACGGTGTGGCTGACCGCGGACGTGCACTACACCTCCGCGCAGCACTACCAGCCCTCGCGGGCCGCGTTCACCGACTTCGAGCCGTTCTGGGAGTTCGTCTCCGGCCCGCTCAACGCGGGCGCCTTCCCGGCGAACGCGCTCGACGGCACCTTCGGCCCGGAGCGGGTGTTCCTCAAGGCGCCGACCGTCGCCAACGTCTCCCCCGCCGAGGGCTACCAGTTCTTCGGCGAGGTCGACATCGACGGCGGCAGCGGCGAGCTGACGGTCCGGCTGCGCGAGCAGGACGGCACGGTGCTGTTCACGCAGGTGCTTCAGCCGGGGCGGGTCGGTCAGTAGCCCCGACGGCCTCGGGCCGGGCCGGGCCGGCCGTGGCCGCCGTAGGCTTCGGACGTGTCGCGCCCCGGCGTCATCCCCCGGGGCGCGGCATGCCCAACCTGACCGCGCCGAGGGTGTTTTGGCTGGTCGGGGCGATTGTCAGTGGTCGCGTCTACGGTTTTTCCCATGACGCGATCACTGCAGGCAGTGGCCTATCGCCGACCCTCCGTGCTGGAATCCGCCGCGGACGGCCGCCGTCTGGGCCTGGAGACCTCCCGGGGTGCGACGCCCACCGGCACCGCCGACCACCCCCGTTTCTTCGCCGGGTTCCTGACGGATCCCCAGGTGGCCTCGGCGGGGCTGCTCGCGGTGGCCGACGTGGCGGCGGCGCGCTACTACCAGCGGCAGCTGCGAGCGTCCCTCGACCCGGTGGTGACGGGTAACGGCGACAGGCTGCGCTTCGAGTCGTTCTCCGGCTGCGGCGGTGTGTACGCCCGGCTGGACGTGCTGTCGGCGGGCCTGGACGGGGCCGAGGTGGGCCACGGCACGACGAACGTGGACGTCAACAACCCGCTGCGCGAGGCCCTGTCGAGGATCGGCACGGACGACCCGCTGCATCTGCGGGTCGGTCCGGACGAGCTGGCGGTGACCACGCTGGACGGGCCGGTGGTGGAGAAGAAGGTTCCGCTCCCCGACCGCTGGCTGCGCGGCTTCGCGGAGTCCCAGGTCGTCGCGGCCGGTTTCGACCTGCGCGCCGAACTGCCCGCCGCCGAGGCGATACGGCTGCTGCGCGCGCTGCCGAAGGCCGGGACCCGGGGCACGGCGGGCGGGCCGCGCTGGCTGGTCCCGGCGGGCCGCACCCTGCGCCCCACCACGCGCGCGGTGCCGGGGGCGGTCTGTCTGCCGGGTCCGGAGCGGCTGATCGCGCTCCAGCGGGTGCTGCGGCACGCCACGACCCTGCGGGTGTACGGACCCGCGGTCGGCGCGGGAGCCGCGGCCACCGCGAGCGCCTGGGAACTGGTCCTGCCGGGCATGCGGCTCACCCTCACGCTCTCCCCCGACGCCTCCCGCGGCTTCTCCGGCGAGGGCGGGGTCCTCGACGCGCTCGCCACGGACGAGGCCGCCGAGGACGCGGAACTGATCTCGGTGCTCCTCGCGTGGGAGCCGCGGGTCGACGTCACCGACCTCGCCGTGGCCTCGGGGCTCGACGCCGGGCGCGTCCGGGCCGCCCTGGTACGCCTGGGGACCTCGGGGCGGGTCGGCTACGACACCGCGGAGGCGGCCTACTTCCACCGGGAACTGCCCTACGACGCCGCGCGCGTGGAACGGCACAACCCCAGGCTGCGCTCCGCGCGGGCGCTGGTGGCGGCGGGCGCGGTCGCCCTGGACGGCGCCCTCGGCACGGTGACCGCCGAGGACGGCCATGTGCACCGGGTGCGGGCGGAGGCGGGCGTGCTCACCTGCACCTGTCAGTGGTGGGCGAAGTACCGGGGCGGGCGCGGGCCCTGCAAGCACGCGCTGGCGGTACGGATGGTGCGGCGGGGCGACACGGGCGCGGTACGGGACACCGGCGCGGCGTCGGAGCGGGACACGGTGGCGGCGCGGGTCGACGGGGGTGTGCGATGAGTTCGCTGATGAGCGTGGTCCGGGCGGGCCGGATCGCCGAGACGGTGAGTCTGCTGGACGGGACGACGGACGCCGAACGGCGTGCCCTCGTGCCCGAGTTGCGGGCGCTGCGCAAGGAGCTGCGCCCGGAGCGCTGGAGCGGGCACAGCCGTGGCACGCTGCCCGCGCTGCACCTGGCCGGCGCGGCCTGCCAGACCGGCGCTGCGGCCGCGGCGGACTGGCTGGGGGCGGTGGACTTCGCCTGGTTCCCCGCGCCGCCCGCGCGGCTGATCGAGGTGCTGGCCGACCGGGACCCCGCCTGGCTCGCCGACGTGGCGCACCGGCTCGCCCGCCGCCCGGAGAGCGCGCGTGTGCCGTACGAGCTGATGAGCGGTCTGGTCCGGCTCGCCGCCTGCCCGGTCCCCACGACGGACACCTACGTGCGGGGCTGGGTGGCCCACATCGGTGGGAGATGGTCCCACGCGGGCACCCTCGCGAAGCGGCTGCGCCAGGAACCGCAGGTGGCCGAGCTGGTGGCCGCGCTGTTCGAGGTCGACGAGATCGGCTGGGCCTTCGCGTGGACCGCCGGAGAGGCGCCCAACAGCTGGCACGTCGCGCTGACCGGACTCGCCGAGGAGGGCGTCCTGGACCGGAAGGCGCTGCTGGACGGGTGTGTGGCCCGTCTGCTGCGGGGCGGCCGGACCTCGGACGTCCGGGCGTTCCTGCATCTGCTGCGCGCGCTGGCCCCGACCCGCGAGGAGGAGCGGGAGCGGGTGGCCGACTGGACGGCGCTCGCCGGGGAGGCCGCGTCCCCGGTCGCCGCGCACGCCCAGGCGGTGCTGGCCGCCCTGGCCCTGGACGGCGAACTCACGCCCCGCCGGCTGGCGGAGACGTCCGAGGCGGTGCTGTTCCGCGCCGAGAAGAAGCTGGTGCGGTCCCAGCTGGTGCTCCTCGGGAAGGTTCTCGCCCGGGACGGGTCCGCCGCCGAGGTGCTGCTGCCCGCCCTGGCGCAGGCGCTCGGGCACCCGGACACCGAGATGCAGGAGCGGGCCGTCAAGCTGCTGGAGCGGCACGCGCCGAAGGTGAAGGACGCGCGGATCCGCGAGGAACTCGTCGCCGCGGCCGAACAGTCGACTCCCGCGCTGCGTTCACGGGTGGCCGACGCGCTCGGGGTGTCCACGGCGCCGGCGGCGCCCTACGAGGAGACCCTGCCCCCGGCACCGGTGCCGGGGCGGCTGGCGCCCGCGCCCGAGTCGGCTGCCGAACTCGCCGAGGAGGTCGGGGCGTTGCTCGCGGCGGAGGACGACGTGGCCGCCTTCGAGCGCACCCTGGACGGCCTGGTGCGCCATGCCCACCGCGACCGGGGCGCGCTGCGGGAAGCCCTGGAACCGGTGCTGGGCCGGCTGCCCTGGCTCTCCTGCGACTCCATCAGCCCCGGTGACTTCTTCGGCCACCGGCATCTGGAACTCGTCCTCGCGGCGCTGCTGGAGAAGACCCCGCGGCACGCGTTCCGCACCCTGCCGCAGGACCGTTGGGCGACGGCGGACTGTGTGCACTCCCCGCTCAGCCGGGCGTTCAACGTCCGCATATGGGAGATCGCCCAGCGGGTGCGGACGGATCCGCCGCCCTTCCTGCTCGCCACTCCGACCTGGAGCACCGGCCTCCTCGAACCGGACGAGCTGGTGTCCCGGCTCGACACCTACCGGGAGCTGGGCGTCCGCGCCGCGCCCGTCGACTTCGCGCACGCCCTGCTGCGGGTCCGGCGGCAGGACCGGGCGGCGGCCGAGTCGGCCGCGGAACGGGCGGCGGCCCTCGGCACCCCGGAGGGCACCCGGCTGGCCCGGTGGCTCACCTCGGGCGCGCCGCACCTGCCGGCCGTACGGCGGCGCACCGCGGGCCCGCGCGTGCTGCTGGAGTTCTCCGAGGTCGAGGAGCTCCAGCAGGACTTCCCGCCGGAGCTCCAGCCCCTGGGCCGTCCGGTGAGCGTCTACCGCGAGCGCTGGTACTGCTACCACTGGGAGGGCGCCCTGCGCCCGCACTGGGCGGCCCTGCTGCCCGAGCGGAGGGAACTGGTCGCCGTACGGCTGCTGCGGGACCTGTCCTCGACCGCCGTGGAGGACACCCGGGGTGCCGCCGCGATCCTCCCGCTGCTCGCGGAATCCGACGGCGAGGCGGGCGCGGCCCTGCATCTGGGGGTGGCGTACGGGCTCGGGGCGCGGCACGAGGCGGACCGGCTCGCCGCGGTGGACGCGCTGCTGGTGCTGGCGGCCAGGGGACAGCTCGACACCGCGCGGCTGGGCGAGGACCTCGGGCAGTTGGTGGCGGGCGGGGCGGTCAAGCCGTCGCGGCTGGTGGAGTCCATCCGGACGGTGGCGGCGACCGGGGCCGCGGCCACCGTCTGGGAGACGCTGCGGCACACGCTGCCCGCCGTGCTGGCCGAGCCGGCGGACGGCCGTCGCCGCCCGCCGGCGCGGGGGCTCGCGGATCTGGTGGCCGTGGCCGCGGACTGCGCCGAGCGTTCCGGGGCCCGGGGCGAGGTGCCGCGGCTGGTCCAGACCGCCGAGCGGGGCGGCTCCTCCCGGCTGGTGGCCCAGGCGCGCCGACTGCGCAGCACGCTGGAGGTCGAGGTGGCCGCGTGACGTAGTCACCGGGGGCCCGGGTGCGGGCCCCCGGTGGACGCCGGTGGGGCGGCCGGGGAGGAAACGCGAGCGTGCGGAGCCGACCGCACAACAGTAAAAAGAGCGGCAAAAGGCGCAGAAGCGATCTTTACCGCCCGGTCACAAAGCGTTCGTGATCACGCAACACCATTCCTTCACAGTGACTGCATGACTCGAGACATGTCTGATGTGACCCGTGCGAAGCACGGCCGTCCCGTCCACCACTGGCGGCGGGACGTCATCGAACTGGCCGCGCTGTTCACGGCGGTCGCCGTGGCGGACGCCGTGGCCAACCTGATCGGGCACGGCCCTGACGGACCCCAGCTGCTGCTGGTGTCGGCGGTCGTGCTGGTCGCCACGGCGCTGTTCCACATCTGGTGGGCACGCCGCCACGGTCACGCACCGCCCGCGGACCATACAGGTGCCCGGTCCGCCGCAGAGCGGCAGGCCGGGCCCGCGGACCGATCGGCGCGTCCGGCCGGGGACACGGCCGCCGAGAGCACGCTGTGGCGGATGCGGACGACCGTGAAGGACGAACCCGGATCGCTGGCCGCGCTGTGCACCGCCCTCGCGGAGCACCGGGTGGACATCCTCAGCCTCCAGACGCATCCGCTGGGCGACGGCACGGTCGACGAGTTCCTGCTGCGCGCCCCGGGCGAGCTGGCCGCCGCCGAGATCACCCGGGCCGTCTCCCTGGCGGAGGGCACGGACACCTGGATCGAGCGTGCCGACGCCCACGACCTGGTGGACGCGCCGACCCGGGTCCTCGGGCTCGCCACCCGCACCGCCCTGGACGCCGCGGAACTGCCCCTGGCGCTGCGGCAGTTGCTGGGCCGCTGCACGATCCGTCAGCTGCCGGGCGCCCCGGTCGCCGGCCGGGCGCCGGAGGGCGTCCCGGTGGAGGGCGTACTGGAGGACACCGTGATGCGGCTGCGGGCACCGGAAGGCGGAGTGATCACCGTGGAGCGGCCGTACCTGCCGTTCACCCCCACCGAGTTCGCGCGGGCGCGGGCCCTGGTGGAGCTGGACGCCCGGCTCGGTCCGCGGGTGCCCGGCGGACAGGACGTGCTGACGCTCCCCGAGGGCAGCGACATCACCGTACGGCGGGCCGACACCGATGACGTCGAGGCCGCCAAGGCCATGCACGAACGGTGCTCCGCGCAGACGCTGAGCAGGCGCTACCACGGTCCGGTGGGCGACGCGGACCGGTATCTGAACCACCTGCTCAGCCCCCGGTACGGGCGCAC
This sequence comes from Streptomyces sp. NPDC000983, assembly GCF_040299205.1. Taxonomy (NCBI): domain Bacteria; kingdom Bacillati; phylum Actinomycetota; class Actinomycetes; order Kitasatosporales; family Streptomycetaceae; genus Streptomyces; species Streptomyces sp. NPDC000983. The sequence goes on along the minus strand of NZ_JBEPBM010000016.1, from coordinate 81,613 downwards.
GCTCGCGGTGCGGACCGCGTCGGGGCGCATCGTGGGCCTCGGGCATCTGCTCTGGGACGGCGACGAGACCGAGGTCGCGCTGATCGTCGAGGACGCCTGGCAGCGCAGGGGCATCGGGACGGAGCTGCTGCGCCGGCTCGTGGCCATGGCCGTCGAGGCCGACTGCGACAGCGTGTACGCGGTGACGCAGGCGTCCAACACCGGCATGGTCGCCGCGATGCGGGGTCTTGGACTGCCCCTCGACTACCAGATCGAGGAAGGCACGCTGGTGATCACAGCGCGGCTCGCTCCGCAGGTGGGGTCGAGGGGCACGGTGGGCGTCACCCGGGCCGAGACCTCGTAGGGGTCAGACCCGGCCGGCCATCGACGGTTCGCCGTGGTGGCCGGCCGCGGTCCCGCCGCCGGCGCCCAGGGCGCCGTCCAGGTCGGACCACAGGTCCTCCACGTCCTCCAGGCCCACCGACATCCGCAGCAGCCGGTCGCTGACCCCGGCGCCCTTGCGGTCGTCGGCGTCGACGATGCGATGGCTGATGGACGCCGGGTGCTGGATGAGGGTGTCGACGCTGCCGAGGCTGACCGCCGGGGTGATCAGACGGACCGCGGCGATCACCTCGTGCGGGTCGCCGTGCACCTCGAAGGCGACCATCGCGCCACCGATGCGCGGGTAGTGCACCCGCGCCACCCGAGGGTCGGCGGTCAGCCGCCGGGCCAGTTCGGCGGCGGTCGCGGAGGCCGCGCGGACCCGGACCGGCAGCGTCGACAGGCCGCGCAGCAGGAGGTAGCCGGCCAGCGGGTGCAGGACACCGCCGGTGGCGAACCGCACCTGCCGCAGCCGTCCGGCGAACTCCTCGTCGCAGGCGACCACGCCGGCCATCACGTCCCCGTGCCCGCCGAGGTACTTGGTCGCGCTGTGCAGCACCAGGCGCGCCCCCTGCTCGGCCGGGCGCTGGAGCACGGGTGTGGCGAAGGTGTTGTCCGCGAGCAGCGGCACCGACCCACAGGCGTGCGCGACCGCGCGCAGGTCGACCTCGGCCAGCGTCGGGTTGGCCGGCGACTCCACCATCACCAGGCCGGTGTCCGGGCGCAGGGCGTCCGCGATCCCGGCCGGATCGGTCCAGGTCACCTCGGAGCCGAGCAGCCCCGCCGTCAGCAGGTGGTCGCTGCACCCGTACAGGGGCCGCACGGCGACCACGTGCCGCAGTCCCGTCGCCGCCCGGGCCAGCAGCACCGCGCTCAGCGCGGCCATGCCGCTGGCGAAGGCGACGGCCGACTCGGTGCCCTCCAGCCGGGCCAGCGCGGTCTCGAAGCGGGCGACGGTCGGGTTGCCGAGCCGTCCGTACACGGGCGGGCCGTCCGGATCGGCGCCCGTCTCGGCGAACGCGTCGATCCGGGCGGCCTCGCCGCGGCTGTCGTAGGAGGGGTAGGTCGTGGACAGGTCGATCGGCGGGGCGTGCAGGCCCAGACCGGCGAGATCGTCGCGGCCTGCGTGCACGGCTTCGGTGGCGAGGGCTCTCGATCGCACAGGGGTCTCCATGGCCGGAAGAGTGAACGCCGACCGGGCCGCGGCGACGGAACCCCGTGTTACGTTCGATTCATGGCCGAATCTGTCGTACTGGATCCGGTGGACCTTCATCTGCTGCGGCTGCTGCAGAACGACGCCCGGGCCACGTACCGGGACCTCGCCGCTCAGGTCGGGGTCGCGCCGTCGACCTGTCTGGACCGGGTGACCCGGCTGCGGCGAGCCGGGGTGATCCTCGGCCATCAGCTGCGGCTGGACCCGGCGAAGCTCGGGCGTGGACTTCAGGCGCTGCTGTCGGTACAGGTCAGGCCGCACCGCCGGGAGCTGGTGGGGCCGTTCGTGGAGCGCATCCGGGCGCTGCCGGAGTCGCTGACCGTCTTCCACCTCACCGGGCCCGACGACTATCTGGTCCATGTCGCGGTCGCGGACATGGCCGATCTCCAGCGCCTGGTTCTGGACGAGTTCACCGCCCACCGGGAGGTCGCACGGGTGGAGACCAGGCTGATCTTCCAGCAGTGGGACTGCGGCCCGCTGCTGCCGCCTTCGCCCTCGGCTCAATCAGGGTGACGTGCGGCGGCCCCCGTTGGAGGATGGGCCGCATGTCAGAGACGAAGAGCCTGCTGCCCCGTGAGGTCGCCGACGCCTATGTCGACGACCTCATCGCCCTCGATCCGGTCACCGGTACGTATCTCGGCAAGAAGGAGAGTTCGAGCAGGCTGCCCGACCTCTCGCCCGCGGGCCAGGAGGCGCTCGCGGAGCTCGCCCGGGCGACGCTGGCCCGGCTCGACACGGCCGAGCGGCAGCCCGGCGCGGACAGCGCCATCGAACGCCGGTGCGCCCGCCTGCTGCGCGAACGGCTGACCGCCGAACTCGCCGTGCACGAGGCGGACGAGGGGCTGCGCGCGGTCGGCAACCTGAGTACGCCCGCGCACTCCGTGCGCGAGATCTTCGCCATCACCCCGGCCGAGACCGAGGAGGACTGGGCGGCGATCGCCGAACGGCTGCGCGCGGTGCCCCGGGCGCTGGCCGGCTACCGCGAATCGCTGGAACTCGGCCTGGAACGCAAGCTGTACGCGGCGCCCCGGCCGACCGCGACCTTCCTGGAGCAGCTCACCGAGTGGGCCGACACAGGCGAGGGCCGGGGCTGGTTCGAGGACTTCGCCGCGGCGGGCCCCGAGGCGCTGCGCACCGAGCTGGACGAGGCGGCGCGCGCGGCGACGGCGGCCGTGGTGGAGCTGCGGGACTGGATGCGCGAGGTGTACGCGCCGGCCGTCGAGGGCGCCCCCGACGTGGTGGGACGGGAGCGGTACGCCCGGCTCTCCCGCTACTTCAACGGCACGGACCTCGACCTGGACGAGGCGTACGCCTACGGCTGGTCGGAGTTCCACCGGCTGCTCGGCGAGATGAGGAGCGAGGCGGAGAAGGTGCTGCCCGGCGCGGAGACGCCGTGGACGGCGCTCGCGCACCTCGACGAGCACGGCAGGGCGATCGAGGGGGTCGACAAGGTACAGAGCTGGCTCCAGGGGCTGATGGACCGGGCCATCGAGACCCTCGACGGCACCCACTTCGAACTCGCCGAGCGGGTACGGAAGGTGGAGTCGCGGATCGCTCCGCCGGGGGGTGCGGCGGCCCCGTACTACACGTCGCCGAGCGAGGACTTCTCCCGGCCGGGCCGCACCTGGCTGCCGACGATGGGCGCGACCCGCTTCCCGGCGTACGACCTGGTCTCCACCTGGTACCACGAGGGCGTTCCGGGCCACCACCTCCAGCTCGCGCAGTGGGTGCACGTCAAGGACGACCTCTCCCGCTACCAGGCCACCGTCGGTATGGTCAGCGCCAACTGCGAGGGCTGGGCGCTGTACGCGGAGCGGCTGATGGACGAGCTGGGCTTCCTCGCGGACGCCGAGGAGCGGCTCGGTTACCTCGACGCGCAGATGATGCGCGCCGCCCGGGTCATCGTCGACATCGGCATGCACCTGGAGCTGGAGATCCCGGCCGACTCCCCCTTCCACCCCGGTGAGCGCTGGACGCCCGAGCTGGCCGAGGAGTTCTTCGGTGCGCACAGCAGCCGGCCGAAGGACTTCGTGAGGAGCGAGCTGACCCGCTATCTGACGATCCCCGGGCAGGCGATCGGCTACAAACTGGGCGAGCGGGCGTGGCTGCTGGGCCGGGAGAAGGCGCGGGAGCGGCAGGGCGACGCCTTCGACCTCAAGACCTGGCACATGGCCGCCCTGTCCCAGGGCTCCCTGGGTCTGGACGACCTCGTCGACGAACTCGCCGCGCTCTGAGGGTGGTTCGGCGCTCTTCGGGGCGGGTTCGGCTCCGGTAGCCGCCCCGTCGGTCGCACGTCGGCCGACGGGACGGGCGGCTTCGTCGTAACTACGCCGCCAGCGGCCGCAGTTGGACGAGGCCGAGCCAGGTCTCCGCGCCCGGTCTCGTCCACGCCGCGCGCACCGCGTACGGGCCCGGAGTCAGCGGGATGCGCAGCGAGGCGGCACCCCGGGTCTCGGTGCCGGGCCGGGCGGAGTCGAAGAGGAACACCGGCCCCGGCACCTTCCAGCGGACCTCCGCGCCCCACTCCGCGCCGGCGAGGGCCGCCGGGAGTCCGGCGAGCAGGTCGGCCTCCGAGCGGGCGGCGGACCACCGTACGAAGGTGCCCTGGTCCGGGAGGTAGGTGGTGGTGGCGGGCTCGTCACCCAGGACCAGGGCCGCGCTGTCCCCCACGGGCAGCAGGCCTACGAGGCCGTCGATCTCGCAGGCCCGGTCGTAGTCGGAGGCGGTCTCGTCGCCGTCGGCGCCCGCCCAGAAGGGCAGGACCGTCTCCGGCACCGCTATGAGCGGACCCCCGCCCGACTCCACCCACCGCACCCTGTGTCGCACCATGGCGCAGAAACCTACACGCCCGCTCCGCGGCCGAGTTCGGTGTCCCGGGCACCTTTCCGACGGGCCGGCGGGGGCCTTCTCAGCAGCCGCAGTCCTCGCTGTCGACCGGCGCGGTCAGCGGGTCGGCAGCCTTGCGGGCCTCGCCCTCCCAGGTCTCGTAGGCGAAGCCCTCGCGGGCCCAGTACTCGAAGCCGCCCAGCATCTCCTTGACCTGGTAGCCGAGTTCGGCGAGGGCGAGGGCGGCCCGGGTGGCTCCGTTGCAGCCGGGGCCCCAGCAGTAGGTGACCACGGGCACCGACCTGTCCAGGAGGCGCTCGGCCTGCTCGGCGATGAGCGCGGTCGGCAGGTGTATCGCGCCCGGGATGTGGCCCTGGTCCCAGGAGGCGGTGCTGCGGGAGTCCAGGACGACGAATCCGGGGTCGCCGTCGGCCGCGAGCGCGGCGGCGACGTCGGAGACGTCCGCATGGAAGACGAGGCTCGCCCGGAAGTAGGCGGCCGCCTCGGCGGGAGCGGCGGGGGCCACCCGCAGGACGGGGTTGACGGCGGTGGCGGGGCTGGTCATCTGCTGGCCTTTCCGGGGTGGCTGCTCATGACCTGAAATCTACGGCGGGAAGATCAACTCCTTGAAGGGCGAATCCCCGGCACCGCTCTTGATCGGCCGGGGAATCCCTGTTAGCTCTGGTTCATGACCACGTTTTCACCGGACGCCACCGACTGGCGCATCCTCGATGTCCTCCAGCGCGAAGGGCGGGCCAGTTTCGCGGAGCTGGCGCGGGCCGTGTCGATGTCGGCCAGCGCGGTCACCGAGCGGGTCCGCAGGCTGGAGGAGGCGGGGGTCATCCAGGGGTACTCGGCGGTGGTGGCGCCGGAGCGGCTGGGGTTGCCGATCCTGGCGTTCGTGCGGCTGCGGTATCCGACGGGGAACTACAAGCCGTTCCATGATCTGGTGGATGTGACGCCGGAGATTCTCGAGGCGCACCATGTCACGGGGGACGACTGCTTTGTGATCAAGGTTGCCGCGAGGTCCATGCGGCATCTTGAGGAGGTGTCGGGGAAGATCGGGGCGTTGGGGTCTGTGACGACGTCTGTGGTGTATTCGTCGCCGCTGCCGCGGCGGCCTCTTGGGCGGTGACGCTTTTCGGGTGCGGCGGCGTTGTGGCTTGTCGCGCAGTTCCCCGCGCCCCTGGGTGGATGGGGCCGGCGGTTGCTCGGTCGGGTGCGGCGGGGTTGTGGCTCGGCGCGCCGTTCCCCGCGCCCCTATGGGGCGCCCTGGGGGCGCGCCCATGGCGGTGTTAAGGGCCGGTTGTGGTTTGTTGGTTGAGGGTTGAGCCTGATCGGGTTTTGGTTACTTCCAGTTGGGTGTGGACTCTGCGGCGGAGGTCGGGGACGTGGCTGACGATTCCCACGCTGCGGTCGCGTTCCCGTAGGGAGTCGAGAACGTCGAGGACCTCGTCGAGGGTCTGGTCGTCGAGGCTGCCGAAGCCCTCGTCGATGAAGAGGGTGTCCAGCCGGACCCCGCCCGCCTCGTCGGTGACCACGTCGGCGAGGCCGAGGGCGAGGGCCAGCGAGGCGAAGAAGGTCTCCCCGCCGGACAGGGTCGCGGTGTCCCGCTCGCGGCCGGTCCAGGCGTCGACGACATGCAGCCCCAGACCGCTGCGGCCGCGTCCGGCGCGGTCGTCGGAGTGGACCAGCGTGTAGCGGCCGGACGACATCCGCCGCAGGCGTACGGTCGCGGCGGCCGCGACCTGCTCCAGCCGGGCGGCCAGGACGTAGGACTCCAGGCGCATCCGGCGTTCGTTGTCGGCCGACGTGCCTGCGGTGAGGGCGGCCATGCGGGCCACCCGGTCGTACCGCGCGCGCAGCGGGGCGAGCCCTCGGGCGGACTCCGCCGCGCGGGCGGAGAGCCGGTCGAGTTCGGTGCAGCGGCGGGCGGCGGCGTCGTGCGCGGAGGACGCCTCGCGCAGGCGTCGGGCGGCTTCGGCGGCGGTCCGCTCCGCCTCCGCGAGGTCGGCGGGCGGGCGCTGGGCGGCGGCTGCGGTGTCGGCCTCGGCGAGTACGGCCCGTACCGTCGCCTCCTCCGACTGCCAGGCGTCCAGGCGCTGTTGGAGTTCGCGGTGGGCGGCGCGGTCCAGCAGGGCGTCGGCGGCGGCCTGCGGGGTCTCGAAGCCGGCGCGGAACGCGGCGTCGGCGAGCCGGGAGTCGGCGTCCTTGAGCCGGCGGGCGCTGTCCTCGGCCGCCCGGGCGGTCTCGGCGGCGTCGGCGAGCAGCGCGACCTGCCGTTCCAGTTGGGTGAAGCGGGCGGCCACGCTCTCCTGGGCGCCCCGGGCCTCGGCCAACTCCGCTTCCAGCAGGGCCCGTTCGCGGTCGAGCCGGTCGCGGTGGCCCACCCGGGCGGCGGTGCGCACCTCCGCCTGCCGACGGGCCGTGGCGCGCCGTTCGTGTTCCTGTTCGGCGGCGAGGAGTTCCTCACGGGCCGGGAGCAGGTCGGAGGCCTCCTGGCGGGCGGCGGCGAACAGCCGCTCCAGTTCCTGGACTTCGTCGTCGAGCTGCCCGGTGGCGGTGTCGCCGGCTTCGGCGCCGGCGGCGGCCAGCGCCTCACGGACGACGCCGAGCCGCCGCTCGCGCTCGGCCTGGGCCCGCTCGGCGGCCTGGAAGGCTGCGTGCGCCCGTTCCTCCGCCGCGCGGTCGACGTGTCCGGCGTCCTTGCGGGCCGGCGCGGGGTGCTCGGTGGCACCGCAGACCGCGCAGGGGCTGCCGTCGGTGAGCTGGGAGGCGAGTTCGGCCGCGATGCCGTTCAGGCGGCGCTCCTTGACCTCCAGCCAGTGCGCCTTGGCCGTCAGCGTCTCCTGTTGCGCGGCGCGGGTCAGGTCCGCGGCGGCGTCGGTGTCCCGGGCCAACTGGTCGCGCAGCCGGGCCGCGCCGAGCCGCTTGGCAGCGGGTTCGCGGCGGCCGGCGAGCTGTTCGGCGCGGGTGGCCGCCTCCTGGGCGGTGTCGATACGGCTCCGCAGGTCCGCGCGGGTGGCCTCCCAGCCGGCCAGCCAGGCCTCGGCGTCCTGGAGGACGCCGTCGTCGGCGCGTTCCTGGCGGTCGAGCCCGGCCCGCTCGTCGACGAGTTCGGCCAGGCGCTGTTCGGCGCGGCGGGCGGACTCCAGGCCGCCCAGTTCCTCGGCGGACCGGCGTGCCGCGGCGGCGAGCCCGGTGGCGCCGGCGTCGGCGAGGGCGTCCGGGAGCAGGGCGTACGCGCGGGACCGGGCGAGGTCCGCGCGCCGGTGTTCGGCGTCGGTGTCGTCCCGCAGTTCCAGGGCGGGGGCGACCGTCTCGGCCTTGCGGGCCCGCTCCATGCGGGCCTGTGCCTCGCGGTGTCCGTCGGCCCGCTCCTGGAGGAGCCGGGCCCGCTCGCCCGCCTCGGCGAACCTGCGTTGCAGGCGCGCGGTCTCCCGCACGTCGGCCAGGGCGCGCTCGGCGGTGTGCTGGGCGGACTCGGCGGTGGCCAGTCGGCAGCGGGCGACGGTCAGTTCCTCGCGCGCGCTGCTGCGGGCGACGGCGGCGGCGGCGAGGACGGCGTCGGCGAGCCCCGGCTCGCCGGGGTCCAGCGCGGGCAGCTCCATGGCGCCGCCCGCGGCCTGCTGCATGCGGTGCGCGTCGGCCAGCAGCGCGGTGTCGCCGTCGCGCACCTCGGCCTCGGCGGAGCGCCGGCGCTCCGCGAGGTGCTTCTCCACCTCGGCGAAGCGGTGGGTGTCGAAGAGCCGGCCCAGCAGCCGGCCGCGGGCCTCGGCGTCGGCGCGCAGGAAGCGCGCGAAGTCGCCCTGGGGCAACAGGACGACCTGGCAGAACTGTTCGCGGCTCATGCCGAGCAGCTGGGTGACCTCCTCGCCGATCTCCTGGTGGGAGCGGCTGAGGTCCTTCCAGGCTGCGGTGGTGGCGTCGTACTCGCGCAGCCAGCTCTGCGCCTTGTCCAGGGTGGTGCCGGTGCCGCGCTTCTTGGGGCGCTGCCAGGGCGGCTGCCGGGTGATCTCCAGTCGGCGTCCGGCGACGGTGAGGTCGAGGCGGACCTCGGTGCGGGTGGCGGGTTCCGCGTGGTCGCTGCGCAGGGTGAGGCCCTGGCCGCTCTGGCGGGCGCCGGGCACGGTGCCGTAGAGGGCGTAGCAGACGGCGTCGAGGACCGTGGTCTTGCCGGCGCCGGTCGGTCCGTGCAGCAGGAAGAGCCCGGCCGCTGACAGGTCGTCGAAGTCGACGCTCTGGGAGCCCCCGAAGGGTCCGAACGCCGTGATGTCGAGCCGGTGCAGCCTCACCGGGTCGCCTCCCCGGGCACGGCGCGGAAGGTCGGCCGTCGCTTCACCGGGCCACCTCCCGTACCACCGCGTCCGCGCGGACCGCGTCGAAGGCGTCGCGCAGGACGGTCCGCTCGGCCTCGTCCGGTCCGGCGCCGCGCACATGGGCGACGAAGTCCTCGGCGATCTGCTGGTCGTCGCGCCCGGCCAGCCGCCGGGCGTAGGAGACGTCGGGGTCGTCCGGGGAGCGGTCGGGGTCGAAGACCAGGCTGAGGGTGTGCGGGAAGCGTTCGGTGAGGCGGGCCATGGGCTCGGCGGGGCGGACGGCGTCGGTGAGGGTGGCCTCGATCCAGGCGTCCTGGTGGCGGGCGAGGCCGGGATCGGCGAGGAGTTCCTCCAGCGGTCCGCGGATCCGGGCCAGCGCGCGCGGGGCGGGGCAGTCGAGGCGCTCGGCGGTCACCTCGCCGTCGGCGTCCAGCTCGACCAGCCACATGCTCTTGCGGTGGTCGGCCTCCGAGAAGGAGTACGCGAGCGGGGAACCGGAGTAGCGCACCCGGTCGGTGATGGTCTGGCAGCCGTGCAGATGGCCGAGCGCGGTGTAGTCGACGCCGTCGAAGACACCGGCCGGTACGGCGGCGACCCCGCCGACGGTGATGTCCCGCTCGCTGTCGCTGGCCTCGCCGCCGGTGACGAAGGCGTGCGCGAGGACGACGGACCGGGTGCCGGGGGCGCGGGCCGCGAGGTCGGCGCGCACCCGGTCCATGGCGGCGGCCAGCACCGCCTCGTGTCCGGGCCGGTCGACGGCGAACTCGTCCTTCACCAGCGCCGGTTCGAGGTAGGGCAGCCCGTAGAAGGCGACGTCGCCGTGGGTGTCGGTGAGCACCACCGGGGTGCCGCAGGCCGACGGGTCGGTGCGCAGGTGGATGCCCGCGCGGTCGATCAGCCCGGCGCCGACCCCGAGCCGGCGCGCCGAGTCGTGGTTCCCGGAGATCATCACGGTGGGTACGCCGAGGGCGGCGAGGCGGTGCAGGGCGTCGTCGAAGAGTTCGACGGCGGCGAGCGGGGGGACCGCCCGGTCGTACACGTCTCCCGAGACGAGCACCGCGTCCGCCGCGTGCTCCCGCACGGTGGTGACGAGGTGGTCGACGAAGTCGGCCTGGGCGCCGAGCATGTTCACGCGGTGGAACGCCCGGCCGAGGTGCCAGTCGGAAGTGTGCAGGAGCCTCATGATCCCCGAAGACTAACGGCCGGGTCTGGCATCACGGGCGGTTACTCCCGTATCGGCCGCGATGACCGCAGCACAAGTGCCCTGTATGTCCGCTGTGTCGGGCACGGTGTGTCAGGCGTCTCCGTACGCCTCCCCGCCCAGCTCGAACCCGGCGCTCCCCGCGGTGACGTCGGCCAGCCACGCCCGGAACGCGTCGACGTCGGCGTCGGGCAGTCCGATCTCGATGGTGACCGCCTCGGCGTAGCGCACCGAGCGGACCTCGCGCCCGGTGGCGCGCAGATCGTTCTCGACCTTGCCGGCCCGCTGGTGGTCGACGGTCACCGTGGCCAGCCGGAAGCGGCGGCGGGTGATCGTGCCCAGGGTGTCGAGGGCCTCGCCGACGGCGCCGCCGTACGCCCTGATGAGGCCGCCGGCGCCGAGTTTGACGCCGCCGTAGTAGCGGGTGACGACGGCGACGACGTACCGCATGTCGCGGCGGAGCAGCATCTGGAGCATCGGGACGCCCGCGGTGCCGCCCGGTTCGCCGTCGTCGCCCGCCTTCTGGACCGCCGCGTCGGCGCCGATGACGTACGCGAAGCAGTTGTGGGTGGCGTCGGCGTGCTCCTTGCGGACCGCGGCGAGGAAGTCCTGGGCCTCCTGCTCGGTGGCCGCCGGGGCGAGGGCGCACAGGAAGCGGGAGCGGTTGACCTCGGTCTCGTGCACGCCCGCGTGGGCGACCGTGCGGTACTCGTCCTGCATCCGGCCAGCCTATGACAGGGCCGGTCGGCCCTTCTTCCCGCGGGGCACGGCGAACCAGGTCAGCAGGGCGGTGCCGGGGGCGAGGGCGCTCCAGGAGGGGCCGCGCCAGGCCAGCACGGCGACGGCGGACGTGGGGAACTTCACCCGGACCGCGTCCAGCGCGTCGTCCAGGCTGTCCCCGGCCAGCTCGGTCACCAGTTCTTCGAGACCGGGGTTGTGCCCGACCAGCAGGAGCGTCTCCACCTCTGCCGGTGTCGCGTGCACGGCGTCGAGCAGGTCGGCGACCTCGGCGGCGTACAGCTGCGGCACGTACCGCACGGGCGGCGGGGTGCCCCATTCGGCGGACGCCAGCTCCCAGGTCCGGCGGGCGCGTACCGCGGTGGAGCACAGGGCCAGGTCGGGCAGCAGGTCGGACTCGGCGAGCGCGCGGCCGGCGGCCGGGGCGTCCCGCAGACCGCGCGGGGCGAGGGGTCGGCGGTGGTCGGCGACCCCTTCGGGCCAGGCCGACTTGGCGTGCCGCAGGACGACCAGTCTGCGCAGCGGTCCCGCGCCGGGGCGCGCGATCACGAGGGGTGCCCCAGGTCGCGGACCAGGTCGAGGCCGAGCAGCCGGTCGGCGTAGGCGTAGGTCTCGAAGCGGGCGCCGTCCGGCAGTTCCGGCTCGTCGGCCACCCGGTCCAGCAGCCGCAGCACCCCGGGTACGTCCAGGTCGTCCTCCCAGGCCGCGCGCAGGTCGGTGCGGATGTGGTCCGGGATGGGCCGCGAGGGGTGCCGCGCCCAGCCGGCGACCGCGCGCCGCCACCGTACGAGGGTGTCGTGGGCCTCGGCCAGGGCCTCCGTGTCCAGCTGTACGGGCCGGTCCCGGCGCGGGGTCAGCAGGGCCAGGCGCAGGGCGACGGGGTCGGCTCCCGCGAGGGGCGCCGGCGAGACCGCGTGCACGGGCGCGACGGCGACGAGGACGCCGTCGGGGGTGGCGTGGTCCTCGGCGACGACATGAATGACCTGTTTCTCACCCAGGCTCTGCCCGACCTCCCGGGCGTCCTCCAGCGGCCGGATGCCGAGGGCGGCGGCGCCGGCCCGCAGCTCGGGCTGCTCGCGGTGGGTGCGCAGCACCGCCCAGACGGGGGTGCCGCCCAGTTCCAGGGCCCGGACCAGCAGGTCGGTGACGAGGAGCACGCGCAGGGCGCCCGTGTCGAAGCCGGACACATGGGCCTCGACCCGGGTCAGGCCGCGCCGGGCGGGCGTGGCGTCGACGGACGCGCCCGTTCGGGCGTCGGTGATGCGCAGCACTCCCCGAGCGTAGGCGGGCGCGCGCCCGGGCGCAGCACGCGCCGCCGTTTCCGGACAGCGCGGACGCCGGGAATCTCCGCGCGCCCTCGGCCGTTCTCCGGAGAACAGGCATGTCATGAGGCCGAGGAGGCACGGGTGCACGACGACGAAGCGGCGATCCGCAGGATCCTCACCGAACTCGGCGACACCTGGGCGGTGGTCGGCCTGTCGTCGAACCGGCGGCGGGCGGCGTACGGCGTCGCACAGGTGCTCCAGCGTTACGGCAAGCGTGTGGTGCCCGTCCACCCCAAGGCGGAGACGGTGCACGGCGAGCAGGGTTACGCCTCGCTGGCGGACATCCCCTTCGAGGTGGACGTCGTCGATGTCTTCGTCAACAGCGAACTCGCGGGACCGGTGGCCGACGAGGCCGTCGCCAAGGGCGCGAAGGCGGTGTGGTTCCAGCTGGACGTGATCGACGAGGCCGCCCGTGAGCGGACCCGGGCGGCGGGTCTGGAGATGGTGATGGACCGCTGCCCGGCCATCGAGATACCCCTGCTGCGCTGACCCGGGCTCGTCGGCGCCGGGTTCATGGCGCGGACGCCGGCCCGGATTGCGTCGGCGTCGGGTCCATGGCGTGGACGCCGGCCCGGATTGCGTCGGCGCCGGGATGTGGCACGGCCCGCCGGTCCGGCTGCCTCGGCGCCGGTATGCGGCACGGACCGCCGGCCCGGTTACCTCGGCGCCCGTATGCGGCACAGGCGCTCCCCCGGCCGCACCGGCGCCGGGTTCATGGCGTAGACAGGGACCCCGTACCCGTCGCAGGCCCACGAGGATGCACCGATGCACGAGTCCCCGTCCCCCGGCCCCTGCTGCATGCCGCCGTCCGGCACGGGCACCGGTGCCGGCACCGGCACCCCCGCACCGGCGGCGCCCCCTCGCACCGAGCCCACTGCCGCGTGCGGTCCCACCTCCCCGTCCGGGCCCGCCGCCAGCGACGGCACCGTCGCTCTGCCGGGCGGTGCGTTCCTGATGGGCGCCGAGGACAGCGAGGGCTTCCCAGCCGACGGGGAGGGCCCGGTGCGGACGGTGCGGCTGTCCCCGTTCCGGATGGACGCCTGCGCGGTGACCAACGACGCGTTCGCGGCCTTCGTCGCCGACACCGGTCATGTCACCGACGCCGAACGACTGGACTGGTCCTACGTCTTCGCCGGGTTCCTGCCCGCCGCGCTGCGCCGCGGGGCGCCCCGGCCCGAACCGACGCCCTGGTGGTGCGCGGTCGCCGGCGCGTCATGGGACCGGCCGGAGGGGCCGGGAAGCGATCTCTCCGGCCGCGGCGACCACCCGGTGGTCCACGTGTCCTGGTACGACGCCACGGCCTACGCGGCCTGGGCGGGCAAGCGCCTGCCCACCGAGGCCGAGTGGGAGTACGCGGCCCGCGGCGGACTGGAGGGGCGCCGCTATCCCTGGGGCGACGAACTGGACCCGGACGGCACCTACCGCTGCAACATCTGGCGCGGCACCTTCCCGACGAAGAACACCGCGGCCGACGGCCATCGGGGCACCGCCCCCGTGACCGCCTTCGCTCCCAACGGCTTCGGCCTGTACAACACCTCGGGCAACGTGTGGGAGTGGTGCGCCGACTGGTGGTCCACCGGGCACCGCGGCTCCCTCGACGCGGCCGGCCCGGCGGAGGGCACCGCCAAGGTGATCCGCGGCGGCTCCCACATGTGCCACGCGTCGTACTGCAACCGGTACCGCGTCGCCGCCCGCAGCGCCAACACCCCCGACAGCTCCAGCGGCCACGCGGGCTTCCGCTGCGCGGCCGACGGCTGACCCCGGCCGCTGTCCCGATCCCCGGCGGCGCCACATAATGCTCGGGTGACTCACCCCTCCCCCCACCCCAACTCCCCTGCCCCACAACGCTTTCCGGTGGTCGTGGTCGGCGCCGGACCGGCCGGGCTCACCCTCGGCAACATCCTGCGGGCCGCGTCCGTCGACTGCCTGGTCCTGGAGACCGAGAGCCGCGCGTTCATCGAACAGCGGCCCCGGGCGGGCGTGTTGGAGGAGTCGGTGGTCCGCGGACTCCAGCGGCGGGGCCTCGCGGACAACCTCCTCTCCCGCGGCCGGACGCACGACACCTGCGAGTTCCGCTTCGCCGGGGAGCGCCACCGCTTCGGCTACACCGAGCTGACCGGACATCACCACTACATCTATCCACAGCCGTTGCTCGTGACGGACCTGGTGCGGGAGTACGCGGACGTGCGCGGCGGCGCGATCCGCTTCGGGGTTCGCGACGTGGCACTGCACGACCTCGACTCGGAGCGGCCGTCGGTGTCGTACACGGACCCCGAGTCCGGCCGGCGGCAGGTCGTGCACTGCGACTTCGTCGCCGGGTGCGACGGGGCGCGCGGGGTGTCAAGGGCCGCGCTGCCGCCGGGGCGGGCCCGGATCGCGCGGTACGACCACGGCGTCGGCTGGCTGGCGCTGCTCGCCGAGGCGCCGCCGTCCAACGACTGCGTGGTCTTCGGCATGCACCCGCGGGGTTTCGCCGGACACATGGCGCGCAGCCCCGAGGTCACCCGCTACTACCTGCAGGTCCCGCCGGGCGACGACCCCGGGAACTGGTCCGACGAGCGCGTCTGGGCCGCACTCCGGGAGCGGCTCGGGGCGGCCGGAGCGCCCGCGCTGACGGAGGGGCCGCTGATCGAGAAGCGCGTGCTGGACATGCACGGGTACGTCGTGGAGCCGATGGCGTTCGGCCGGCTCTTCCTGGCCGGGGACGCCGCTCACCTCACCGCGCCGATCGCCGCCAAAGGCATGAACCTCGCGCTGCACGACGCCTTCCTGCTCGGCGAGGCGCTGGTCGCGCACCTCACCAGGGGCGAGTCGGCCGGCCTCGACGGCTATTCGCGGGCGTGCCTCGGGCGGGTCTGGGAGTACCAGGAGTTCTCGCAGTGGCTGTCGGAGGTGTACCACGGCACCTCCTCGGGCGACCCGCACCGGGCGGGCACGACGCTGGCCCGGCTGCGCCGCCTCTTCGACTCCCCTCGGCCGCCCTGGCCTTCGCGGAGCAGTACATCGGCAAGACACCGATCGGCTGAGCCCCGCCGCCCCGATCGTCAGTCGTGCGGGGGCCGGTCGCCGAGGCGGTGGTCGGCGACGTTCAGCGCCTCGTCCACCAGTCGGCGCAGGTGGCCGTCGCGCAGGGCGTAGATCACCCGGCGGCCCTCCTTGCGGGTGCTCACCAGACCGGCGAGCCGCAGCCGGGCCAGATGCTGGCTGACGGCCGGCCGGGCCGCGCCGCACACCTCGGTGAGCGTGGTGACGTCGGCCTCTCCCCCGGTCAGCGCGTGCAGCAGGGTCAGCCGGGTGCGGTCGCCGAGCAGGGCGAGGACCTCGGCGGCGAGGGCGAACTGCTCCTCGCCGGGGCTGCGCGGATGCGCATGGTGTGCAGGTGACAGGTGCATGCGTGCGCTCATACGCACATAATGGCGGCAGGGGACCGCCAAGTCCACCGCCACCGTCCGCGAGGGGGACCCGTGAGCAACTCGCACCACCACCCGCACCCGCACTCACACCCGCATCATCACCCCCACCACCCTCGCCGCCACCGCATCGCCCACCTCCTCAAACCCCACTCCCACGACTCCGCCGACAAGGTCGACACCGCCCTGGAGTCCTCCGCCCGCGGCATGCGGGCCCTGTGGGTGTCGCTCGCGGTGCTCGGCGCGACCGCGCTCGCGCAGGCGGTGGTGGTGCTGATGTCCGACTCGGTGGCACTGCTCGGCGACACCGCGCACAACACCGCGGACGCGCTGACCGCCGTACCGCTGGGCATCGCCTTCGTCCTCGGCCGCCGCGCGGCGACCCGGCGGTTCACCTACGGCTACGGGCGCGCCGAGGACCTCGCGGGCCTGGCGATCGTGCTGACGATCGCCGCCTCGGCCGTCTTCGCCGGGTGGACGGCGGTCGACCGGCTGCTCGATCCGCGCCCGGTGCAGCATCTGCCGGTGGTGGCCGTCGCGGCACTGGTGGGCTTCGCGGGCAACGAGTGGGTGGCGCGGTACCGGATCCGGGTGGGCCGGGAGATCGGCTCGGCCGCGCTGGTGGCCGACGGTCTGCACGCCCGTACGGACGGGTTCACCTCCCTGGCCGTGCTGCTGGGCGCGGGCGGCGCGGCGCTCGGCTGGCGGGCGGCCGACCCGGTCGTGGGGCTGGCGATCACCGCGGCGATCCTGCTGGTGCTGCGGGACGCGGCGCGCGAGGTGTTCCGGCGGATCCTGGACGCCGTCGACCCGGCCCTGGTGGACCGGGCCGAGGAGGCGCTGCGGGAGGTCCCGGGGGTGCACGGCGTAGGTGAGCTGCGGCTGCGCTGGATCGGGCACCGGCTGCGCGCCGAGGTGGCGGTGACGGTGGACGGCGAGGCGACGCTGCGGCAGGCGCACGCGATCGCCGTGGACGCCGAGCACGCCCTGCTGCACGCGGTCCCGCGGCTCACCGCGGCCCTGGTGCACGCGGACCCGGCGCCGGTGCCCGGTGCGGCGGACCCGCACCAGGCGCTGGCCCACCACGCGGCGCGCTGACTCAGGCGAGCCCGAGCCCCTCCAGCACCACGGCGCCGGGCAGTTCGGCGAACGCCTTGCCCGGCACCAGCAGTTTGCCGCGGCGGCGCCCGCTGCCGACGAGGACGTAGGGGAGGTCGACGACCGCGGAGTCGACCAACAGGGGCCAGTGGGCGGGCAGTCCGATCGGGGTGATGCCGCCGTACTCCATGCCGGTCTCCCCGGTGGCGGTGTCCATGGCGGCGAACGACGCCTTGCGGGCACCCAGTTGGCGGCGTACGGCGCCGTTGACGTCGACGCGGGTGGTGGACAGCGCCACGCACGCGGCCAGGGTGGTCTCGCCGCCGCGCCTGCCCGCGACCACCACGCAGTTCGCGGACCGTTCCAGCAGGTCCTGACCGTAGTGCTCGACGAAGACGGCGGTGTCGGCCCACTGCGGGTCGGTGTCGACGTAGACGATCCGGTCGGCGGGGACGCCGCCGCTCCAGTCCCGCAGGGCGGCGGCGACGGGGGCGGTGAGTTCGTCGAGGCAGTCGGGGGCGGGGACGGCCCGGTCGAAGTGTCCGATGGGTGCGCGCATGGCCGCACGGTAGCAACCGCGCGGCGGCGCTCAGCGCACGGGCGGCACGGAGACGACCAGCACCAACTCCATGGGGACGTCGCCGTCGTTGCCGTAGGTGTGCGCGGCGCCCGCCTCGAAGTAGGCGCTCGCTCCGGCCGGGACGCGGTACGCCTCGCCGTCGACGGTCAGCGTCAGTTCACCGGCGGTGACATGGAGGAGTTCGACGGTGCCGCCGGGGTGCGGGTCGGAGGTGCTGCTCTCGCCGGGCATCAGCCGCCAGTTCCACATCTCCAGCGGTCCGGGGGCCTCGGTGCCGACGAGGAGCCGGCTGTAGCCGCCGCTGTCGGAGTGCCACATCCGCACCGCCTGCTCGGCCGGTACGACCCGCACCTTGGGCCCCTGCTCGTAGTCGAGCAGCGTGGGGATGCTGACGCCTAGGGCGTCCCCGATCTTCACGACCGTGCCCAGGCTGGGGTTGGTGCGGGCCTGCTCGATCTGGATGAGCATGCCGCGGCTGACTCCGGCGCGGGCGGCGAGGGTGTCCAGGGTGAAGCCGCGCTCGGTGCGCCAGCGCTTGACGTTGCGCGCCAGGGACTGGGTCAGCAGGTCGAGGTCCGACACATTCCGTCCAACATTGTGGTCCAAAATAATGAATGCCAAAGTTCAGTCTATTGAACTACGGTGAGCTGCACCGATTGTGCACCGAACTGTACTGCGAGGGGACCCGTGACAGCACTGTTCGCCCTGGCCGCCAGCCTGCTGTGGGGGCTGGCCGACTTCGGCGGCGGACTGCTGACCCGGCGCCTCCCCGCGCTCACCGTGGTGGTCGTCTCCCAGACGGTGGCCGTGGTCGTGCTGGGCGCGGTGGTGGTCGCCACCGGCGGCTGGACCGAGGCCGGCCCCCGGCTCTGGTTCGCCGTCGCGGCCGGCGTGGTCGGCCCGATCGCGATGCTCTCCTTCTACCAGGCGCTGGCGCTGGGTCCGATGGGCGTGGTGTCACCGCTGTGCTCGCTGAGCGTCGCCGTCCCGGTGGCGGTGGGCCTCACGCTCGGCGAACGGCCCGGGGCCCTCCAGCTCGGCGGGATCGCGGCGGCCGTGGTCGGCGTCGTCCTGGCGAGCGGGCCGGGCGCCGGGGGCACGCGGGTGCGGCGACGGGCCATCGCGCTCACCCTGGTCGCGGCGCTGGGGTTCGGCGCGGTGATGGCGCTGATCTCGCAGGCCTCGACCGGTGTCACCGGCCTGTTCCTGGCCCTGTTCGTCCAGCGCGTCGTCAACGTCGCCGTGGGCGGCACGGCCCTGTACGTCTCCGTGCGGCGCGGCGCCGCCGCCCTGCCCGAGGGCGGCTTCCCCTGGCGGGCGCTGCCGACGCTCGGCTTCGTCGGACTCGCCGACGTCGCCGCGAACGGCACCTACGCGATCGCCGCGCAGAACGGCCCGGTCACCGTGGCCGCCGTACTCGCCTCGCTGTTCCCGGTGGTGACGGCACTGGCCGCGCGGTTCGTCCTGGACGAACGGCTGCGCGGCATCCAGGCGGTGGGCGCGGGCCTGGCCCTGGCCGGCACGCTGCTGCTCGCCACGGGCTGACTCGGGCCCCCGGCCGGACCCCGGCGACCAGGCCCCGGGCGCGACGCCGCCGCCCACCCGCCGACCCGTTTCCGAGCCCCGCCCCCGGCAAGTGCGCCGGAGCGCCGACTCAGCCCTCCGCGTCCAACTGCGCCAGCCGAGCCACCGACTCCTCGTCCAGTCCCGCCAGCGCCGCCAGCTGGCCCGGCGTCACCCCGTCCGGGATCGGCACCGGCGCCGGTGTCCTGAGCGGTGGCTGCCAGCCCTCGGCGGGAGTCCAGCGCCGTACGACCCTGGCGGGCGCGCCCGCCACCACCGCGTGGTCCGGCACCACGCCGCGGACCACGGCTCCGGCCGCGACCACCACGTTCCGGCCGATCCGCGCGCCCGGCAGGATCACCGCGCCGGTGCCTATCCAGCACCCCGGGCCGATCGACACCGGCTCCATCCGCGGCCACTGCCTGCCGATCGGCTCGTGCGGATCGTCGTAGGAGTGGTTCGTGGAGGTGACGTAGACGTAGGGCCCGAAGTAGCAGTCGCTGCCGATGGTGACCGTGGTGTCGGCGATGACGTGGCTGCCGCGGCCGAGGACCACGCCGTCGCCGATGCGCAGGATCGGCTCGGGGCCGAGGTCGAGGTCGGGCATCAGGCCGGCGGTCAGGGTGACCTGTTCGCCGACGATGCAGTGCGAGCCCAGGTGGATCCACGGCTCGCCGAAGACCGTGCCGAGCGGGAAGGCCAGGCGGGTGGCCTCGCCGATCGCGCCGAACCGGAAACGGCCGGGGCGCTCGGCGGTCACCGAGCCGGTGCGCTGCACCCAGGCCCAGCCGGCGTGGACGGCGCGCTGCGTCGCTCGGCGACTCCAGGACGAGAACGTGTTCTTGCTCTTCGGCACTGGTTCACGGTACTGAGCGCACGGCACCCGGATACCGCGACGGTGCTGTGATCTTCGCCCCAACGGGTGGCGTACCGTGCCGGTACCAGCTGATCGGGAGGCAGGAATGATCAAGGGCATCGGCGGCCGGGAGCCGAAGGTCGACCAGGACGTCTTCGTGGCGCCCACGGCCTCGGTGATCGGCGACGTGACGCTGCTCCAGGGAGCGAGCGTCTGGTACGGAGCGGTCCTGCGGGGTGACGTGGAGCGGATCTCCGTCGGGGCGAGCAGCAATGTGCAGGACAACTGCACGCTGCACGCGGACCCCGGGTTCCCGGTCACCGTGGGAGAACGTGTTTCCATCGGGCACAACGCCGTCGTGCACGGGGCGACCGTGGAGGACGACTGCCTCGTCGGGATGGGGGCGACCGTGCTCAACGGCGCGGTGATCGGCGCCGGGTCACTGGTGGCCGCGCAGGCACTGGTCCCGCAGGGGATGGTCGTGCCGCCCGGCTCGCTGGTCGCGGGCGTGCCGGCGAAGGTCAGGCGGGAGCTGACCGAGGAGGAGCGGGCCGGGCTCACGCTCAACGGCACGATGTACGCGGCCCTCGCACAGGCGCACCGCGAGGAGCACGACGACGAGAAGTAGCCGGCGGGGTGCGGGGCCTGCCCGGCCTCCCGCACCCCGGCTCGGGTCCTACTGCCCGGCGGGCACCGGCTCGGCTTCCGCGGCCCGGCTCTGCGCCTGCTTCGCCTTGCGCTTCAGCACCAGGAACGAGGTCAGGCCGATCAGGACGGCCACGACCAGCCCCAGCCACGAGAAGCGCTTCAGCCAGGACTCGGCCACCACGCCGACGTAGTAGATGACGGCCGTCGTCCCGCCCGCCCAGAGGATGCCGCCGAGCACGTTGGCGGTGAGGAACTTCCAGTACGGCATGCGCAGGACGCCCGCGAGGGGGCCGGCGAAGATCCGCAGCAGGGCCACGAAGCGGCCGAAGAAGACCGCCCACATGCCCCACTTCTGGAAGGAGCGCTCGGCGGTCGCGATGTGCGCCTCGCTGAAGTGCCGCGGGAACTTCCCGCCGAGCCAGGCCAGCAGCGGGCGTCCGCCCCGGCGGCCGATGGCGTAACCGATGGAGTCGCCGATGATGGCGCCGGCGGTCGCGCAGGCGCCGAGGACGACCGGGTCGATGTCGCCGTGCTGCGAGGCGAGCAGCGCCGAGGAGACCAGGATGATCTCGCCCGGCAGCGGGATACCCAGGCTCTCCAGTCCGATGACCAGGCCCACCAGCAGATAGATGGCGAGCGGGGGCACCGTTTCGAGCCATTCCTGGACGTGCAACGCCGCATCCTCTCGTGTCCGGCGCCTGTTCCGGGCGCGCGCCGGGGCAGCCTACCCGCTCACCCCGACGCCGCCGTGTCGCCGGGGAGCGCAGGCCCCGGCCACGACAGCTGCGTGACGACGGGTTCCGCGAGCGCGCCCGTCCGCTCCACCGGGTCCGCCGCGGGCTCGGGTGCGCTGCCGGTACCGGCGCCGGCCTCGCTGACGCGCGTCGCGTACGGGTCCCCGTCGACCGGCGCCGAGTCCGGTCCGGCGTCGGACTCCCGCCGCTGCTCGGCGGTCCCGGCGTCGAAGTGCCAGCTCTGGTCGGTGGACAGGTCCCGGTCGGCGGTCGTGACCGTGCGGTCCTCGCCGGGCGCGAGGGCCCGGCCGCCGCCGTCCCTGGGGAGGAGTTCGCCGCGGACGGTGAGGTCGTAGCCCGCCCGTCCGTCGTCCACGGGGCAGTCGGCGAGCAGCACGGCGCCCTCACCGGCCGTCGGCCGGGCGCACAGCGCCGGATCGGCGGCGCTGCGCAGCAGCCCGTCGTCCTGGTAGGACCACCGCTGCGACCCGGCGGCCGAGCACCCCGCGAGCACCGTCGGCGCACCGGCCCGGGGCGCCCTGCCTCGGACGTCGAGACAGAGGCCGGTGCCCAGGTTCACCAGCCGGCCGCGACCCCGCTCGTCCGGGCGGCGGTCCGCGGCGGCGCCGGCCGCGGAGACCTCCGTGCCGGTGCCCTGCGCGCTCCAGGTGACGTGCGGGTCGGGGGCACCGCCCTCGCCGAACCCGCCGTTGCCGACCAGGACCGTCGCGAGCAGGGCGAGGGAGGTCAGACCGACCCCGACGACGCCCCTCGCACGGCCCGCCGAGGACAGCGCCGGCCACTCCTCCGCGTGCGGGACCGGCCCGGCGCCGAGGCGTACCGGTACCGATGCCGATGCAGTGCGCGCCGCGATACGGCCCGGGCGGGATTCCAGATAGCGGCGGGCGCCCCAGCCGAGGACCGTCTCGGCGAGCAGCTCACCCAGGCCGCCGCCCGGTGCTTCGTCGAAGTGGCCGAGCTGTTCGGCCGCGTACCGGCAGTAGCGGCACCGCGTCAGGTGCCGCTGGATCTCGGGCGGCTCGATACCGGTCCGACGGATCGGGAGGTCGAGCAAGCGGTTGTGGGAACGGCATCCCGGAGTGGGCGCGTGCGCGCGGTGGGCGCGCACACAAGCGGTGCGGAATTGCTCGCGGGCCCACTCCAGAGCGGCCGACGCGGTGGCGGTGTCGATACCCAGCAGACGGGCCGGTACGGATATCGGGTCCTGCTCAACCTCGGTGTGCCACAACAGGCATTGGGAGGATTCCGGAAGGGATCGGAAGGCGTGCTCGGCGAGCCGTCGCCTTTCCGGTGTCACCGACCTCGCCGCGCGCAGTCCGCGGCCCCCGGTGGGTTTGCGGAGTTCCGGCAGCACGGCGGAAACGCTTTCATCGGCGGCCCATTCCATGACCGTGTTCCGCACAGTCATCAGAAGGTAAGGCCGTAGCGCGCCGCGGGAGGAATTGCCGAGCAGCCGGTGGAACGCGGCGGCGGTCACGATCGACGCCCCGCTCCCGGTCGCGGCCAGGCAGATCGCCGCGTACTCATGGGTGGCCCGCCAGTGCCGCGCCATGAGCAGCTGCACTTCCGTACCGGTTCCGGACGGGCCCAGTCGGGCGACGAGATCGCGGTCGGAGTCCGGGGAACCGGCTCCGGACCGTGGCGGGAACGGGGGGCGTGGGGGGTTGGGGGGTGGCATGGAACGGTTCCTTCCAAGCCGCCGTACGACGGTCGGGTGACCGTCCGTCGGAAAGCGGACGTGCGATTGGCGCATACCTGAGCGGTGCGAGCTGGGGCACAGCCGGTCCAGGGGGCGCTCACCTTCGCACGAACGACTCACAGGAAACAAGAAGTTCGAACGCCGGGGGCAGAAAGCCCGGGGAATGCGGATTAGTTACCGCCGGTATCCACATCCGATGCGGAACCAGCGGTCCGGAAACGACACAGCGGGCCCCCTTACGGGACCCGCTGACCAGAAAAATCCGAGCGTTCAGCTATTGGGACGGAGTGTCCACACGACGGTCATCTCGGTGGTGACCGCGCCGTCCTCGCGCTGGATGGCGACGCCCACCGGGAACTCCGGCCGCTTACCGGCGTCCAGTTCGGCGACGACCTCGTCGATCGGCCGGCCGAGGGTGGCGGTGGCGGTGACGGAACCGAGGGCGATCTTCTTGAACGCGATCTCGGCGGTCACCGGCAGCGGCACCGCCCGCGACAGCTGGTCGCCGAAGGCCGCGAGCACGATGGCGCCACTGGCCGACTCGCCCAGCGTGAACATCGCGCCGGCGTGCGGTCCGCCGACATGGTTGCGGTACTCGTCCTGGTCCGGCAGAACCAGCACGGCCTTCTCCGGGGTGGTCTCGCGGTACTCCAGGTTCAGGGTGCGAACCATCGGCACGGTGGCGGCGAGCAACTCGCCGATCGACATCTGATCTGCGCTCATGGCGGCATGTTACCCACGAGTAGCCACCGCTGGCCAGATTCGTGCCGTGATCGTCACGATCCGGCCGGCACCTCACCCGCGCCGTATTGCTACGTCCCTGACAAGGCCCGGTGACCGAATCGTGTCCATGGCGCCGCTAGGGTGACTGCCCATGTGGCCAGGACAGCAGCCGCCCGGGGGCGAGCAGAACCCGCAGCAGAACAACCCGTACCAGCAGCCGGGGTACCAGCAGCCGAATCCGTACCAGCAGCCCGGCTACCAACAGCCCAACCCCTATGGGCAGCAGCCGCAGTGGAACGCGCCGACCTCGCCGGGGTCGCCGGCGCCGCAGGGCGGTGGTGGGGGCAACCGCACCAAGCTGGTGGCGATCGTGGCGGCCACGGCCGTGGTCGTGGCGGCCGGTGTCACCGGGGTCCTGGTGCTCGGCGGCGGCGACGACGACAAGGCGGACGGCAAGGCCTCGCCGAGCCCGACCGTCA
The DNA here is from genome assembly GCF_040299205.1 of Streptomyces sp. NPDC000983. Classification (NCBI taxonomy): domain Bacteria; kingdom Bacillati; phylum Actinomycetota; class Actinomycetes; order Kitasatosporales; family Streptomycetaceae; genus Streptomyces; species Streptomyces sp. NPDC000983. The sequence goes on along the minus strand of NZ_JBEPBM010000016.1, from coordinate 57,820 downwards.
GCAAGACGGCCGACCCCAGCCCGTCCGGCTCCGGATCGGACTCCGACCCGCGCGGCGAGGAGGAGCTGGAGCCGACCGTCGAGGGCTGGAAGGTCGTCGTCAACACGCGCTTCGGAACGATGTTCGACGTGCCCGCCGACTGGGAGATCGAGAGCGCGGACACCAGCGTCGGCTTCGAGTGGGAGGAGAAGGACGGCAAGATCGACCGCACCACCGTCACCGCTCCCGCCTACCTGAAGTCCAAGTGGTGCACGGTCGACTCCGACAAGGACGGCCGGAACGAGGACACCGCGCTGGTCACCGCCGGTACCCGTGGTGAGGGCGGGGCCAAGGACCTGGAGGAGGCGGCGACGACCCGCGTCCCGTGGTGGATCTACGGCGGCTACACCCAGCCGGACAAGAAGAGCGTGAAGTACGGCAAGGCGAAGCCGTACACCACGGCCTCGGGCATCGAGGGCAGCGTCATCACCGCCCACTCGGAGAACACCCCGCAGAACGGCAAGTGCGACAGCGAGGGCAAGGCGATCACCTTCGCCTTCGAGAACGGCGCGGGCGATTTCGTCACCTGGAACCTGTTCGGCGCCAAGGGCGTCAAGGACGAGCTGCCGGAGGCGACGATCCAGAAGATCCTCAGCACCGTGCGCCTGACGGAGACCATGCCCACGGACACCTGACCGCCGATCGCGGATTCGGCCCCAGCCGCAGGTCACGGGGCGAGAACGGTCGGGATTCGACTTGGCAAGTCGGCCCCGCCGCGGTGATAGTCGCCAGGTGAAACCCACCGTCTCGCTCCGCCGCCCGACCTGGGCGGGCCGCAACTACTCACTGCTGACCGCCGCCGCGGTCGTGACCAACCTCGGCAGTCACGGCGCGCTCATCGCCGCCGCGTTCGCCGTGCTGGAGAACGGCGGCGACGGCGGCGACGTGGGTCTGGTGGCGGCGGCGCGGACGCTGCCCCTGGTGCTGTTCCTGCTGATCGGCGGCGCCGTCGCGGACCGGTTCCCCCGGCACCGGGTGATGGTCGCCGCCAACGCGCTGAACTTCCTCTCGCAGGGCGCGTTCGCCCTGCTCGTCCTGTCCGGTGAACCCAGGCTGTGGCAGATGATGCTGCTCACCGCGCTGGGCGGCACCGGACACGCGTTCTTCTCCCCCGCCGCCGAGGGCATGCTGCTGTCCTCGGTCAGCGGCGAGCAGGTCAGCCGGGCGTTCGCCGTCTTCCGGATGGCCATGCAGGGCGCCGCGGTGGGCGGTGCGGCGCTGGGCGGCGCGATGGTCGCCGCGATCGGACCCGGCTGGGTGCTGGCGGCGGACGCCGTGGCCTTCGCCGTCGCCGGGTCGCTGCGCGCCTTCCTCGACGTCGGCCACATCGCGCCCCGCACGCCGGGCGGCGGTCTGCTGTCCGACCTGCGCGAGGGCTGGCGGGAGGTCACCGGCCGGACCTGGCTGTGGGCCGTGGTCGTGCAGTTCTCGGTGGCGAACGCGGTGGTCGGCGCGGCGGACGCCGTCTACGGTCCGCTGGTCGCCCGGGACCATCTGGGCGGCGCCGGACCCTGGGGCCTGGCCCTGGGCTTCTTCGGCGCGGGCACGGTCGCGGGCGCCCTGCTGATGACCCGCTGGAAACCCCGCCGGCTGCTCCTCGCGGGCACCCTGTGCGTCTTCCCGCTGGCCCTGCCCTCCGCCGCGCTGGCGATCCCGGTCTCCGTCGGCCTGCTGTGCGCGGTGATGTTCGTCACCGGCGTGACCCTGGAGGTGTTCGGGGTCAGCTGGATGACCGCCCTGCACCAGGAGATCCCGGAGGACAAGTTCTCCCGGGTCGCCGCCTACGACTGGTTCGGCTCGGTCGCCCTGGTGCCGATGGCCACCGCCCTGGCGGGCCCGGCGGAGTCGACGCTCGGCCGGACCTCGGCGCTGTGGGGCTGCGCCGCGCTGGTCGTGGTGGTCACCGCGGGCGCGCTGTGCGTGCCGGACGTACGCAACCTGCGCCGCCATACCCGGCACGTCACGTCGGCGGCGCGGCCCTCAGCCGATGCCGAAAGCCCCGTCGGGGGGAACGGGTGAGGGCACCGCGTCCTCGTCCCGCACCGGGCGGGCCCCGCCGATGAACTCCCCCAGCGCCGCGCCGTGTTCGACCCGGGCCGGGAAGGCGTCGGAGGCCGCCAGCCGGGTCAGCGCGGCGAGGTCGACCGGCCGGTGCGAGGCGACCAGCACCGCGTTGCCGAAGCGCCGCCCGCGCAGCACCCCGGGCTCCGCGATCAGCGCCAGCTCCTCGAACACGGCCGCGAAGTTGGCCAGTTGGGAGCGGAGGAAGGCGAAGGGCGCGGCGTCGGCGAGGTTGGCGAGATAGACGCCCGACGGGCGCAGCACCCGCTCGGCCGCGCGGGCGTAGGCGAGGGTGGTCAGGTGCGCGGGCACCCGTGAGCCGCCGAAGACGTCGGCGAGCAGGACGTCGGCCGAGCCGGCGGGCGCCCGCTCGGTCCAGGCCCGCGCGTCCGCCGTGTGCAGGGTGATCCCGGTGCCGTCGGGGACGGGCAGCACCTGCGCGATCAGCTCCGTGAGGCCCCGGTCGGCCTCGACCACGTCCTGCCGGGACCCGGGCCGGGTCGCCGCCACATAGCGGGGCAGGGTGAGCGCCCCGCCGCCGAGGTGGAGCACGTCGAGGGCCAGCCCGGGCTCCGCGACGACGTCCAGGACATGGCCGAGCCGACGGGTGTACTCGAACTCCAGGTGGGTCGGTTCGTCGAGGTCGACGTAGGACTGGGGAGCCTCGTCGACGGTGAGCAGCCAGGCGCGCTCCCGGTCGATGTCGGGCATCAGCTTGGCGGTGCCGTGATCGACGGCCCGGCTCACGGGGACTGGTTCGCTCACGCCTCCATTGTGCGGCGCGCCGGGCCGCGGCACGGAGGCGGGGACCACGGCATGCCCGTGGCCCCCGCCGGCGGTGTTCACTCCACGGCGGTCACCGTCCCCGCCCCGACGGTCCGGCCGCCCTCGCGGATGGCGAAGCCGAGGCCGGGCTCCAGCGGCGTCTCCCGCCCCAGCTCGACCGTCATGGTCACCGTCTCGCCGGGCCGCGCCACCGCCGCCTCGCCGAGGTCGATGTCGCCTACCACGTCGGCGGTCCGGATGTAGAACTGCGGCCGGTACCCGGTGGAGACGGCGGTCGTACGGCCGCCCTCCCGGGCCGACAGCACGTACACCTGCGCGGTGAAGCGCCGTCGGGGCACCACGCTCCCCGGTGCCGCCACGACGTGCCCGCGCCGGACCGCGTCGCGGGCCACCCCGCGCAGCAGCAGGGCCACGTTGTCGCCGGCCTCGGCCGACTCCATCGGCTTGCCGAAGGTCTCGACGCCGGTGACGACGCTCTCCAGACCGGCCCCGAGCACGTCCACCCGGTCGCCGACCCGTACGGTGCCGCGCTCGACGGCGCCCGTGACCACCGTCCCGCGGCCGGTGATGGTCAGCACGTTCTCGACCGGCAGCAGGAACGGCGCGTCCACGTACCGCTCCGGCATCGGGACGTAGGTGTCCACGGCGTCCAGCAGCGCCTCCACGGACGCCGTCCACCTCGGGTCCCCGGCCAGGGCGCGCAGCCCCGAGACCCGTACGACGGGCGCGGTGTCGCCGCCGTAGCCGTGCGCGGTGAGCAGGTCGCGTACCTCCAGCTCGACGAGTTCGACGAGTTCGTCGTCGGCCGCGTCGGCCTTGTTCAGCGCCACCACCACGTGGTCGACGCCCACCTGCCGGGCGAGCAGGACGTGTTCGGCGGTCTGCGGCATGATCCCGTCGAGCGCGGAGACCACGAGGATCGCTCCGTCGAGCTGCGCGGCGCCGGTCACCATGTTCTTGACGTAGTCGGCGTGGCCGGGCATGTCGACATGGGCGTAGTGCCGGGTGTCGGTCTCGTACTCGACGTGCGCGATGTTGATGGTGATGCCGCGCGCCGCCTCCTCGGGCGCCCGGTCGATGCGGTCGAAGGGCACGTAGGTGCCGGAGCCGCGCTCGGCGAGGACCTTGGTGATGGCGGCGGTCAGGGTGGTCTTGCCGTGGTCGACATGGCCCATGGTGCCGATGTTGAGATGCGGTTTGGTGCGGACGTAGGCCGTCTTGGACATGGTGGTACCTCGAAGCGTCATGAGTGGCGGTGGTGGGACCCCGAGGACTCTCCGACCCTCCCCCTGCGGGGTCCGCCGGACGTTCCGGAGAGGGTCAGCTTCGGGCGCCGTCGACAGCGGCCGGGGGCACGACTGCGGCAGCCTTCGGGGCATCCGCTGCCGCGGATGCTGCGAGGAGGAAGGCGTGCCGGAACATGAGGCCGATCATCGTCGACGGGATGTCCGACGTCGAATGGTTTTCGCCGGTACGGGAGTTCGGCAGGCCGGTGCGGCCGGGGGCGCTCTCAGGCGCCGATGTTCTTCAGCGCCTCCCGCACCGACAGCGGCGCGAGCCGCCCCTTCTCCCGCGCGACGAAGTCCCGGACTGCCCGGGGGTCGGTCTTGGCGTACTCGCGCAGGGCCCAGCCGATCGCCTTGCGGACGAAGAAGTCGGGGTGGGCGGCCTGGGCCGAGCAGTAGGCGAAGAGCCGGTCGGCGTCGGTGCGCTCCTTGTGACGCAGTTGGTGGAGGAGGGCGGTGCGGACGATCCACAGGTCGTCGTCGGTGCTCCAGGCGTCCATGGCGGTACGCAGTCGCGGATCGGCGGCGACGAGCGCGCCGACGACATGGGCGGCGAGCAGGTCCACGGTGTCCCACCAGGGGACGGTGGAGACCAGGTGCCGGGTGACGGGCAGGAAGGCGGAAGAGCAGCGTCCGGCGTGCCGGCGCAGGTAGTCCACGGCGAAGTACTGGTACTCGCGTTCGGGAAGCCGCCAGCAGCGCAGCGCGACGGCGGCGCAGTCCGCCTCGTCCGGCCGGGGAAGGCCCTGAAGGACCGGCCGGGACAGGGACCGGCGCACGGGGGTGGTGAGGCCGAGGAAGGGCGCCACGTCCTTCATGTACGCGCGCATGGCCACGGCCCGCTCGGGGTCGGCGGCGGGGCCGTAGGCGGCGGTGAGGCGGCGCAGCACGGTGTCGGCGAGGGCGCTGTCGGGGACGTCCGGGGTTTCCCCGCCTGTCACGCTCATGAGACGAACCATACGGCGATCACACACATATGTCGGTTAGTGTCACCGGATGCTCGATGCCCACACCCGCTCTGGGGGCACCGCCCTGGCCGCCGCTCCCCCGGCCGCCGCTGAGCTCACCGTCGCCCTGCCCGTGCCGTTCGCCGCGCGCTGTTCGAGAGCGCTGCTGTCGCCCTGGTCGCGGCTGTCCCTGCTGCTGGTCCTGCTGGTCTCGGCCGCGGTCTGCGTGCTGCTGTTCGAACCGCAGCGGCTGCTGGCGGACGGCTGGCCGCCCCAGCTGGGCGGCGCCGCCGCGACGCTGGTGTTCGCCGTGGCGTACGGGCTGTGCACGGTGGCGTTCGTGCCGCGGCCGCTGCTCAACCTCGCCGCGGGCGCGCTCTTCGGCTCCCAGTTCGGTCTGGCGGCGGCGCTCGCGGGGACCGTGCTCGGGGCCGGGCTCGCCTTCGGGCTGGGCCGGATCCTCGGGCAGGAGGCGCTGCGCCCGCTGCTGCGGGGCCGCTGGCTGAAGGCGGCGGACGGACAGCTCTCCCGGCACGGCTTCCGCTCGATGCTGGCGGTGCGGCTCTTCCCGGGGGTGCCGTTCTGGGCGGCGAACTACTGCGCCGCCGTCTCCCGTATGGGCTACGCGCCGTTCCTGCTGGCGACGGCGCTCGGTTCGATCCCGAACACCGCCGCCTACGTGGTGGCCGGCGCCCGCGCCTCGACACCGACGTCACCGGCCTTCCTGATCGCGCTGGCCTGTATCGCGGTGCCCGCGCTGGCGGGCGTGGTGGTGGCCTGGCGCAAGCGGCACCACCTGCGGGGCTGAACCGCGCCCCCGCGAGCGCCGGACTACAGGCTCTCCACGATCATCGCGTTGGCCAGCCCGCCCGCCTCGCACATGGTCTGCAGGCCGTAGCGGGCGCCCCTCGCGCGCATCGCGTGGACCAGGGTCGCCGTCAGGCGGGTTCCGCTGGCGCCCAGCGGATGGCCGAGCGCGATGGCGCCGCCGTGCACGTTGACCTTCGCCAGGTCCGCCCCGGTCTCCTGCTGCCAGGCCAGGACGACGCTGGAGAACGCCTCGTTGACCTCGAACAGGTCGATGTCGTCGAGGCCGAGCCCCGAGCGGCGCAGCACCTTCTCGGTGGCCGGGACGACTCCGGTGAGCATCAGCAGCGGGTCGGAGCCGGTGACGGCGAAGCCGTGCAGCCGGGCGAGGGGGCGCAGGCCCAGCCGGGCGGCGGTGTCGGCGGAGGCGATGAGCACGGCGGAGGCGCCGTCGTTGACGGGGCTGGCGTTGCCGGCGGTGATGTTCCACTCGATCTGCGGGAAGCGCTCGGCGAAGCCGGGGTCGTGGTAGGCGGACCTGAGCCCGGCGAGGACCTCGGTGGTGCTGCCGGGGCGTACGCACTCGTCCCGGGCGACGCCGTCCAGGGGCGCGACCTCGGCGTCGAACAGGCCCTGTTCCCAGGCCGCGGCGGCCTTGCGGTGTGAGGAGACGGCGAAGTCGTCCATCCGCTCGCGGGTGAGGGACCACTTGGCGGCGATGAGTTCGGCGCTGATGCCCTGCGGGACCAGGCCCTCGGGGTAGCGCGCGGCGACGCCGGGGCCGAAGGGGTCGGCGCCGGGCGGCACGTTGGACCACATCGGCACCCGGCTCATGGACTCCACGCCGCAGGCCACGACGAGGTCGTAGGCGCCGGCCATGACGCCCTGCGCGGCGAAGTGCACGGCCTGCTGGGAGGAGCCGCACTGGCGGTCCACGGTGGTGGCCGGGACCGACTCGGGGAAGCCTGCCGACAGGGCCGCGTACCGGGTGGTGTTCATGGCCTGCTCGCCGACCTGGTCGACGGTGCCGCCGATGACGTCGTCGATCAGTGCCGGGTCGACGCCGGTGCGTTCGACCAGGGCGCGCAGGGTGTGGGCGAGGAGTTCCACGGGGTGGACGTGGGCGAGGGCGCCACCGGGCCTGCCCTTGCCGATCGGGGTGCGTACGGCTTCGACGATCACTGCGTCTCGCATGGTGCGGGCCTCCACAGCTACCGGTCAGTAGGAAATTCCAACTCACCATAGCTCCGCAAGTTGGAAAAACAAACCCTCTCCTAGACTTGGCGCCATGACCGCCGCGAAGGACCCCCGCCCCTGCTCCATCGCCGACGCCCTGGCCCTGGTCGGCGAGAAGTACTCCCTGCTGGTCCTGCGCGAGGTCTGCCTCGGCAACGGCCGCTTCGACCAGCTGGTGCGCAACATCGGGGCACCGCGCGACGTCCTGGCGACCCGGCTGCGCCGCCTCGTGGACGCCGGGATCCTGACCAAGCGCCTCTACAGCGAGCGGCCGCAGCGCTTCGAGTACCGGCCCACCCGCGCCGGCCTGGAACTGGAACCGGTCCTGATGACCCTGATGGCGTGGGGCGACCGCCATCTGCGCGGCACAGCGGAACGCCCGATGATCGTCGAGCACAGGTGCGGCCAGGCGCTCGAACCGGTCGTCACCTGCGCCGCCTGCGGCGAGCCGGTCCGGCACGAGGACCTCACCGCGCACCCGCAGACGCCGGGCTGGACGCTGTCGGGGCCGACGGCCGCGGCCTGAGCGGGCCCATCCCGCGAAACCCCTGTGCCATGGCCGGAGTCGAGGGACGCTACGCTGCCCTCGACACTGTGATCACCGGGCCTCGTGGGCGCGGTGCACCCGTTCGCGCCAACCCGATCACCACTTGGACGTCGTAACTTCATGTCTTGGTTTGAATCCCTCATCCTCGGACTCGTCCAGGGGCTGACCGAGTTCCTCCCCGTGTCCTCCAGCGCCCACCTGCGGCTCACCGCGGCGTTCTCCGGCTGGGAGGACCCGGGTGCGGCCTTCACCGCGATCACCCAGATCGGCACCGAGGCAGCCGTGCTGATCTACTTCCGCAAGGACATCGGGCGGATCGTCCTCGCCTGGACCAAGTCACTGACCGACAAGGCGATGCGGCGCGACCACGACGCACAGATGGGCTGGCTGGTGATCGTTGGCTCGATCCCGATCGGCGTCCTCGGCCTGACGCTGAAGGACCAGATCGAGGGCCCCTTCCGCGACCTGCGGATCACCGCGACGATGCTGATCGTCGTCGGCATCGTCATCGGTGTCGCCGACCGGCTCGCGGCCCGCGACGAGACCGGCGGCCGGCACCGCGCGGCCAAGCAGCGCAAGGACCTCAAGAGCCTCAACGTCAAGGACGGCCTGATCTTCGGCCTGTGCCAGTCCGCGGCCCTGATCCCCGGTGTCTCCCGCTCCGGCGCCACCATCAGCGGCGGCCTGTTCATGGGCTACCAGCGCGAGGCGGCGGCCCGTTACTCCTTCCTCCTCGCGATCCCCGCGGTGCTCGCCTCCGGCCTGTTCGAGCTCAAGGACGCGATGGAGGGCGGCCATGTCACCTGGGGTCCGACGATCTTCGCGACCGTCATCGCCTTCGCGACCGGCTACGCGGTCATCGCCTGGTTCATGAAGTACATCTCCACCAAGAGCTTCATGCCGTTCGTCTGGTACCGCATCGCCCTCGGCATCGTGATCATCGTGCTGGTCGCCACCGGCAAGCTGAGCCCCGACGCCGGTGAGCCCGCGCACTGACCGCGTGCGCCGGAGCGCCCGTGACCGAGGACATACAGGATGCGTAGCCATTCGGTAGCGCAGTGTCAGTGCTTGCCCCTAGGCTGGCCCGCATGTCCCCGGATTACTTAACCCGTGGTTCCCTGCGCTCGGCCGCCGAGGTGAACGAGCAGATCCGCGCGCTGTGGGTGCGCGCGGGCGGCACCCTGTCCGCCCAGGAACGCGCGGAGTACGAACTGCTGGTCGTCGAGTGGGCGGCCGCCATCCGCCGCGCCGTCGTGGTCGAGGCCGCCTAGAGCCTCGGGATCAAGGAAGTCCCGCACGCCTCTTGGCGTCGACCGCCGCATGCCCAACACTGAGCCGATGACGCAGCGTGTGGAGCTCGCGACCGTGATGGACCGGCTGGCCGTCGACGGGCTGATCACCGAGTACGCGGTGGCGGTCGACGACGGCGACTGGGAGGCGTACCGCGGGCTGTTCGCCCCCGCGGGCCGCGCGGACTACCGCTCGGCGGGCGGCATCGAGGGCGAGGCCCGGCAGGTGGCCGACTGGCTGGCCGAGAGCATGCGGCTCTTCCCGATGCGCCAGCATCTGATCGTCAACCGCCGGATCAGCTTCGGGATTCTGGAGCAGGACACCGGGGACACCGCCCGCGTCCGGGCCGACTACGTCAACCCGATGCGCATGGCCCCCGACGGCACCGCCCCCGACTTCGTCTGCGGTGGCCGCTACGACTTCGCCCTGACCCGCACCCACGACGGCTGGCGCCTCGGCGAGGTCGTCGTCAGGGAGAAGTGGCGGCGGCTGCCCGAACCGGCCACGACACGATAGGCGGCCGATCCCGGGCGCTCTGTTGCCCGAACGATCTCAGCGCGCACACTGGAGGCACCAAGGGGCAGGGAGGCGGCGCATGCAGAGGTTCGGCCACTGGCTTCACACCCCGTGGCGGCGATCGCTGACCACGGCGGCGGCCGGAGCACTGCCCGTCCTCGCCTTCCCGGCCCCCTCCCTGTGGTGGTTCGCCTACGCCGCCCTCGTCCCCTGGATGCTGCTGCTGCGCACCTCCCCCACCCCCCGCCGGGCGCTGTACGACGGCTGGTGCGGCGGCTTCGGCTTCATGCTCGCCATGCACCACTGGCTGCTGCCGAACCTGCACGTCTTCACCTTCGTCATCGCCGCCCTGCTGGGCGCACTGTGGGCGCCGTGGGGCCTGCTGGTCCGGCACTTCCTCGCCGGTGAACCCGGCGCCGGCCGGGTCGCGGCCGCGCTGGTGGTACTGCCCTCGGGCTGGCTGATGGTGGAACTGGTCCGCTCCTGGGAGGCGCTCGGCGGGCCCTGGGGGATGCTCGGCGCCTCCCAGTGGCAGGTGGAACCGGCGCTGCGGCTGGCCTCGGCCGGCGGGGTCTGGCTGCTCAGCTTCCTGGTGGTGGCCCTCAACGTCGCCGTCACCGTGCTGGTCGCGGTCCGCCGGTCCCGGGTCCCCGCGGTGGCCGGTCTGATCGCCACCGCCACCGTCACCTCCGCCGCCTGGGCCTGGACCCCGCGCCCGGAGAACACCGGGCGCACCCGGATCGCCGTGGTGCAGCCGGGGGTGGTCAAGGGCGCCGACAGCCCCGACCGGCGCTTCGCGGTGGAGGAGCGCCTCACCCGTGAACTCGCCGGCCGGGACGTGGACCTGGTCGTGTGGGGCGAGAGCAGTGTCGGCTTCGACCTCGGCAGCCGCCCGGACCTGGCGGGGCGACTGGCGGAGCTGGTCCGGGAGACGGGCGCCCGCGTCCTGGTCAACGTCGACGCCCGGCGCTCCGACCGGCCCGGGATCTACAAGAGTTCGGTGCTGGTCGGGCCGGACGGGCTGACCGGGGCGCGCTACGACAAGATGCGGCTCGTCCCCTTCGGCGAGTACGTGCCGGCCCGGTCGCTGCTCGGCTGGGCCACCTCGGTCGGCGAGGCGGCCGGCGAGGACCGACGGCGCGGGACCGAGCAGGTCCTGATGGACGCCGGCGGAGGGCTGCGGGTGGGCCCGATGGTCTGCTTCGAGTCGGCGTTCCCCGACATGAGCCGCCACCTCGCCGCCGACGGCGCCCAGGTGCTCGTCGCCCAGTCGGCGACGTCGACGTTCCAGCAGAGCTGGGCCCCCGAGCAGCACGCCTCGCTCGCCGCGCTGCGCGCCGCGGAGACCGGCCGCCCGATGGTGCACGCCACCCTCACCGGCGTGTCCGCCGTCCACGACGCCCGTGGACACCGCGTCGGCTCCTGGCTCGGCACCGATGCCAGCACCGCACAGGTCTACGACGTACCGCTCGCCCGCGGCACCACGCTCTACGTCCGGTTCGGGGACTGGCCCCTGCTGATGGCGCTGCTGGTGCTCGCCGCCTGGTGCACGGGCGAGGGGGTGCGCGGCCGCCGGGTCAGGCGGCCCGGTCCTGAACCGCTCGTACCACCCGCTCGCACAGTTCATGGGTCGCCAGCGCGTCCCGGGCGCTGAGCACCTTCCCGGCGCGCACGGCGTCCAGGAACGCCAGCACGGCCTGCTCGATGCCCCGCTGGCGGGCCACCGGCACCCAGTCCCCGCGACGGCGCACCGTCGGCTGGCCCTTGTGGTCGACGACCTCGGCCAGGTTGATCACCTGCCGCTTGGTGTCCTGGCCGGACACCTCCAGGATCTCCTCGGCCGAACCGCTGAGCCGGTTCATCACCCCGAGCGCGGTGAAGCCGTCACCGGCGAGCTGGAGCACCACATGGTGGAGCAGCCCGCCCTCGGTGCGGGCCCGCACGGTCACGTCGTCCACCGGCCCCGGCACCAGGAACCGCAGGGTGTCCACGACATGGATGAAGTCGTCGAGGATCATCGCGCGCGGCTCCTCCGGGAGCCCCACCCGGTTCTTCTGCATGAGGATCAGCTCGCGCGGATGGTCGGCGCACTGCGCGTACCCGGGGGCGTGGCGCCGGTTGAAGCCGACCGCGAGGCTCACCCCGCGCTGTTCGGCGAGCTCCACCAGCCCCTCGGACTCGGCGAGTTCGTACGCCAGCGGCTTGTCGACGTAGGTCGGCACGCCCGCCTGGAGGAGCCGCGTCACGATCACCGGGTGGACGTCGGTGGGGGCGTGCACGAAGGCCGCGTCGAGGCCGGCGGCGAGCAGGGAGTCCAGGGAGGTGTGCCGCTGCCCGGCGGGGACGCGCAGCGTGTCGCCGACCCGCTCCAGGGTGGCGGGGGTGCGGGTCTGGAGGTGGAGTTCGACCCCGGGCAGCTGGCCGAGAACGGGCAGGTAGGCCTTCTGCGCGATGTCGCCGAGTCCGATGCAGCCGACCTTCACTGGTGCTCCCTGAGATGTGTCCGAGCTGACACGACCGAAGCATACGGCGGCCGTGGGAGGGAGGCTTGGGGCGGCCCGGGGCCGGTGGAAAACCGATGGTGGGTGTCGGGGAATCCAACGAGGATGCGGGGATGACGACCGAACGCCGTGAACCCTCCCTGACCGCCGACGAGCGCACGATGCTGGACGGCTGGCTCGACTACCACCGGGACACCCTCGCCCACAAGTGCGAGGGCCTGACCGAGGCCCAGCTGCGGACCGCGTCCGTGGAGCCGTCCGAGCTGACCCTGCTGGGGCTGGTGCGGCACATGGCGGAGGTGGAGCGGTTCTGGTTCCACGAGATCCTCCTCGGCGAGGACCTGGGAGTGCTCTACTCCTCGGAGGAGGACCGGGACGGCGACTTCCACTTCTCCGACTCGGACACCTGGCAGGAGGCGCGGCAGACCTGGGGGAACGAGATCGCCCGGGCCCGCCGCAACAGCGCCGGCCTCGGCCTGGACGAGCTGTCCAAGGGCACCAGCCGGTCCGGCGAATCCTTCAACCTGCGCTGGATCTACACCCACATGATCGAGGAGTACGCCCGCCACAACGGCCACGCCGATCTGCTGCGCGAGCGCATCGACGGGGCCACCGGGGACTGACGTCACCCTCGGCGGGCGCGCGGCCTCCTTACGGGGGCCGAGATCACCCGTGCGGGGCATCCTGCGCCCGTCCGCTGTTCCGGGAGCGGCCGCAACCAGCAGAGTTGCGCGGGTGCATCGAACGACGACCACCGCGACCCTCCTGGTCACCGTCGCCCTCTCGGCCCTCTCGGGCTGTGTGACGGTCCAGCGCCCGCCCGTGTCGGCACCCGTGCCCACGTCGGACCGGCCGTCCACGCCGCTGCCGGGCGCCCGCTCGGGGCCGCAGACCGTGCAGGCGCCGGCGCTGGAGGCCCTGGAACTCATCGGCCCGCCGCGCCGCCCGGACCGGCGGCCGACGCTGACGCGGCGGCCGGCCGAGCCGTCGGTGGCGCCGGGGACCCCGCGGGTACGGCCGCCGGTGCCGCCCGCCCGTCCGCGTCCGGCCCGCCCCGAGCCGCGGCGCCCCGAGCACACCCTCCCCCGGCGCCCCGGGGTCGAGGTGTCCGACATCGCGGAGTCGGTGCGCGAGAGCACCGACGTCTGCGCGCTGGGCAGGAAGTACGGCGGCTGGCGCGGGGACAGCCCGGAGGCCCGCCTCTGCGAGCAGACGTACGGTCGCTGAGTCAGACGCGCTGCCCGGGAGGGCCCCAGTCGTCCGAGGGGTCGCCGTCCCCCAGCCGCAGCTCCAGTCGGCTGATGGCCGCCCGTACGCCGTCCCCGTAACTGTCCTCGGCGAGTGTCCGCGAGGCGGTGCGGGCCCGGCGCAGATGGGTCCGGGCGGCGTCGGGGCGGTCGAGCTTCACGTAGTCGGCGGCGAGGTTCAGATGCAGCGAGGGGTAGAGCGCCCGCACCGCCGGCGCCCCCTCGTGCGCGGCGAGCCGGTCCCCGGTCAGCTCCTCCGCCGCCGTCAACGCCCTGAGGTCCCAGGCGAGTTCGTCGGCGGGCTCGTCCTGGGTGTCGGCGAGGTAGTGGGCGAGGGTGCAGCGGTGCAGGGCGTCGCCGTCCTCGCCGATCTCGGACCACAGGGCGAGGAAGCGGTGCCGGGCCTCCTCCCGGTCCCCCGCGTGATGCAACATCACGACCTGCCCGATCCGTGTCATCACGGCGTCCGGCGCCGTACGCTCCTGTCGCTCCGCCACCGCGTCCTCCACACCTCACCGGCCCTGGTCGCCCCCGACGCTAACCGCAGGCCGCGGCATTCCGGGCGAGGCGGGGCCGACCCGGCAGGGCGGCCCCGCACCCGGTCAGCCCAGGCTGGGCAGCCGCCAGTCGATCGGTTCGTGGCCCTGCGCCGCGACCGCCTCGTTGATCTGGGTGAAGGGACGGGACCCGAAGAACTTCTTCGCCGACAGCGGCGAGGGGTGGGCGCCCTTGACGACCACGTGCCGGCTCTCGTCGATCAGCGGGAGCTTCTTCTGCGCGTAGTTGCCCCACAGCACGAACACCGCCGGGTCGGGCCGGCCGGCCACCGCGCGGATCACCGCGTCGGTGAACTTCTCCCAGCCCTTGCCCTTGTGGGAGTTGGCCTCCGAGGCGCGGACCGTGAGGACCGCGTTGAGCAGCAGGACGCCCTGCCGGGCCCACGGCATCAGATAGCCGTTGTCGGGCACCGGCAGCTCCAGCTCCTGCTCCATCTCCTTGTAGATGTTGCGCAGCGAGGGCGGGGTCTTCACGCCGGGCCGGACGGAGAAGCACAGACCGTGCCCCTGGCCCTCGCCGTGGTAGGGGTCCTGGCCGAGGACCAGGACCTTGACCTGGTCGAAGGGCGTCGCGTCGAGCGCCGCGAAGACCTCGTCGCGCGGAGGGTAGACGGGACCCTTCGCTCGCTCCTCCTCGACGAACTCCGTCAGCTCCTTGAAGTAGGGCTGCTGCAGTTCGTCGCCCAGAACCCCGCGCCAGGACTCGGGCAGCATGGCGATGTCGGTCACGTCAACTTCCTTCGGTGTGCGGTCACTACGACGTGCGTCGCTTCCTGACCACAGAACCTACCGGCGACCACTGACAACGCGCGGCGCCTGCCCCGAACCCGCCTGCTACCAGCTGGTCTTGCGGTAGAGCGAGCCCATCGTCATGATCGTCGACGGGTCGAGCGCCCGTTCCGCGCCGGAGATCTCGTTGCTGGCGGCGACGTACTGCCGGCCCTGCCACAGCGGGATCAGCCGCGCGTCCCTGAGCAGGTACTTCTGGGCCTCCTCGAACTCCTTCTCCACCGCGGCCCGGTCGCTCTCCTGGCGCGAGCGGGGCAGCAGGTCCCCGGTGATCTCGGGGGCCGGGTAGGGCGTGCCGAGGGCGTTCTGCTCGCCGACGAAGGGCGCGATGAAGTTGTCGGCGTCGGGGAAGTCGGGGGACCAGCCGCGGCCGAACACCGGGTACTCGCCCTTCTGGTAGCCGGAGACGTAGGTCTTCCAGGGGCGGCTCTTGAGGGTGACCTCGAAGAGGCCGGACTCGTCCAGCTGGTTCTTGATCTCCTCGAACTCCGCCTTGGTCTCGGAGCCGTAGCGGTCGGTGGTGTACCAGAGCTGGAGCGGCACCGGCTCGGTGATGCCGTCCTCGGAGAGCATCTGGCGGGCCTTGGAGGTGCTGGGCTGGCCGAAGTCGTCGAAGAAGCCGGTGGTGTGGCCGGTCAGGCCCTTGGGGACCATGGAGTACAGCGGCTCCACGGTGTCCTTGTAGACCTTGTGCGCGATGGCGGGCCGGTCCAGGACCTGGGCGACGGCCTTGCGGACGGAGGGCTTCGCGGCCCACGGGTCCTTGGGGTTGAAGACCAGGTAGCTGATCTGGGTGCTGACGCTCTCGACGACCTGGAACTCCTTCTGCGCCTCGTGCGTCTGGAGGTCGAGGATGTCGTCGGCGGCGATACCGCGGAAGGCGACGTCCAGTTCGTGCTTGCGCAGGGCGTCGACCATCTCGCCGGAGTCCTGGAAGTAGCGGATGGTCACGGCGCCGTTCTTGCGCTCCGCGTACCCGTCGTAGCTGTCGTTGCGGGCGAGTTCGGCCTTCGTGCCGTCCTCGTACGACTTCAGCGTGTAGGGCCCGGAGCCGACGATCCCGTCTCCCTCGCGGAGCTTGTCCGCGGGGTAGCTCTCCGGGTCGACGATCGACATGGCGGGCGTGGCCAGCACGAACGGGAAGGTGGCGTCCGGCTTGTTGAGGTGGAAGACGACCTCGCGGTCGCCCAGCGCCTGGACCCGTTCGAGGCTGCCCAGCAGACCGGCGGGACCGCCGTTGACGTTGATGTCCCGGATGCGGTCGATGGAGTACTTGACGGCCTGCGCGTCCAGCGCGCCGCCGTTGGAGAACTCCAGGCCCTCGCGCAGTTCGCAGCGGTACGCCGTGTTCGAGGTGTCGGTGAACGCGCAGCTCTCGGCCGCGTCGGGCTCGGGCACCGTGGCGCCGGCCGGGTAGCTCAGCAACGTCTGGTAGATGTTGCGGAACAGTTCCCAGGAACTGTCCCAGGAGGCGGCGGGATCCAGCGTGCTGGGCGCACTGGTGGTCCCGACGACGATCGGCCCCTCGTCCTCGGAAGAATCAGACGAGAGAACTCCGCATCCGGTCATCAGGGACGATATGGACGCGATGGCCGCCACCTGCCGCAGGCATCGGTTCCGGTTGAACACGCGCACGCTCCTCGATCTGCCATACCAAGGGTCGGCAGACCATACCGCAGAGCATCACCACTTGAACCGGCTTGTCACAAGGCATCTTGATCGATAAACCTTTGACTACGTTGTCAACGTCCTGTGAACTTATGAGTTTTGGACGTTTCGCTCAGCTCTGTACAGAGATCGGTACGGAAAAGGGCCCGCGCCTCCGCGGAAGGAGCGGAGACACGGGCCCGTCGCGGCCGTCAGCCGACGCCGGCGTTGAGGAAGATGCCTCCGTCGACGACGAGGGTCTGACCGGTCACCCAGTCCGACTGCTCGGAGGTGAGGAACGCGGCGGCGCCCCCGATGTCGGAGGGCACGCCGAGGCGGGCCAGCGGGTAGGAGGCGGCCGCCTCCGCTTCCCGGCCCTCGTAGAGCGCCTGGGCGAACTTGGTCTTCACCACGGCCGGGGCGATGGCGTTGACCCGCACCTTGGGCGCGAACTCGTGCGCCAGCTGCTGGGTCAGGTTGATCAGCGCGGCCTTGCTGACGCCGTAGGCGGCGATGAAGGGCGAGGGCGCGATGCCCGCCACGGAGGCGATGTTGACGATCGCGCCGCCGTTGTCCTTCTGCCAGGCGTGCCAGGTCTTCTGCGCGAAGCCCAGTGCCGAGATCACGTTGGTCTCGAACACCTTGCGGGCCACCCCCAGGTCCAGGTCCGCGATGGGCCCGAACACCGGGTTGGTGCCGGCGTTGTTGACCAGGAAGTCCACGCGGCCGAAGGCCTCCATGGTGCGCTCGACGGCGACGGCCTGGTGGGCCTCGTCGTGCGCCTTGCCGGCGATGTGGATCGCGCGGTCGGAGCCGAGCCGCTCGACGGCCTCCTTGAGGGAGTCCTCGTTGCGGCCCGTGATGGCGACCCGGTCGCCGCGCGCGACGAGCGCCTCGGCAACGCCGTAGCCGATGCCGCGGCTGCCGCCCGTGACCAGGGCGACCTTGCCGGAGAGTGCTGCTGAAGTCATGTGTCCGATCCTCTAGTCGAGCGGTCCGCCGGCCACGTACAGCACCTGGCCGGAGACGAAGCCGGCGGCCTCGCCGGTGAAGAAGGCGATGGCGTTGGCGATGTCGTCCGCCTCGCCGACGCGCTGGACCGGGATCTGGGTGGCGGCGGCGGCCTTGAAGTCGTCGAAGCCCATGCCTACGCGCGCGGCGGTGGCGGCCGTCATGTCGGTGGCGATGAAGCCGGGGGCGACGGCGTTGGCGGTGACGCCGAACTTGCCGAGCTCGATGGCGAGGGTCTTGGTGAAGCCCTGCATGCCGGCCTTGGCCGCGGAGTAGTTGACCTGGCCCCGGTTGCCGAGCGCGGAGGACGAGGAGAGGTTCACGATCCGGCCGAACTTGGCCTCCACCATGTACTTCTGGCACGCCTTCGCCATCAGGAAGGCCCCGCGCAGGTGGACGTTCATGACGGTGTCCCAGTCGGAGACGCTCATCTTGAACAGCAGGTTGTCCCGGAGCACACCCGCGTTGTTGACGAGGATGGTCGGCGCGCCGAGCTCCTCGGCGATGCGGGCGACGGCCGTCTCGACCTGGGCCTCGTCGGAGACGTCGCAGCCGACCGCGAGGGCCTTGCCGCCGGCCGCGGTGATCTTCTCCACGGTGTCCTTGCAGGCGGCCTCGTCGAGGTCGACGACGGCGACCGCGCGGCCCTCGGCGGCCAGGCGTACGGCGGTGGCGGCGCCGATCCCGCGCGCTGCGCCGGTGACTACGGCGACCCGCTGGTCAGTGGTGGACATGGCTGCTTCTCCTCGCCCTTGGGGTGCGGCTCAGCGGCCCGCCCATCGGTGAGCGACCGCTTAGTACCTTCAGCAGACGTGACGCTAGAAGCCCTGGCACCCGGTGTCAACGGCACACCGTCACGTGTGATCCATTACCTGGCCCCGAGCGGTGACCGTCCGCCATCCTCCCGCGCCGCGCCCGCCCACGACACCCGATCGGCCCCGCTGGACGGGTCACCGCCGCGGGCGGCCCCTAGCGTCGGCCGAGAGCCCGTACGGGCCGGAGAGGAGGCGCGCCATGCGCCGTCGCACCGGGGCCGCAGGCACGCTGATCGCGATAGCCGCGATCATGCCGCTGGCCGGCATCGCACACGCGCAGGACCTGGACTGCGGGAACTTCACCTACCAGGAGGACGCGCAGGCCGAGTACGACCGCAACCCCGCCGATCCGAACCGGCTCGACGAGGACCAGGGGCAGGACGACGGCATCGCCTGCGAGGTCCTGCCCCGGCGGGGACCCGGCGCGACCCTGATCCCGCCCGCGACGCCTCCCGCGACCGTCACCCCGCCGCCCCGGACTCCCGCGACCGTGAGTCCGGTGACCCCGGTCCCGGTGACCAGCATTCCGGTGACCACCGTTCCGGTGACCACGGCCCCCGCCACCCTGAGCCCCGCCACGACCACGCCTGCCACGCTCACCCCGACCCTCGGTGTCCGGGGCGGTCTGGGCGGTTCCGCGGGTTCCGCGCTCGGGGGCTGGGAGGCCGCCGCCGGGGCGGCCCTGGTTGCTGGCGGCGCGGTGGCGGCCGGCTACGTCATCAGGCGGCGCCGCCGCTCCTGAATCACCGCACGAGCAGGTCCAGCAGGCGTTCCGGTTCGGCCTCCGGGTCGGTGGTCAGGCCGGTGTGGACGGGACCGGGCTGGACGATCGTGGAGCGGGGGGCGATCAGCCAGCGGAACCGGCGGCCCGCGTCGTCGGGCGCGGCCTGGCCGGCCGCGTCGCCGCCGGAGCAGACGCGTTCCACGGCGCCGAGCGCGGCCCGTACGCCGGCCACGTCCGCCCGTGGGTCCAGGGCCAGCAGCCTGGCCTCGTCGAGGTGGGTGCGCGCGCCGACGTAACCCCTGGCGCGGCAGTAGACGAGCACCCCGGCGTTGATGCACTCACCGCGCTCGATACGGGGCACGACGCGCAGGACGGCGTACTCGTAGACCTCGCGGCCGGTCGGTCCGCCCTTGATGAAGTGCCGGTCGTCGCTCACTGGAGCCCCTCGATGCGTTCGTGGATGACGGCGGCCCGGGCCAGCAGGGGGCGCGCGTAGGCCCGTCTGAGGTCGTTCGGGGTATCGAAACCGGGTTCGTCGGCCAGCCAGGCGTCCGGGATCTCGGCGGTGACCTCGGCGAGCAGTTCCCCGGTGATCCGGGGGGCCAACTCGGCGGCGGCCGAGGCCACATCGGGGGCGAAGGGCGCGAGCGCGTGGTCGCCGGCATCGTAGGGGCGGACCGCGGAGGTGTCGGCGCCGGGCCAGTTGTGGTGCCAGATCAGGGTGGCGCCGTGGTCGATGAGCCACAGCTCGCCGTGGAGCATCAGCAGGTTGGGGTTGCGCCAGGAGCGGTCGACGTTGTTGACCAGCGCGTCGAACCAGACGATCCGGCCGGCCTCCTCGGGGCCGACCGGGAAGGCAAGCGGGTCGAAGCCGAGCGCGCCGGACAGGAAGTCCATGCCCAGGTTGGTGCCGCCGCTGCCCCTGAGCAGTTCCTGCACCTGCTGCTCGGGCTCCCCCAGACCCAGCACCGGGTCGAGCTCCACGGTGACCAGACGGGGCATCCGGAACCCGAGCCGACGGGCGAGTTCGCCGCACACCACCTCGGCGACCAGGGTCTTGCGGCCCTGTCCCGCGCCGCGGAACTTCATGACGTACGGGCGCGCGTCGTCGGCCTCGACGAGCCCCGGCAGCGAGCCGCCCTCACGCAGCGGTGCGACGAAGCGGGTCGCGATGACTTCCCTGAGCATCGCCCCAGGTTACTTGCGCCCTGAACGGCACACGCGCGCCGCCCGTACCAGAGGGCGCAAGGCGTACCTCCGTGGAAGGGATGACCCGCATGACGAGCGAACCGCTCCACCCCGCCGACGCACCGAGCCGCCGGACCGTCGTGGCGGCCGTGGGCGCGGTGGGGATCTCCTTCGCGCTGAACGCCTGCGGCTCGGAGGACGACGACCCGCCCGCGACCTCCGGGTCCGGCGGGACGGTCATCGCTCGGACCGCGGACGTGCCGGAGGGCGGCGGCCGGATCGTCCCCGAGCACAAGGTGGTCCTGACCCAGCCGACCGCGGGCACCTTCAAGGCGTTCTCCTTCGAGTGCACCCACCAGGGCTGCCCGGTGACGGGCGTCTCCGACGGCGCCATCACCTGCCCGTGCCACAACAGCAGGTTCTCCATCGAGGACGGCAGCGTGCAGAAGGGTCCGGCGACGCAGCCGCTGCCCGCCAAGGAGGTCACGGTGGACGGCGACGAGATCACACTGGCCTGAGCCGGCGGTCGCGGCGGAACGCGGCCACCGCCTGTTCGGTGGTGGTGAGGGTGGCGACGAGCGCGAGGGTGTGCCGGACCATCGCGGGGGTGTACGCGCAGGGCACCCCGGCTATCGCGTCGGTGGGCACGACGGCCGTGTAACCGCGGTTCACCGCGTCGAACACGGCGTTGGGGATCGCCACGTTGGCCGAGACCCCGGCCACCACCAGCGTGCGGCACCCCAGATTGCGCAGCAGAGCGTCGACGTCGGTGCCCTGGATCGGCGACAGGCCGTGCAGCCGCCGTACGACGATGTCCTCCTCGCGGACCTCGATCGGGTCGGCGACCCGGACCGCGGCGGAGCCGGCGAGCTGCTGGACGGGGAGCCGTTCGGCGGCGCGGAACAGGCGCGCGTTGCGGTTGGCGCCGCGGCCGTCGGGGCGGCGCTCGGCGAGCGCGTGAATCACCTGGACCCCGCCGGCGCGGGCGGCGGCCACCAGCCGGGCGACGTTGGCGAGGGCGCCGGAGGAGCGGGCCGCCTCGGCGAGTTCGGGCAGGGCGCTGTCCGGCCCCACGACCCCCTGTTGGCACTCGACCGTGAGCAGCACGGTGGCGACGGGGTCGAGGAGTTCGCTGAGCTGGTCGGAGGACGGCACGATGGTCCCCTTCTCGCCGACGGGCCTGGGCGGGCGACGGTAGCCACCATTGCGCGCGGAGGGAAGACGACTCATCCTTTTCTGACGTGATGTCAGAGGATCTCCTCTGACACGACGTGGGAGAAAGAGGGGGAGGGACCTATGACCGTCGCTCAGCGCCGGGGTCGGAAGATCATGATGACTCCGGGTGAACTGGACGAGTTCCTGGCCACCCAGCGCACCTGCCGGGTCGCCACGGTGTCCGCCGACGGGGCGCCGCACGTCAGCACGCTCTGGTTCGCGTGGGACGGCACCTCGCTGTGGCTGTACTCGGTGGTGCGCAGCAGGCGTTGGGCCCAGCTGCGGCGCGACCAGCGGGTCGCGATCGTGATCGACACGGGCGAGGAGTACGACGAGCTGCGGGGCGTGGAGCTGTCCGGGACGGTGGAGTTCGTGGGCGAGATCCCGCGCACCGGGGAGCTGCGCGCCGAACTCGACGTGCCGGAGACGCTGTTCGCGCGCAAGAACTTCAACCTGGAGGAGATGCCGCACGACGGCCGCCACGCGTGGGTGCGGCTGACCCCGGAGAAGACGGTGTCCTGGGACTTCAGGAAGCTGGCGGGGGCCTGAGCCCGGCACCGGGTGCCAGGCGTAAAGGAGCGCGGGGTGACGCGGAGGAGCGCCGAGGGGCCCTATCCGCCGATCCTCTCCCCCGCCGCGCGCAGCGCCTGCACCGCCGCCCGGATCGACGGCCGGCGGTCGGCGTCCGCCCGCCAGACGACGTACACATGGCGCCGCACCCGCTGGCGCAGCGGTACGGCGACCACTCCCGCGGGCATCGGGTCGCGGCCCAGCACGGGCACGATGCACACCCCGAGTCCCGCTGCGACCAGGCCGAGCTGGGTGTGGGTCTCCGCGGCACGGTGGCCGACGATCGGCTCGATGCCCTTGGAGCGCAGGGTGAACATCAGCCACTCGTGACAGAACTCGCCCTGGCCCCAGGTGATCCACTCGTCCTCGGCGAAGTCGGCGAGGTCCACCTCGTCCCGGCCGGCGAAGCGGTGGCCGGCCGGCATCGCCACGTCGGCGGGGTCGTCCAGGATCGGGGCCTTCACCAGGCCGTCCGGCAGCGGCATCGGCTTGTTGTACCAGTCGAGGACGACGGCGAGGTCGAGGTCGCCGCGGACCACCCCGGCGACGCCCGCCTCCGGTTCCAGCTCGCAGGAGCGCAGCCGCAGCGCCGGGTGTCCGGCGCGCAGCGCGGCGAGGGCGACGGGGAACAGCCCGCGCGCCGCGGTCGGGAACGCCGAGATCCGCAGCTCGCCCGCGACCTGGCCGCGCTGCGCCTCCAGATCGGCCTGGGCCAGTTCGACCTGCGAGAGGATGCGGGCCGCGTGCTCGGCGAGCAGCCGTCCGGCGTCGGTGAGGCGGACACCGCGGCCGTTCTTGGCCAGCAGTTGCTGTCCGACCTCCCGCTCCAGCTTGGACATCTGCTGGGAGACGGCGGACGTGGTGATGTGCAGCCCCTCGGCGGCGCCGCTGACCGAGCCGTGCCGGGAGAGGGCGTCGAGGGTACGCAGGCGCTCCAGGTTCAACATGTAAGCAATGCTACGAGATAAAGCTCGCGAATTCTCGCTTGTGCTACGAGATCCTTCGGCCGCACCCTGGTCCCATGACCCGCTCACGCTCACGGCTCGACTGGCGCCTGCGCTTCGCCGCGCTCTCCCTGATCTGGGGTTTCAGCTTTCTGCTCATCAAGGTGGGCACCGAGGGCTACGCGCCCTTCCAGGTCACGCTCGGCCGGCTGGTGTTCGGCACGGCCGTGCTGGCGGTGGCGATGGCGGTGCGCCGGGAGCGACTGCCGCGCGGGGCCCGAACCTGGGGGCATCTGACGGTCGCCGCGTTCCTGCTGAACGCGCTGCCCTTCTCGCTGTTCGCGTACGCGGAGCTGACCATCCCCTCGACGCTCGCGGGCATCTGCAACGCGACCTCACCGCTGTGGGGCATGGCGCTGTCCATGGTCGCGCTCTCCGAGGACCGGCCGACCCGGGTGCGCGTCGCCGGTCTCGGTCTGGGCTTCCTCGGGGTGCTGACGGTGCTGGGCGCCTGGCAGGGCTTCAGCGGCATGGACGCCCGGGGCACCGGGATGGCCCTGCTGGCCTCGCTCTGCTACCCGGTCGGCTGGATCCACATCCGCCGCACCCTGGCCGGCTCGCCCTCCTCGCACCTCTCCCTGACCGGCGCCCAGTTGCTGCTCGCGACGGCTCAACTCGCCGTCATCACTCCGCTGTTCACGTCGATCCCGGCCGAACTCCCGCTGGTCCCGCTGCTGGCGGTGGTGGCCCTCGGCGCCCTCGGCACCGGTTTCGCGGTGCTGCTGCAGTACGGGCTGGTGGCCGAGGTCGGTCCGACCACGGCCCAGATGGTCACGTACTTCATCCCGGTCATCGCGACGGCGGCGGGCGTCCTGGTGCTCGGCGAGCCGCTGAGCTGGTCGACCCCGGTCGGCGCCGTGATCGTGCTGGCGGGGGCGGCCCTGACCCAGCTCCGCCCCCGACGCCACGAGCCGCCCCGGGCGAACATCGCCGAAACGCCCGAGCGGGCGGCGGCCGTACCGGGCGCGGCGACCCGCTGAGCGCCCTCGGCGGACCGGCCACTTCTAGACGCCGCCCCTGCCGGGCGCCGGGCGTACGGCCGAGGCGACGGCGTCGGCCAGGGTGAGGGTCTCGGCGTCGGTGAGGGTCGAGACCGTGATGCGCAGTCCCGGGCCGGAGTTCAGGCGGAAGCGGGCGCCGGGGGCGACGGCCCAGCCGGCGTGCAGCAGGCGGGAGACGGCGCCGGTCTCGTCCGGGACGGGCACCCACACGTTCATGCCGGTGCGGCCCCGCGCCACGACCCCCCGCTCGGCGAGCGCCCCGATGAGCAGATCCCGGCGCCCGCCGTACGCCGCCGCCACCGCCTTCGGATCGACCGAACCGTCCGCCCACAGCCGGACGACGGCACGCTGGACGACCAGGCTCACCCAGCCGGGCCCCAGGCGCTGCCGTCCCCGGACCCGGTCGAGGGTGACCTCGTCCCCGGTCAGCACCGCGAGCCGCAGGTCGGGGCCGTACGCCTTGGCCGCCGAGCGGACCAGGGCCCAGTGCCGGGTGACGCCGGCCAGGGGGTGCAGCGGGACGTCGACGATGGCGTACCCGTGGTCGTCCTCGACGAGGAGGGTGTCCGGGTACTCCCGGAGCACGGACCGCAGCGCACGCGCGCGTGCGGCGCCGACCGCGGCGCCGGTCGGGTTCTGCGCCCGGTCGGTGACGATCAGGGCGCGGGCCCCGGCCGCCAGCGCCCCGCGGACGTCCTCGGGCACCGGCCCCTCGTCGTCCACGCCGACCGGCGCGAGGCGCAGCCCCAGCGCGGGGACCAGGTCCAGGACGCTGCCCCAGCCCGGGTCCTCGACGGCCACGGTGTCGCCCGGTTTCAGATGCGCTGCCAGCACCCGCTCGATGGCGTCGAGGGAGCCGGAGGTCACCGCCAGCGGCCCGTCCGGCACACCGTCGGCGTCCAGTTCGGCGCGGGCGATCCGCACCAGCTCGGGGTCGACGGGCTCGTCCCCGTAGAGCACCGGCGCCCGGTCCGCCCGAAGCGCGGCGGCGGTGAACGCCGGGGCGAGCGGCGGCAGCAGGGCCGTGTCCGGGTTGCCGTCGGCGAGGCCGCGCACGCCCGCGGGGACGTCGTCACGGATGTAGTCGCGGGCCGTGGTGGCCGGTTTCGGCCGCACCCGGCTGCCCCGGCGCCCCGCGGTCTCGATGACCCCGCGCTCGCGCAGGGTGCGGTAGGCGGCGGCGACGGTGTTGGGGTTGACCCCCAGCTCGGCGGCCAACTCCCGCATCGGCGGCAGCGTCTGCCCCGGTGCCAGCCGCCCCGCGCCGACCGCCGCCTCGATACCGGCCGCGATTTCCGATGCGCGCCGACCCGTGATCCGATATTCTCCTAGCACAAACCAGATTATGCACTAGTGCAATGGAGACCGCAATGCAGGGGACGCCTCCGCAGGAACACCAGCCCGCCGCCTACACGCCGACGGACCGCACCGTCCCCACCCGCTCCGCCAAGCGGGCGTCGTACGACAGGGAACTGGTGCACTCGATACTCGACGAGGCGTACGTCTGCCATCTGGGCTTCGTCCGGGACGGCGCGCCGGTGGTGCTGCCGACCCTCTTCGGCCGCGTCGGCGACACGCTCTACGTGCACGGCTCGACCGGCTCGCGCCCGCTGCGGATGACGGGCCAGGCGGACCCGGGGCTGCCCGTGTGCCTGACCGTCACGCATGTGGACGCGCTGATCCTGGCCCGGTCGGCCTTCCACCACTCGATCAACTACCGCTCGGTGGTGGTGCACGGTGTCGCGCACCAGGTGACGGACCCGGAGGAGAAGCGGATGGCCCTGGACGCCCTGGTCGACCATGTCGTACCGGGCCGCTCGGCGGACTCCCGCCCCGCCAACGGGAAGGAACTGGCCGCCACCGCCGTCATCCGGCTGGACCTGAACGAGGTCTCGGCGAAGCTGCGCACCGGCGGTGTGAACGACGAACCCGAGGACCTCGCCCTCCCGCACTGGGCCGGCGTGGTCCCCCTGCGCAAGGGCTACGAGGCCCCGGTCGACGACCCGGACCTGGCACCCGACACGAAGGTGCCCGCGTACCTCACGTGACCGCGGGGCCCGGGACGTCAGGCCCTACGTGGCCGTCCCCCTGGCCGACAGTTCCCGCTCGGCGCCGCCGCCCGCGGCCACCGGTTCGCCGGACCCCTTGCCCGGCGCCGAGGACTGGGCGATGAAGGCGCCGAGGAGGACCACCGCGCCGCCGATGATCTGCGGGGCGGAGAGGTGCTCGCCGAGCAGGACCCAGGCCAGGACGGTCGCGATGACCGCCTCAAGACACGCGACCACGCCCGCGACCTGCGGGGAGAGCCGGCGCACCGAGACCACGCCGGTGACGTAGGCGACGACGGTGGCGACGAGGACGATCCAGGACAGCAGCAGCGCGGCCGCGACCGGGGTGCCGTTCATGTCCGCGCTGCGGGTGAGGACGCCCCAGTCCATGGACCAGGGCCGGGCCACCACGGTCAGCACGGCGGCGCCGACGAGCAGACCGTAGGCGATGACGCCGAGCGGGTCCGGCGCCTCGTCCGCCGAGTCGCTGCCCTGGTCGGACAGGACGAAGTAGCCGACCTGGCAGCAGGCCGCGCCGAGCGCGAGCAGCAGGCCGAGCGCGTCGAAGCCGAGCCCGGCCCACACCTCGACGACACAGGCGAGTCCGCCGACCGCGAGGACCACCCCGAGCGCGGCGGCCCGGGTCACTGGCCGCCGCTGCACGAACCGCACCCAGCCCAGCACCAGCGCCGGCGCGAGGTACTCCACGAGCAGCGCGACCCCGACCGGGATGCGGGAGATGGAGGCGAAGTAGAAGGCCTGCACGCCGGCCACGCCGAGCAGTCCGAACCCGGCGAGCAGCGCGGGCCGTTGCCGCACGAGCGCGCGATGGCGCACGGCGAGCGGCAGCATCACCAGGGCGGCGCCGGCCACTCTCAGCCACACCACGTGCAGCGGGTCCAGGCCCGCCTCGATCAGCGGCTTGGCCGCGACACCGGATCCCCCGAAGGCGAGCGCGGAGACGAGTGCGAGGCCCAGCCCCATGCCCCTGCCGCTGCCCTGACTGCTCTCTGACGTACGCACCGGCACATGATGACAGGCGACGACATGAGCGTCACCCCCGATGACACCTGTCTCAGCGCATGGACTCCGCTCAGCAGCCGGAGTCGCCCGGTCAGCAGCCGGAGTCGCCCGCGAAACTCCCGGGCCGGCTGTCGATCCGGGAGTACACCTCTCCCGCGTCGATCCCGGCCCGGGCCAGCACCTCCACGGCGCGGGCCCGCGCGTCGACGACGAGCGCGGCGAGCAGGTCGACACCGGCCGCGGGTTCGCCGCGGCGGGCGGCGCGGGCGCAGGCGTGCTCCAGCGCGCCCGCGGCGAGCGGGGAGAGGCCGTCGGTGTCGGTCACCACGGGCAGGGCGGCGGAGTCCTCGACGCTGCCCTGCCAGCGCAGGCCGTAGCCGATGCTGCGCTGGACGAGATAGCCGAGCAGCCGGGCGACCCGGGGCGCGTCGCCGAAGACGTCCCGCACCTCGGCGTCGTACTCCAGGAGGGAGTGCAGCAGATGGGCGCTGTCGACCTGGCGGTCCGCGTCCCGCACCGCACGGCGGCGGGCGCCGGAGATCACCGCTGCCAGCTCCGCACCGAGCCTGGCATCGTTGTCCGTGCGCCTTCCGGCCTGTTCGGGTTCCGGCTGGCGGGGAATACGGGATGGCACATCCCCTACCCCATCAGTCGCCGGGGTCGCGGTCATCCCCGGCGGGATGCATCTTCGCGTCCCACGGAGAGTGGACCCGGTGGGCCGAAATCTCCTCCCTGGGGATGAGATCAGGCCGTTTCCGGACCGACGGCGCGCGCCGCCTTGCCCCGCGCCCCGCGCGCAACCGCGCCGGGTCCGAGTACGTCCCAGAGGTGGATGGAGAGCAGGTGCTGGCTGGTGGCGCTGCCGGCCGTGGACGGCAGACAGTACGTCTACCGGGTGTACGCCCCGGAGGACGCGCTGCGCGGTGACCTGTTCTGGGACGCCTGGCACTGTCACGACGAGAGCGCCCTGCCGCGCGCGTGGGACCTGTTCGACGCGGCGGTCATACGGCTCATGGGCTGAGTCCCGGACGGGCCCGGTCTCCACACATTCTGACGGTTCATCAGTATTGAATGTTCCGGGCCCCGCGACTACGTTCCGCGACACCGTAGCGTGCGACGAAGGGGTGGCGGCATGGCCGAAGTCAACGCGGAGGCGCGGATCGGGGCACCGGCCGACAAGGTGTGGGACCGGCTCACCGACTGGCCCGCGTACGGCGAGTGGAACGCGACCCACACCAGCTTCCCCCGGGGCGGCCCGGCCGTCCTGGAAGTGGGCGGGACCTTCCAGGAGAACATGAAGCTGATGGGCTTCCCGGCCGAGGTCGAGTGGACCATCGAGGAGCTGGAGCCGGCCCGGGTGCTGGCCCTGCGCGGCAAGGGTCCGATGGCGGTGAGCGTCTGCACCCGCTACACGCTGACGCCGGACGGGGACGCCACCACCGTGCGCATCGACGGGGAGTTCACCGGCGCCGCCGTGTCGCTGATGGCGGGCCGGCTGAAGGACTCGGGGACGGCGGCGCTGAACGAGTCGCTGCGCAAGCTGGCCGGACTGGTGACCTGAGCCCGCACGACGAAGGGGCGCCCCGAGGGGCGCCCCTGACTCACGGCGGGGAGGCTGCCGTCAGTCCTCGTCGGCGAGGATCAGGTACAGCTTCTTGCGCGCTTCGTTGATCACGGAGATCGCCTTCTCGCGCTGCTCCTTGCTGCCGGTCTTCCAGACCTGCCCGAACGCCTCCATCAGACCGAAGCCGGCCTGCCGGATGTCGTTCACGGCCTCCCAGTCGACCCCGCGCGCGGCCTCTTCCCAGGGCGCCTCGGGGCCTTCGTCGGCCGCGGTACGGCCGGCCTCGGTGAGGGAGAACAGCTTCTTGCCGCCCTCGCTCGCACTGGAGATCAGCCCCTCGTCCTCCAGCAGTTGAAGGGTGGGGTACACCGAGCCCGGGCTGGGCTTCCACGCCCCGCCGCTGCGCTCGGTGATCTCGCGGATCATCTCGTAGCCGTGCATCGGCCGTTCCTTGAGCAGGGCCAGGATCGAGGCGCGTACATCGCCGCGCCGCGCCCTCCCCCGAGGTCCGCCACCCCGGCCCCTGGGCCCCCAGGGGCCGGGTCCGCCGCCGAAGCCGGGACCGCCCGGCCCGAAGGGCCCGAAGGCACCGCGCCGTCCGTCGAAACCGCCCCGGCCCTGACGACCGGCTCCACTGTGTCCACGTTCGAATCCATGGGAACGCATCGCAATCACTCCATTCCATCGTTGATCTGTCGCGATGCGTCAACGATATATCGGAACTGTTCTTACGACAAGCCCCCGGTTCGGGCGGGCCGACGCCCAAATCGGTCCAGCGCCCCGGAATTGGCCTTGGCCCGCGCCTTCGGCACCCCTCTACCGTCGAGGCATGCGCATCCGAATCGTCGACGCCTTCACCGACCGCCCGTTCCGCGGGAACCCAGCCGGGGTCCTGCTCCTGGACGCCTTTCCGGCCGACGACTGGCTCCAGAACGTCGCCATGGAGGTCAACCACGCCGAGACCGCGTTCGCCCACCGCCTCACCGACGACGCGCACGCCGACTGGGCGCTGCGCTGGTTCACGCCGGCCGCCGAGGTCGCGATGTGCGGTCACGCCACCCTCGCCACGGCACACGTCCTGCGCACCACCGGGGCGCACGAGGGCCCGGTGCGGTTCGCCACCCGCAGCGGGGTCCTGGTCGCCACGCCCCAGGAGGACGGCTCGTTCGTCCTGGACTTCCCGACGGCACCGCTCACCGCGTCCGCGATCCCGGACGGGGTCGCCGAGGCACTCGGCGCCCAGCCGCTGAGCGCCTACGACACCGGCCCGAACGTGGGCGACCTGCTGGTGGAACTGGCCGACGAGAAGACCGTCCGCTCCCTGGCCCCCGACCTCAAGTCCCTGGGCGCCTACTCCGAGCGCGGTGTGATCGCCACCGCCCGCGCCGAGGACCCTTCGCAGGGCCACGACTACGTCTCGCGCTGCTTCTTCCCGAACATCGGCATCGACGAGGACCCGGTCACCGGCAGCGCGCACACCGCGCTGGCCCCCTTCTGGTCCGAGCGCCTCGGCCGCGCCGCACTCACCGGGCTCCAGGCGTCCCGGCGCTCCGGCCTGGTCCGCACGGAGGTACGCGGCGACCGCACCCTGCTCGGCGGCCGCGCGGTCACGGTGATCGACGGGGAGCTGCTGGCCGGGTGAGGGTGGGGCGGCGGGCGCCTCCCGCCGCTGCCCCGGCACACGGCTTCCAGGTTTCCCGGCTGCCGCCCCGCCCGGTCAGGCGGTGGGCAGCCAGTCCACCTTGCCCGCGAGCAGCGCGTACCCGACGAACGCACCGATGTCGAGCAGCGAGTGCGCCACGACCAGCGGTCCGACCCGGCCCCACCGGCGGTAGAGGTACACGAAGACGACGCCCATCACCATGTTCCCGATGAACCCGCCGATGCCCTGGTAGAGGTGGTAGGAGCCGCGCAGCACGGAACTGGCCGCCATCGAGGCCCCCGGCGACCAGCCCAGCTGCTGGAGCCTGCGCAGCAGGTAGCCGACCACGATGACCTCTTCGAGGATCGAGTTCTGCAACGCCGACAGGATCAGCACCGGGTACTTCCACCACACCTCGGGCAGCGCCTCGGGGACCACGGTGAGGTTGAACCCCAGGCCCCGGGCGGCGAGGTAGAAGGCGATGCCGGTGCTGCCGATCACCGCGGCGACGGCCGCGCCGCGGCCCAGGTCGGGCCAGGGGCGGGTGCGGTCGAACCCGAGGGCCCGCAGTCCGCTGCCCTCGCGCATCAGGAAGTGCGCGACAAGGAGCACGGGGACCAGCGAGGTGGTGATGCCGAAGAGCTGCCAGGCGAGGTCCAGCCAGGGCCGGCCGGGCGCGGCGGAGGCGTTCAGGGTGGCGGCCTGGTCCTTCAGGCCGCCGGGCCGGGTGACCGAGCCGACGAAGCTGATCAGCGCGGAAACCCCGCTCGCACCGAGCGACAGCGCCAGCACCAAGAGGGTCTCGTCGCGCAGGATCCGGCGCGAGGGCCCCTCCTGCGGGAACGACCCGGACACAGGTCCCGCCTCCGCCTGCACACTGCCTCCCAGGGGCACCACCGTCATCGGACGTCACAGCTTGCCCGATCAGTATGGAGCGGACGGCGGCGACCCCCGGTCCGGCGCCCCTCAGCCCAGCGCAACCGCCTCCGGCAGCCCCACCGGCCAGGTGTGCACCGGCTCGCCCGCGTGCATCAGCTCGCAGTAGCGGCGGGTGGTGGCGGCCAGCGCGGCGTCCCGGGACAGCCCGCGTTCCAGGGCCCGGTGGAAGGTGGCGGACTGCCAGGCGGCTCCGTTGGTCCGCCGTCGGCAGCGCTCCTCGATGACCCCCAGGTACCGGTCCCGGTCGACGGGTTCGACACCCCAGGCGTCGAGACCGGCCGCCGCGAGCGGCAGCAGTTCCTCGCGTACGAGGGTGGTGGCGTCCAGTTCCGTGGTGCCGCCGTGGCGGCCGCGCCGGGGCCACTGCAGACGGGCGTCGATGCCGTGCCGGCAGGCGGCGTCGAAGTTGGCCGCGGCAGCCTCGAACGGCAGCCGGGTCCACACCGGGCGGGACTCCTCGGCGAGGGCGCGGACGACGCCGTAGTAGAAGGCGGCGTTGGCGATCACGTCGGTGACGGTGGGGCCGGCCGGCAGGACGCGGTTCTCGACCCGAAGGTGCGGGACGCCGTCGGCGATGCCGTAGACCGGGCGGTTCCAGCGGTACACCGTGCCGTTGTGCAGGACGAGTTCGGCGAGGGAGGGGATGCCGCCCTCGTCGAGCACCTTCAGCGGGTCCTCGTCGTCGCAGATCGGCAGCAGGGCCGGGTAGTAGCGCAGGTTCTCCTCGAACAGGTCGTAGGCGGAGGAGATCCAGCGCTCCCCGAACCAGGTCCGCGGGCGCACCCCCTGGGCCTGGAGTTCGGGCGGCCGGGTGTCGGTGGACTGCTGGAAGAGCGGGGGCCGGGACTCACTCCACAGCTCACGGCCGAACAGGAACGGCGAGTTAGCGCCGACCGCGATCTGGGCCGCGGCCACGGCCTGCGCCGCGTTCCACACGGCGGCGAAGCGGG
Organism: Streptomyces sp. NPDC000983; assembly: GCF_040299205.1. NCBI lineage: Bacteria > Bacillati > Actinomycetota > Actinomycetes > Kitasatosporales > Streptomycetaceae > Streptomyces > Streptomyces sp. NPDC000983. Next base: position 25,870 of record NZ_JBEPBM010000016.1, on the reverse strand, counting down.
CCGGGGTGACCTGGAGGTGCAGTTGGACCGAGGTGCAGGCGGCTTCCGGCGCTATCGACTTCGAGGTGCAGGTGAGGTGTTCGACGCCCTGGATGTCGAGCAGGAAGTCCTCGCCGCGGGCGGCCACGATCTGGTCGTTGAGCAAGGTGTAGCGGTCGACGTCGGAAAGGTTGGAGGAGACCAGGTCGTCCCGGTCGAGGGTCGGCAGAATGCCGATCATCATGATTCCCGCATCGAGCTCCCCGGCTTTTCGATGGGCATATGCCAGCGACGTACGGAGTTCCTCGTCGAGCTGGTCGAATACCCGGCCTCCCAGCCGGTGTGGAGCTATGTTGACTTCCAGGTTGAACATGGCGAGTTCTGTTTGGAAATCCCGACTCGCGATCCGCTCGAGAACCTGCGCATTCAACATTCTGGGCATGCCGTCGGCTCCGGCGAGATTCAATTCGATCTCGAGCCCCATGAGGTTCTTCGGGCGGTCGAACCGCTTCTCCGCCAGCAACCGCTCCAGACCCGCCAGACACTCCCGGAGCTTGTCGCGGTAGCGCTGGCGGTCGGACAGATCGAACCGCCCTGCCACGACTTTCTCCCCCATCGGAGCCTCTCCCTCCTCGCATGGGCGGGCCGTGCGTCCGGCCGCCGTGGTCCCGAGTCAGGTGGGATGATGCCCAGCACGAGCGATCGATAACGTCTCCGGCCCGACTCGCGGCCCGCTAGGCTGTCGCACATGACCGGCGGCACATTCACCGGGCATGCGGCAGCGCGGGGTTTCGGGGCCTTGACGAACTCGTGAAAAACGCCGACGACAATTGGCCGTCCGCTCCTTGCGCATTTACCGAGGTCATCGCCTCACACCCCATCCGGAATCGGGATGATTCCCGCGGAACGCCGTCCGAATGCACCCTTGCCGAGTGGGCCGCAGACGTGTAGATGAAACACTCACTGAACACTTGTCGTATAAACTCCGCGGACAAGGCAGAAGGCTGGCGCCCGGTCGGAGAACCTGCCGCAGGGATGGACTGCGGCGGGTCTCGCGCACACCCACGCATCCAGACCTCGGCCCCTGCCCTCTCCACCCCCGCGAGCTGACAGCGCCGTCCGCCACGCCCTCGCGCCACTGTGCCTGTCGAATGAGAGGCGACCCACCATGCCGCTGCATGTCCCCCCGGCTCCCGCGCCCGCACTTCGCTCCGTCCTCACCGCACTCGGCTCCCCCACCGCGGTCCGCGAGGCCCGAACGCCGTCCCTGCGCGCCGCCCAGGGGCCCGCGACCCCCGAGCTGCCCCTTCCGGTGCACGTCCTGGACGGCATCGCCACCGGCGGGCCCGTCACCACCCGGCTCGCCGGGTGGCGGTTCCTGATCCGCTGCGGCGACCGGGCCGTCGCCGCGGCGGAGACCCGGCTGACCCCCGACGGCTGGGCCTTCTCGCACTTCTTCGAAGGCCCCTACATCACCTCGACCGAGCACGCGCTGCGCCAGGCCGAGACGATGCCACAGGCGTACCAGCCCCGACTGCTCTCCGTGCCCAGCCTGTACATGCTGACCCTGTGGCTGCACGGCGACGCCGCCGCCGACGCCGCCGCCGGCCATCCGGAGCCCATGGACCTGCTGGTGCCGCTGGCGCCCGCCCCGCCCGGCATCGCGGCCCACCGCCCGCACCGGGCCGCCGATCTGCTGCCGGTGCTGACCCACCGCGTGGCCCCGGCCCCGCTCCTCGGCTCCCCCGCCTGACGCCCCCGCCGCAACTCCCGTACCCCGCCGCCGGTCGCCGGCCGCGGGGTACGGCGGCATGTACGGCGCTCGTCCGCTCGTACGAGCGCGAGTACGCTCCCAAGAGCCTCTGACCTGCGTGGACTAGCCCTTTCCGGCCCCCCTGAACCACCCGAAATGACAGTGCGGTCGGGCTGAACCGTCCGCGCGAGTGACGCGTCATCAACCTATGAGAAGCGGTGCACCGAAATCCCTGCGGATTGACGCCCGTAGGGCAACACTGGGTTCGAACCACTTGTCGCAACGGGGGCGGCCATGAACAACACGACAGAGCGAAAGATCCCACCCATGTGCCAGCACCAGACACCGTGTCCCTCCGCAGACTCCGCCGACCGGGAGTCCGCCCGCCTCGTGGCGCACCACCCGGAACAGGGCTGGAGCCTGCTGTGCAACGGCGTTCTGCACTTCGAGGACACCGGTGAGCTCCTGCCCGACGGGCAGATCATCGCCCCGCACCGCCCGTTGGGCGCCGGCCAGGTGATGACCGCGGCCTGACCGCGGCCGGGCGGTCCGCCGACCGCCCGGAGACCCAGGGGGCCGGCCGCAGACCCGTTCTGCGCACCGGCCCCGACGCGTGTCCGGCGCCGGTCACTGCACGTAGTCCCCCGTATCTGCTGCGGTTTCGGCCCCGCCCGCCACCTCGCGGGTCACCCCTTCGTCGCGCCGGCGGTCAGGCCGCCGACCAACTGGCGCTCGGCGACCGAGTAGAAGGCCAGGGCCGGCACCATCGCGAGGACGAGATAGGCGAAGACCCGGGCCACGTCCTGCGAGTACTGCCCCTGGAACTGCTGCACCCCGATCGGGATCGTCCACCACGTCGGCTCGTTGAAGACCAGCAACGGCAGGAAGAAGTTGTTCCAGCTGGTGACCACGGCGAGGACCGACACCGTGCCCAGCGCGGGCCGCGCCATGGGCAGCAGCACCCGCCAGAAGAAGCCCAGCGGCCCGCAGCCGTCGAGCGTGGCGGCCTCCTCCAGCTCGCCGGGGATCTGCCGGAAGAAGCCCCGCAGGATGATGATGGTCATCGGCAGTCCGAACGCCGCCTGCGGCAGGATCACACCGAGCGGGTTGTCCAGCAGGTTCATCGAGCGCAGCAGCAGGAACAGCGGCAGCGCCGCCACCGCGAAGGGGAACATCAGCCCCATCGTGAAGACCGTGAACAGCAACTCCCGGCCGCGGAAGGCGAACCGCGCGAAGGAGAACGCGGCGAGCGCCGAGGCCGCCACCACGATCAGCGTGGTCGCCACCGCGATCAGGGTGCTGTTGCCGACCAGCCGCCAGAAGTCGCCGGAGGCGAGAACTCCGGTGTAGTTCCCGGTCACCCACGGGTCGGGCAGCCCGATGGGGTTGCGGGAGAGCTGGTCGGTGGACTTGAAGCCGGAGATCACCGCGTAGAGCAGCGGGACGCCCATCAGCGCGCCGACCGCGATCAGGACGAGGTGCAGCGGAAGCCCGCGCCCCCGGTTCTTGTGCCGGACGCTCACTTGCCGCCTCCCCGCATGGTCGTGGTCGCACCCTCCAGGTCCCGGCGGAGCACGAACCGCTGGTAGGCGAGGGCGAAGACGAGGCTGATGCCGAACATGACCACGCTGATCGCGCCGGCGTAGCCGACCTGGTAGCGCTTGAAGCCGAACTGGAACATGGTCACGGCCATCGTCTCGGAGTGGTGGTCGGGGCCGCCCGCGGTGACCACCCACACCAGGTCGAAGAGCTGGATCGACCCGATGACGGAGAGGAACACGCTGATCCGCAGGGTCGGCGCGAGCAGCGGCACGGTGATGCTGCGGAACCGCTGCCAGGGACCGGCGCCGTCGATCAGCGCCGCCTCGTGCAACTCCTTCGGTATGGACTGGAGTCCGGCCAGGTACAGCATCATGTGGAAGCCGAAGTACTTCCAGGTCATGACGAGGAACAGGGTGGCCATCACCATGTCCGGGTCGGCGAACCACTCACCGCCCAGACCTTCCAGGCCGACCCCGTCGAGGACGTGGTCGGCGAGGCCCTCGCCCGGGGCGAAGATCATGGCGAACAGCACGCCGGTGATGGCCTCGGAGAGCACGTACGGCGCGAAGAAGAGCATCCGGTACACCGCCCGGCCGCGCATCCGCTGGTTGAGCGCGACGGCCATGGCGAGCGCGAACGGCAGCTGCAGGGCCAGCGAGAGCACGATCAGGACGAGGCAGCGCCAGAGGTCGCCGAGGAAGACCGGGTCGTCGAGGAGCCGGGTGAAGTTGTCGACGCCGATGTAGTCGGAGGGCATGCCGAAGCCGCCCCACCGGAAGAAGGAGGCGTACAGGGCGAAGAGGATCGGCAGCAGCACCAGGACGCCGAACAGCACGAGCGCGGGCACCTGGAAGGAGACCGCGGTGAGCCAGGCCAGCGCCCGCCGCCGGGCCCGCTCCCGGACCGCGTCGGGGGCCGGGAGCGGGGCGTCCGGGTCCGGACCGGTCCGCCGGTCCGGGAGGAAGGTGGACGTCATCGGCGGCTACTGCTCTTCCTTCGCGACGGCGGTGATCGAATCGCCGACCTGCTCGGGCGACTTGGACCCGGCGATCAGCGCTCCCACGCTGTCGTTGACCTCCTGGCCGACGGCGGGCGCGTACGCCTGGTCGAGGTAGAGCTGGAAGCCGGTGGCGGCCGTCAACTCCTTGTGCACCGCCTTGATGTTGGGGTCCGTGAGGGCGCTCTCGGCGGCCGGGACGACCGGCAGCACCCCGGTCTTCTCGACCAGCTCCCGGTCGGTCGCCTCCGAGGCGAAGAACTTCAGGAAGTCCACGGCCGCCTGCGGGGCGCCGCTGCGCAGGGCGTGGCCGCCGCCCCCGCCGAACACCTCGGTGATCGCTCCCCGGCCGCCCTCCACGGCCGGGAAGGGGAAGAAGCCGAGGTCGTCGCCGATGCCCTTGCCGGCGTCGGCCTGGACGACGGGCGCCCACTGGCCCATGAGCTCCATCGCGGCCTTGCCGTTGCCGACGGTGGCCGCCTGCCCGGTCGGGCCTGAGTAGGAGGCGCCGAGGAACCCCTTCTGGAACGGCTCCAGTTCGACCAGTTCCTTGAGGTGCTCGCCGGCCTGGACGAGCCCGGGAGAGGTGAAGTCCTTGTCCTCGTCGGCCTTGCGCAGGGCGTCCGCTCCGGCGGTGCGCATCGCCAGGTAGGACCAGTAGTACATCCCGGGCCACTTCTCCTTGCCCGCGAGGGCGAGCGGGGTGACACCGGCGGACTTCAGCCGTTCGACCGCCTCCAGGAAGGCGCTCCAGGTGGCCGGGGGCGCGCTGATGCCGGCCTGCTCGAAGAGCGCCTTGTTGTACCAGAAGCCGATCATCCCGATGTCGAAGGGAATGCCGTACAGCTTCTCGTCGAGGAGGTAGGGCTGTCTGGCGACCGGCAGCAGTCCCTCGGCCCAGGCCTCGGTGCGGTCCGTGAGGTCCTCGACCAGTCCGGCCTCGACCTGCTGGCGCAGGACGCCGCCGCCCCAGGTGTGGAAGATGTCCGGGAGTTCCCCGGAGGCGGTCAGCGCCGTCATCTTCGACTTGTAGGCGTCGTTCTCGAACTGAACGATCTTCACCTTGACCTTCGGGTTCTGGGCCTCGAACTTCCGCGCCAGGCCCGCCCACACGTCCTTCGTGGGCTGGGTGGTGGAGATGTTCCACCACTCGATGGTGGTCGTGCCGTCGGACGACCCCCCGTCCGAGTCGCCGCCGCAGCCGCTCAGTGCCGTCATGCCCAGACCGGCCGCGGCGGAGGCCGCCAGGAAGCCGCGGCGGGAGAGTGCCGGGTCGCCCATCATGCGCTCCTTGTGCTCGGGACGGCGCGTCCGCTCCGCCCACCAGGGATTTCGAAAGTTTCGATGCAAATCCAGAAAGCTTCGCTGCTGCCGCACCCTAGAGACAGCGCTCGATGGGTGGCAACCCCTTGCGCACGGGGAATCCGCAGCCGACTCGCCCGTACCTGCTGGGGAGTTGGGCTCAAGGGGCCCCAGAGCCCCGCGTACGGGTTGGGAGCGGACTTCGGAGGGTGTGCCGAAACATTCGGCCTGACTGGCGAACCTTACGAACAGCGGCGAACCTTGCGGGGCAGGACGCGGGACGCCGACGGGGCCGGGACGTCGTACTCGTCCCGGCCCCGCCGACTCCCGTTCGCGCCGACCGGCGCGATCAGCTCTTCGCCACGAGCGCCTTGAGGGCGATGTTCAGTTCGAGGACGTTCACCCGGGGCTCGCCCAGGAACCCGAGCGTGCGCCCCTCGGTGTGCCGGTCCACGAGCGCCTGCACCTGTTCGGGCGTCAGTCCGTTCCGCTCGGCGACCCGGTGGACCTGGAGGTCCGCGTAGGCCGGGGAGATGTCGGGGTCCAGTCCGGAGCCGGAGGAGGTCACCGCGTCGGCGGGCACGTCCGACGGCTCGACCCGGTGGTCGGCGGTGGAGTTGTCCTCGACGACGGCGGCCTTGGCCTCCTTCACCCACCGGACCAGTTCCTCGTTGTCCCCGGACCGGTTGGTGGCGCCGGAGAGGATCAGCGCGTACTGGGTGTTGACGCTGTTGGTGCCGAGTCCGTTCTGCGGCCGGCCCTGGAACCACTTCAGATCGGGCTCCGGGGTCTCCCGGCCCTCCTTCAGCGGCAGGTTGTAGGTCTGCCCGATCAGCGAGGAGCCGACGACCCTGCCGTCCGCTTCGACTTCGGAGCCGTTGGCCTTGCCGTTGAAGAGGGCCTGCGCGACGCCGGTGACGACGAGCGGGTAGAGCACGCCCGTCACCAGGGTCAGTACGAGGAGGGCGCGCAGGCCCGCCCCGAGCAACCGGGCGGTGTTGGATACGGAGTTGTTCATCGCGTCAGCCGATTCCGGGGATGAGGGAGAGAAGCATGTCGATGGCCTTGATGCCGATGAAGGGCGCGACCAGACCGCCGAGGCCGTAGATCCCGAGGTTGCGGCGGAGCATCCGGTCCGCGCTCGTCGGGCGGTACCGGACGCCCTTCAGGGCGAGCGGCACCAGGGCGACGATGATCAGCGCGTTGAAGACGACCGCCGACAGGATCGCGGAGTCGGGCGAGGACAGGTTCATGATGTTGAGCTTGTCCAGGCCCGGGTGGACGGCCGCGAACAGCGCCGGGATGATCGCGAAGTACTTCGCGACGTCGTTGGCGATGGAGAAGGTCGTCAGCGCGCCCCGCGTGATCAGCAACTGCTTGCCGATCTCGACGATCTCGATCAGCTTGGTCGGGTCGGAGTCGAGGTCGACCATGTTGCCGGCCTCCTTCGCGGCCGACGTACCGGTGTTCATGGCCACGCCGACGTCCGCCTGCGCGAGCGCGGGAGCGTCGTTGGTGCCGTCGCCGGTCATCGCGACCAGCTTCCCGCCGGCCTGCTCCCGCTTGATGAGCGCCATCTTGTCCTCGGGAGTCGCCTCCGCGAGGAAGTCGTCGACGCCCGCCTCCTCGGCGATCGCCTTGGCCGTCAGCGGGTTGTCACCCGTGATCATGACGGTCCTGATGCCCATGCGGCGCAGTTCGTCGAACCGCTCCCGCATGCCGTCCTTGACGACGTCCTTGAGGTGGACGACGCCCAGGACCCGGGCCCCGGCTCCGTCCTCGACGGCGACGAGCAGCGGTGTTCCGCCGGCCTCGGCGATCCGGTCGGCGAGCGCCGCGGCGTCGTCCGCGACCCGGCCGCCCCGCTCCTCGACCCAGGCGATGACCGAACCGGCCGCGCCCTTGCGGATCATGCGCCCGTCGACGTCCACGCCCGACATCCGGGTCTGGGCGGTGAAGGCCGTCCAGGTCGCGCCGGCGAGTTCGCCCCGGGGCCGCTCGCGCAGACCGTACCTCTCCTTGGCCAGCACGACGACGGAACGCCCCTCCGGGGTCTCGTCGGCCAGCGAGGAGAGCTGGGCCGCGTCGGCCAGCTCGGCCTCCGTGGTCCCGCGCACCGGGACGAACTCGGCGGCCTGGCGGTTGCCGAGGGTGATGGTGCCGGTCTTGTCGAGCAGCAGGGTGGAGACGTCACCGGCCGCCTCGACCGCTCGCCCGGACATCGCGAGCACGTTGCGCTGGACCAGCCGGTCCATGCCCGCGATGCCGATGGCGGAGAGCAGGGCGCCGATGGTGGTCGGGATGAGGCAGACCAGCAGGGCGACGAGGACGACCATGGTCAGGTCGGCGCCCGCATACTCGGCGAACGGCGGCAGGGTCGCCACGGCCAGCAGGAACACGATGGTCAGCGAGGCGAGGAGGATGTTCAGCGCGATCTCGTTCGGCGTCCTCTGCCGGGCCGCGCCCTCGACCAGGTTGATCATCCGGTCGATGAAGGTCTCCCCCGGCTTCGTCGTGATCCTGATGACGATGCGGTCGGAGAGGACCTTCGTGCCGCCGGTGACCGCGGACCGGTCGCCGCCGGACTCCCGGATGACGGGCGCCGACTCACCGGTGATCGCCGACTCGTCGACGGAGGCGACGCCCTCGACGACGTCACCGTCGCCGGGGACGATGTCGCCGGCCTCGCAGACGACCAGGTCGCCGATGCTCAGCTCGGTGCCGGCGACCACGGAGCCGTCCGCCCGACGGGCCACGGTGTCGGTCTTGGCCTTGCGCAGGGTGTCCGCCTGCGCCTTGCCCCGCCCCTCGGCGACCGCCTCGGCCAGGTTGGCGAAGATCACCGTCAGCCACAGCCAGGCGCTGATCGTCCAGCCGAACCAGTCGCCCGGGTCCCCGAAGGAGAACAGGGTCGTCAGCACGGACCCCACCAGCACCACGAACATCACCGGGGACTTGACCATCACCCGCGGATCGAGCTTGCGGAAGGCGTCCGGCAGCGACCTGACCAGTTGCCCGGGGTCGAACAGGCCCCCGCCGACACGGCCTTCGGAGGGCTTGTGCCCGGTGGGCGCGTCGGGGTGGGGCGCCAGGGTGGGAGTGGACATGGCGTCCTGTTTCTGTACGTCGGTGGTCATCACGCCAGCCCTTCGGCGAGCGGGCCCAGTGCGAGGGCCGGGAAGTAGGTCAGCCCGGTGATGATGAGGATCGCCCCCACCAGCAGACCGGTGAACAGCGGCTTCTCGGTGCGCAGGGTGCCCGCCGTGACGGGGACCGGCCGCTGCCCGGCGAGCGAGCCGGCCAGCGCCAGCACGAACACCATCGGCAGGAACCGGCCGAAGAGCATGCACAGGCCGAGGGTGCTGTTGAACCACTGCGTGTCCGCGTTCAGACCGGCGAAGGCCGAGCCGTTGTTGTTCGAGGCGGACGTATAGGCGTAGAGGATCTCGGAGAATCCGTGCGCCCCGCTGTTGGTCATCGAGTTCGCCGGGGTGGGCAGCGCCATCGCGAGGGCGGTGAAGACGAGCACCAGCGCCGGGGTGACGAGGATGTAGCAGGCGGCCAGCTTGATCTCGCGGGTGCCGATCTTCTTGCCGAGGTACTCGGGCGTCCGTCCGACCATCAGACCGGCGATGAACACCGCGATGATCGCCATGATCAGCATGCCGTAGAGGCCGGAGCCGGTGCCGCCGGGCGCGATCTCGCCCAGCATCATGCCGAGCATGGTGATGCCGCCGCCGAGGCCGGTGAAGGAGGAGTGGAAGGAGTCGACCGCGCCGGTGGAGGTGAGCGTGGTCGAGACGGCGAAGATCGAGGAGCCGCCGATGCCGAAGCGGAGTTCCTTGCCCTCCATCGCCCCGTTCGCCAGCTCGAACGCCGGGCCGTGGTGCGTGAACTCGGTCCACATCATCAGGGCGGTGAAGCCGAGCCAGATGGAGCCCATCGTGGCGAGGATCGCGTACCCCTGCTTCACCGAGCCGACCATCAGACCGAAGGTGCGGGTCAGGGAGAAGGGGATGACCAGGATCAGGAAGATCTCGAACAGGTTGGAGAAGGGGGTGGGGTTCTCGAAGGGGTGGGCGCTGTTGGCGTTGAAGTAGCCGCCGCCGTTGGTGCCCAGCTCCTTGATGGCCTCCTGGGAGGCGACCGCGCCGCCGTTCCACTCCTGCGTGCCGCCCGTGAACTGGCCGACCCCGTGGATTCCGGCGAAGTTCTGGATGACACCGCAGGCGACGAGCACGACCGCGGCCACGGCCGCGAGGGGCACCAGGATGCGGACGGTGCCGCGCACCAGATCGGCCCAGAAGTTGCCGAGTTCACCGGTGCGGGAGCCTGCGAAGCCCCGGACGAGGGCGACCGCGACGGCGATGCCGACGGCCGCGGAGACGAAGTTCTGCACGGCGAGGCCGGCGGTCTGCACGACGTGGCCCATGGCCTGCTCGCCGTAGTACGACTGCCAGTTGGTGTTGGTCACGAACGACACGGCCGTGTTGAACGCCTGGTCCGGGTCGATCGAGGCGAAGCCCAGGGAGCCGGGCAGGACGCCCTGGAGCCGCTGGAGCGCGTAGAGGAAGAGGATGCCGACCACGGAGAAGGCGAGCACCCCGCGCAGATACGCGGGCCAGCGCATGCGGGTGTCGGGGTCGGCTCCGATCCCCTTGTAGATCCACCTCTCCACCCGCCAGTGCCGGTCGGAGGTGTACACCCTGGCCATGTGGTTGCCGAGGGGGACGTGGGCGAGCGCCAGCGCCGCTATGAGTGCGGTCAGCTGGAGGACGCCGGCGAGTACGGGACCCATGGCTGTTCTCAGAACCTCTCCGGGAAGACAAGGGCGAGGACGAGATAGCCCAGCAGGGCGACGGCGACCACCAGGCCGACGATGTTCTCGGCGGTCACAGCTTCGCCACCCCCTTGGCGACGAGGACCACCAGCGCGACAGCCGCGATCGTGGTGACGACGAAGGCCAGATCGGCCATCGTGAGCTCCTGGAGTGTGAGGTTCGGTCGGAGAGGGACGATTGAAGGAAACCTCTGCTGTGACCGGAAACGACCGCCGTTGACGGCTCCCTTACGGAGCAGGGCTCGCCTTTGACGGGTCTCTTACGGCACCGCCGCCCACTCCGTCACACGACCGCTGACCAGGGGCAAGGCCGCCCCCACTCCCCCACGGCCCCGGTCCGCGGTGCGTCCTCGCGCGGGGGCCGCCGGGCCGACGCCCTATCGTGACCGGCATGCAGTCCTACACCATCGGCCAGGCCGCACGACTCCTCGGCGTCAGCCCCGACACCGCCCGCCGCTGGGCGGACGCGGGCCGGGTGGCCACCCACCGCGACGACAGCGGCCGGCGCCTCATCGACGGACGGGACCTGGCCGCGTTCTCGGTGGAACTGGCCAAAGCGTCCGCCACGCCCGACGAGGAGACCTCGTACACCTCCGTCCGCAACGCCTTTCCCGGCATCGTCACCGCGATCAAACTTGGCGACGTGGCGGCGCAGGTGGAGATCCAGGCGGGCCCCCACCGACTGGTGTCGCTGCTGACCCGCGAGGCCGTGGAGGAGCTGGGACTGGAGGTCGGCATGGAGGCCACGGCCCGGGTGAAGTCGACAAACGTACACATCGACCGCACCTGACACCCGGCGACGCACACTCGCGTACATACCGGGATCAAAACCCCCACCCGACTACCGTGGGACGCCCCCGTTCCGCCCGAAGGCGAGGCGCCCCATGCCCCTGAGCATCCGCAACCAGCTGCCCGGCACCGTCACCGCCGTCACCCCCGGCGAGGTCATGGCGACGGTCGGGGTGGACCTCCCCGGAGGTCACCACCTCACCGCCGCGATCACCCGGGAGGCGGCCGAGGACCTCTCCCTCACCCCGGGCTCGAAGGTCCGCGCCCTGGTGAAGTCGACGGAGGTCTCCCTGGCCACGGCCCCCGTGACGGGCCTGTCGATCCGCAACCAACTCCCGGGCACGGTGAGCGGGATCGCCACGGGCGGCGCGATGACCACCGTGCGCATCACGACGACCGGCGGCGAACTCACCTCCGCCATCACCACCGACGCGGCCACCGAACTGGGCCTGACCCCCGGCACCCCCGTCGTCGCCCTGATCAAGTCGACCGAGGTCTCCCTGGCCACCCCCTGACACGAAAAGGGCTCCGCCCGGGCCACAACAGCCCGGGCGGAGCCCTTCACTCGACTTCGACTACCGCCGATCAGTCCTCGTAGGCGTCCAGCGGCGGGCAGGAGCACACGAGGTTGCGGTCACCGAAGGCCTGGTCGATCCGGCGCACCGGCGGCCAGTACTTGTCGGCCGCCGAGACCCCGGCCGGGAAGACGGCGTCCTCACGGCTGTACCCGTGCTCCCACGCCCCGCCCAGCGAAGCGGCGGTGTGCGGGGCGTTGCGCAGCGGGTTGTCGTCCTCGGCCCACTCGCCGGAGCCGACCTTCTCGATCTCCCCGCGAATGGCGATCATCGCCTCGCAGAAACGGTCCAGCTCGATCAGGTCCTCGGACTCGGTCGGCTCGATCATCAGCGTGCCGGCCACCGGGAAGGACATCGTCGGCGCGTGGAAGCCGTAGTCGATCAGGCGCTTGGCCACGTCGTCGACGCTGACGCCGGTCGCCTTGGTCAGCGGCCGCAGGTCGATGATGCACTCGTGCGCGACCAGCCCGCCCGGACCGGTGTAGAGCACCGGGAAGTGCGGCTCCAGCCGCTTGGCGATGTAGTTGGCGCTGAGCACCGCGACCTGCGTGGCCCGCTTGAGCCCCTCGCCGCCCATCAGCCGCACGTACGACCACGAGATCGGCAGGATGCCCGCGGAACCCCACGGCGCCGCCGAGATCGGCCCGACCCCGGTCTCGGGCCCGGCGCTCGGCTGCATGGGGTGGTTCGGCAGATACGGCGCCAGGTGCGCCCGCACACCCACCGGACCGACGCCCGGACCGCCGCCGCCGTGCGGGATGCAGAAGGTCTTGTGCAGGTTGAGGTGCGAGACGTCGCCGCCGAAGTGGCCGGGCTTGGCCAGCCCCACGAGCGCGTTGAGGTTGGCCCCGTCGACGTAGACCTGCCCGCCGGCCTCGTGCACCTGGGCGCAGATGTCCGCCACGTGCTCCTCGAACACACCGTGCGTCGACGGGTACGTGATCATCAGCACCGACAGCTCGTCCCGGTACTGCTCGATCTTGGCCCGCAGGTCCTCGACGTCGATCTCGCCGTCCTCGGCGGTCCTGACCACGACGACCTTCATGCCGGCCATCACGGCGCTGGCCGCGTTGGTGCCGTGCGCGGAGGACGGGATCAGGCAGACGGTGCGCTGCAGGTCGCCGTTGGCGCGGTGGTAGCCGCGCACGGCCAGCAGTCCGGCCAGTTCGCCCTGCGAGCCGGCGTTCGGCTGGAGGCTGACCCTGTCGTACCCGGTGACCTCGGCGAGGCGGTCCTCCAGCTCGCGGATGAGCGTGAGGTAGCCCCCGGCCTGCTCCTCGGGCGCGAAGGGGTGCAGCTGCCCGAACTCGGGCCAGGTGACCGGCTCCATCTCGGTCGTCGCGTTGAGCTTCATGGTGCAGGAGCCCAGCGGGATCATGCCGCGGTCCAGCGCGTAGTCACGGTCGGCGAGCCGGCGCAGGTAGCGCAGCATGGCCGTCTCGGAGCGGTGCTGGTGGAAGACCGGGTGGGTGAGGAACGCGTCCTCGCGCACCAGGCCCTCGGGCAGCGCGTCGGCGGCGGCCGCGTCCAGCGCCTCGACGTCGCCCTCGACCCCGAAGGCGCTCCACACGGCGGCGAGCTGGGCCCGGCCGGTGGTCTCGTCGCAGGCCGCGGAGACGTGGTCGGCGTCGACGAGGTGCAGGTTGACGCCGTTGTCGCGGGCCGCGGCGACGACCTCGGCGGCCCGTCCGGGCACCCGCGCGGTGACGGTGTCGAAGTAGGCGCCGTGCACGACCTCGACCCCGCCCGCGGTGAGCCCGGCGGCAAGGATCGCGGCGTACCGGTGGACGCGCCGGGCGATGCCCTTGAGGCCCTCGGGCCCGTGGTAGACGGCGTACATGCCGGCCATGACGGCGAGCAGCACCTGCGCGGTGCAGATGTTGCTGGTCGCCTTCTCCCGGCGGATGTGCTGCTCACGCGTCTGCAGCGCCAGCCGGTACGCCTTGTTGCCGTCTGCGTCCACGGAGACCCCGACGAGCCGTCCGGGCAGGCTGCGCGCGAACTTCTCGTGGACGGCCATGTAACCGGCGTGCGGGCCGCCGAAGCCCATGGGGACACCGAACCGCTGCGTGGTGCCGACGGCGATGTCCGCGCCGAGCGCACCCGGCGAGGTCAGCAGCGTCAGGGCGAGCAGGTCGGCGGCGACGGTGACGAGCGCGCCGAGTCCGTGGGCCTGCTCGATGACGGGCTTGATGTCCCGCACGGCACCGGAGGCGCCCGGGTACTGGATCAGCACGCCGTTGATCTCACGCGCGGCGATCTCGGCCGGGATGCCGTCGCTGAGGTCGGCGACGACGACCTCGACGCCGGTCGGCTCGGCGCGCGTCTCGATCACCGCGATGGTCTGCGGCAGCGCGTCCGCGTCGATCAGGAACAGGCCCTTCTTGTTCCTGCCCATGCGCCGGGACAGCGCCATGGCCTCGGCGGCGGCCGTCCCCTCGTCGAGCAGCGAGGCCCCGGAGGTGGGCAGCCCGGTGAGCTCGGCGACCATCGTCTGGAAGTTCAGCAGCGCCTCCAGGCGCCCCTGCGAGATCTCCGGCTGGTACGGCGTGTAGGCCGTGTACCAGGACGGGTTCTCCATCACGTTGCGCAGGATCACCGGCGGGGTGAAGGTGCCGTAGTAGCCGAGCCCGATCATGGAGTCGAGCACCTGGTTGCGGTCGGCGAGCGACCGCAGCTCGGCGAGCACCTCGGCCTCGGTCCGGGCGCCCGGCAGCGCGAGCGAGTCGGCGTTCTTGATCACATCCGGTACCGCGGCGGCGGTGAGCTCGTCCAGCGAGCCGTATCCGACCTGGGCGAGCATCTTGGCCCGGGCTTCCTGGTCAGGTCCGATGTGACGCTGCTCGAAGGGGATGCCCGACTCGAGCTCGGAGAGAGGAATGCGGTGGGCGGTCATTGCGGAGGCCTCCTGGTCTGACGCGACCGGTGGGGGGCACCACGGCACGGGTACCCGGACGGCCTCCCCCTCTGTCATCTCAACCTGAGAGCTTCACCGGGGTCCCGAAGGGCACCCGGCTTTCACCGTCGGTGAGAGCGGACACCGTCGACACCCGCTCTGCTTTCCAGAGTGACCTCGTCCGTGCGGTACGTGGGCCTGAGAGATTCCGGGGAGGATTTGCTCCTTCGGCGCCTCCGGATGGTGTCCGAAGGACTCTCCCGCACGGGGTCAGCAGCCGCTTGAAGCGTACCAGCGAGGTCAACGTCCAGGCGTTCGAGTGGCCGCCTCACCCGATGTGCTCTTTTGTAGTGCTTACGGATGATTCGCGAGCAAGTGGAGGGCCCGTGCAGACCGACATCGATCCGCGCAACCTGATCGGCCGCAAGGCCTTCGACCAGAACGGCACGAAGATCGGCACGATCGACGAGATCTACCTCGACGACGCGACCGGCATACCGGAGTGGGCCGCCATACGCACCGGCCTGTTCAGCAGGGACGCCTTCGTCCCCCTGGAGCCCAGCGAACTGGTCGAGGGCACCCTGCACGTCCCCTTCGAACGCGCCCTGATCAAGGACGCCCCCGACTTCGGGGTGGGCCGCCACCTCTCCCCCGAACAGGAACTCCAGCTCTACCACCACTACGGTCTGGACATCACGTCACCCCCGCCCCCGGACCACGACTTCGGCAACCTGGCGGGCACCGAGGACAAGGACACCTGACCCGCGCACGCGCCCTGCCGTCGCGCCGCCGAGCCGAACGGGTGGCACACGGGCCCCCGCCCACGCGTTCCGTCCTGCCGTCCGCGGCTCAGGCGTGCGCCCCGTCCACGGCGACACCGTCCATCCCGACCCCGGGCTCCGCCTCCACCAGCGGCAACGGCTCCGCCACCGCCAGCGCCGGATCGTCCACCCGGAACGTCCGCACCCGCCCCACCTCCGAGGCCGGCGTCTCGAACCGCACCGTTACCCGCCCGAGCCCGCTGCCCTGCACCCAGCCGTGCCCGTACTCGGCGTGCCTGACGTCATGGCCGGCGGGCCACCGCCGCTCCCCCGGCACCTCGGCCTCCCCCGGCCCGCCGGGCTCCCGCTCGCCCTCCTCCGCCGTTTCGCGCGCCGTCTCCAGCTCCCCCGCTGCCTGCGCGAACAGGTCCTCCTGCGTGTAGTCGGCGAGCCCGCTGACCCCGACCCCCAGCAGCCGCACACCCCCGGTGGTGTCCACCGACTCCAGCAGCCGCGCGGCCGCTTCCCGCACCACCGCCGGATCGTCCGTGGGCCCGCGCAGCGTCTCGGACCGCGTCAGCGTGGAGAAGTCGTAGCGCCGCACCTTCAGCACGATGGTCCGCCCCGACAGTCCGGCCCCCCGCAGCCGCCGCACACACCGGTCGGCCAGCCGCTGCACCTCCACACCCACCCGCACCCGGTCATGGATGTCGACGTCGTACGTGTCCTCCACCGACACCGACTTCGTCTCCCGCTCGGCCACCACCGCCCGCTCGTCACGGGCCAGCGCCATCGCGTACAGCGCGTGGCCGTGCGCCTTCCCCAGCAGCCGCACCAGCTCGTCCTCGCCGGCCTCGGCGAGTTCGCCGACCGTGTGGATGCCCGCCCGCCGCAGATGGTCCCCGGTGGCCGGCCCCACCCCCGGCAGGGTCCGCACGGACATCGGCGCCAGCAGCGCCCGCTCGGTGCCCGGCTCGATGAGCACCAGACCGTCCGGCTTGGCCCGCTCGGAGGCGATCTTCGCCAGCATCTTGGACGCGGCCAGCCCCACCGACCCCGTCAGCCCCGTGACAGCCCGTATGTCGGCGCGCAACCGCACGCCCGCCAGCAGGGCCGAGTCGGCGTCCCAGGCCGCTTGACCCGCCTCCAGATCGACGAACGCCTCGTCCAGGCTGAGCGGCTCCACCAACGGCGACAACGCCCGCAGCAGCCCCATGACCTGTTCGCTGATCGACCGGTAGAACCCGAAGCGCGGCACGAGATACGCGGCGTTCGGAGCCAGCCGCCGCGCCTGCGCCATCGGCATCGCCGAGTTGACGCCGAAGACCCGCGCCTCGTACGACGCCGTCGCCACCACACCGCGCGGCCCCAGCCCGCCCACCACGACGGGCTTCCCGCGCAGACTGGGCTTGGACGCCTGCTCCGCCGAGGCGAAGAAGGCATCCATGTCCAGATGCAGGATCGTGGGCGCGCTTCTCACATCTCCGATGCTGCCCTACGCCACTGACAACGGGGCCCACCGGCCGGCGGCCCCGAGGGGTGTCGCGGCGCCCCGCGCTCACACGGCCCGGTTGCGCCGCCGCGCCAGCTCGTCCGCGGGGTTCTGGCCGACCAGCGTCTCGCCGGTGTCGATCCGCTCGCCGTGCAGTTGCGACAGAGCGCTCTCCACATCCCGCCACACCACGCCGACGGCGATCCCGAAGATGCCCTGGCCGCCCTGGAGCAGCGCGTGCACCTCGTCGGGCGAGGTGCACTCGTAGACCGTGGCGCCGTCGCTCATCAGCGTCATGCGCTCGAGATCCTGGAAGCCCCGCTCCCGCAGATGCTGAACCGTGGTCCGGATGTTCTGCAGGGAGACCCCGGTGTCCAGGAACCGCTTGACGATCTTCAGGACCACGACGTCCCGAAAGCTGTACAGCCGCTGCGTCCCCGACCCGTGCGCGGGCCGCACACTCGGCTCCACCAGCCCGGTGCGGGCCCAGTAGTCCAGTTGCCGGTAGGTGATCCCGGCCGCCGCGCAGGCCGTCGGGCCGCGATAGCCGATCTGTTCGGTCGCCATGGACGTAGCCCCTCCACCGCTCGGCACTGCCGCCGGCAGCTGCGGGGCGCGCTCGGCCGCGCCACCCGGTTGGGGGTACCCCCCGTTCGGGCGGAACCGTGAGCCGGGGGGAGGGTACGGACCGCTCTCCCCGAAACCGCGTCCGGGGGCACCCCCAGCCGTACCGTCGCCGCTGCTTCTCACGCCGACCTCCGTCCTTGACCTGCCTTCTCGACGGTAGGCAGTCACCAGGGGTGCGTCAACGATCGCCACACTCGGCACGCCGAGTGATAATCACCCTAGGAGTGGTTTCCCGTACCCAACCGCGGGGAAAGGCTAGCCGAATGCGCTGGGAGCGGGCCGCAGGACGCTCTCACTCGCCGCTGGCAATTGCCGAGGTTTCGGGCCCGCCGCCGCCCCCGGCCATCCGCCGGGACCGAGGTCCGCCGGGTCGCAGGGGTCTCTCACTGGCTGCTGGTACCGAAGTCCTCGGGCGAGATCTGGTCGAGGAACTCGCGGAACTTCTCCACCTCGTCCTCCTGCTCGTCCGGGATCGCGATGCCGGCGTCGTCGAGCACGCCGTCACTGCCGTAGATCGGCGTACCCGTGCGCAGGGCGAGCGCTATCGCGTCCGAGGGGCGCGCGCTCACCTCGACGCCGCTGGCGAAGACCAGCTCGGCGTAGAAGACGCCCTCGCGCAGGTCCGTGATGCGCACTTCGGTGAGCTCCTGGCCGACGGCTTCCAGCACGTCCTTGAACAGGTCGTGGGTCAGCGGCCGGGCGGGGGCCATGCCCTGCTGGGCGAAGGCGATGGCCGTCGCCTCCCCCGGCCCGATCCAGATGGGGAGGTAGCGGTCGCCTCCCACTTCGCGCAGGAGCACGATCGGTTGGTTGGAGGGCATTTCGACCCGGACACCTACGACATCGAGCTCGTTCACACAGCAACCCTAGGCCGTGCTCGGGATGTTTGGGTAGTCGGGCCGGAAACGGGCCGTCGATCCGGCCCCGCCGGACAGGCCGCTCAGGGCAGCCGCACCCCGAGCGCGGTCTTCACCAGCGCGGCGTGCAGTTTGACCGTGAGTCCCGCCAGTTCCTTGGTGCGCGCCTCGGCGTGCGCCCTGGTCTGCGGGTTGCGATGGCGCTTGAGCGGCGCGACGACCTGGTCCACGAGCCCGGCCTCACGGTCCGCGGCGGCCTTCATCGCCCGCAGGTGCCGGGGCTCGATCCCGAAGCGCCCCAGCTCGGCGACGAGCGCCGCCACGGTGGCCGCCTCGGCGTCGTACGCCCCGTCGGGCAGCGGAGCGATCAGCCCGTAGGACTCCCACTCCTTGAGCTCCGGCTCGCCGATCTCGGCCGCGGCCATCAGCTCGGCACGCCCGATCCGGGCCGCCGTACGGGCGTCCGCGGGCTCTGCCGCGTCCTCCCCGTCGCGCTGACGGGCCAGGGACGGCAACGGCAGGGCCTCGCCGCGCTCCATGGCGTCCAGATGCTCCCTGATGACCTTCAGGGGCAGATAGTGGTCCCGCTGCATCCTCAGCACATGACCGAGGCGCTCGATGTCGCCGGCGCTGAACTTGCGGTACCCCGAAGGGGTGCGCTGCGGCTCGATGAGGCCCTCGGACTCCAGGAACCTGATCTTGGAGATGGTGACTTCGGGGAACTCGTCGCGCAGCGCGTTCAGGACCGTGCCGATGCTCATCAGCCCGTTGTCCGTGGCGGCGGCGCCGTGTCCGGCACCGCCGCTCGGTGTTTGAAGCATGGACCTACTCCGGGGAGGGTCAGTAGCCCCGCTGGCTCGCGTAGAAGACCAGTCGGTACTTGCCGATCTGCACCTCGTCGCCGTTGGACAGGGCGACCTGGTCGATCCGCTCGCGGTTGACGTACGTGCCGTTCAGGCTCCCCACATCGGCGACCGTGAACGAGCCGTCCGGACTCCGGCGGAACTCCACGTGCCGGCGGGAGACGGTGACGTCGTCCAGGAAGATGTCGCTCTGCGGGTGACGGCCGGCCGTGGTGAGGTCGCCGTCCAGCAGGAAGCGGCTGCCCGAGTTCGGACCACGGCGCACCACCAGGAGCGCGGAGCCGAGCGGGAGCGCCTCGACGGCCGCCTGCGCCTCGGGGGACAGCGCCGGGACCTGCGTCTGCCCCGTGACCTCGGCGTCGTAGGCCTCGAGACCGGAGATGGAGATCGTGGAAGTGGTCTCGGACGGACGCTCGGGGACGGCACCCGCCCTCAGCGGCGCACCGCAGTTGGAACAGAAGCGGCTGTTCTCCGCGTTGCGGTTACCGCACCTCGTGCACACCAGGGCCGACATGGACGGATCCTCCTGCCGCGGCTGCCCCACCGGGGCGTTGGACGCATACGGGTCGGCGGAAAACCCTCCACCCGCACTTGAGGCTGACGGTTGCCCGAAACCTATGCCTCCGGCCTGAGCAGGGTCAACCGACGACGCGCCCTGACCACCCACCTGGTCCCTGAACAGCGGGCGCTGGCCCTCCGCGTCGGGCTGCGCGCGATGACGCGCGGTGGCGTTGTCGTTGCCCTCTCGCGCGCTCTTGCCGAACAACTTCGCAAACAACTTCACGGGCGATTCCCCTTGACTGAAACAGACCCGCCCGTGGGGCAGGACGAACCCTGACTGCACACTCCGGCCGACCCGGACATCTTCACAACGTCCCTGTCCACCAGACAGTTTCCACCACGCACCACCCATTCGGTGCGCCGACCCCCCGCAACCTCATGCCCTCGCCGGACGTCCCCCATGCACCCCCGGTTCACCGCGATGACGACCGAGCGTAGTCAGGCCGCTCCGCGGCTCGCAAGGCGTCCACAACGATCTTGTCCGATCGCTCCACGGTCACGGTGGCCTGCTCCTTCTCCAAGGTCTGCACCACGCCTCCAGGGATGTTGAGCGCCGGCTCCAGGTCCTGCGGCTTGCCGATGACCTTGAAACGATAGGGTGCGTTGATCTTGTTCCCGTCGACGCTCACGGAGTTCCCCGATTCCGTGAGGTACGTGCCCGCCACCACGCGTACCCCGTTCACCTGGATCGCCTCCGCGCCGGCCGCACGCAACTCCTGAATGGCGTCGAGCAGCATGTCCGCCTCGACCGTCCCCTTCGTGTCGTCGATGGTCATCGTGATGCCGGGACCCTGCGCGGCCACGGTGCCCGCCAGGATGCCGAGTTGCTTCTCCTTCTCGACCGTCTGCCGACGGGCCTCCTCGGCCTGGTTCGAACTGTTCTCCAGTTCGTCCCGCTGGTTCTCCAGTCCCTGCTTCTCGTCCTCAAGACGCTGAGTACGGTCATCCAGTTCATCGAGGATCCGGACGAGATCTTCCTGACGTGCCCCGCGCAGGGCGTCGTCGCCGTCACTGTTGGACGCCACCTGGACGGCCAGGCCGAAGCCGAGGCCGAACAGCAGCAGCGCGACGATCAGTTGGGCCCGCGTGACCCGCGGCGGCCACAGTCCCTTGGCGAGCCGCTGCCGCCCGGTGAGGCCGGGCTGGGGCTCGGGGGTCTCCTCCGGCGCCTCGGGCACCGTGGCGGGAACCTCCTCGGGCAGTTCCTTGCGCAGCCTGTTCTCGGGCGCCTCGTCCTGGTCGCTCATCGGCCTCACGCCCGGAACACATGCCGGCGGATGGCCGCGGCGTTGGAGAAGATACGGATGCCGAGCACCACCACGACGCCGGTGGACAGCTGCGCCCCCACGCCCAACTTGTCGCCGAGGAAGACGATCAGCGCGGCGACGACCACGTTGGACAGGAACGACACCACGAAGACCTTGTCGTCGAAGATGCCGTCGAGCATGGCCCGCAGACCACCGAAGACGGCGTCCAGCGCCGCCACGACGGCGATCGGAAGATAAGGCTCGACGACCGCCGGAACCTCGGGCCGGACCAACAGGCCGGCCACGACTCCCACGACGAGGCCCAGTACGGCGATCACGATGTGCCCTTCTCGGTTTTCTCGGATTTCCCGGTGGTCGGCTGTGCCGTTCGTACGGTCACACTGGGTGCTGCGGGCAGCCGGAGATCCCCCTCCACGGAGATCGCGGTCCGGATGCCGAAGTTCTCCTGAAGGGCGTGCAGGTACAGCCCGTCGGCGCTGTCCTGGAACCTGGCGGCGAGCCGCTCCCCGTCCCCCACCGCGAGCACCGTGTACGGCGGCACCAGCGGCCGGTTGTCGACCAGTATCGCGTCGCCCGCGGCCCTGATCGCCGACAGCGCCGTCAGCCGCTGCCCGTTGATGGAGATCGCCTCGGCCCCCGACTCCCAGAGCCCGTTCACCACACGCTGCATGTCCCGGTCGCGCACCCGCCCGGTGTCCGAGAAGCCCGAGGTCTCCCTGGGGCCCCCGTCGCCGCCCGTGCCGGAGCCCTTGGCATCGTCCACGACCAGCTTCACCCCGGGACCGTGCACCTCCACGGCGCCGGCCAGGATGCCCATCAGATCGCCGTGGTCGCCGCCGCCGCTGTCCCTGAGCGCCTCGCGCTGGCGCGCGCCGACATCGGCGCGCAGGTCCTCGACGTCGTCTTCTAGCGCGTCCGCGTCCTCGGTCTCCTGATCGATCCGGTCGATCAGTTCCTCGCGCTCCTTCGCCACCACGGGAGCGGCGACCCGGGCCTGCGCGGCGCCGACCGTCACCACGAGCGCGGCGAGCACCAGTCCCGCCGCGAGCCCGAGCTTGGCCCGCAAGGTCTTGGGCATGCCCCCGTCAGCCGCCTGCTTCCTGGCCGCCGCCTCGGCGTATCCGTCGTCGAGGCTGTGATCCATGACGTTGTTGAGCAGCGACATGGAGGCGTCCGGGCGCGCGGGGCGCGGAGGAGTGCTCCGAACGGGGGGCTGCTGCGGCATGCCGCACATCGTCGCACGTCGCGACCAGTACCTCCGAATGGCCCCACCCGCGTGCCGGACAGGCCCCCTTGGGGACACATGTCCGGCACGCGCGTGTAGGACCCGTTTCAGCTTCCGGCGCTGTCCACCACGGCCGACCACTCGTCGAGCAGGGCCTGCGCGGAGGCGTCGTCCGGCCCCTCCGCCCACAGATGGGTGACCGCCTCCGCCGGGTCCGGCAGCACCATCACCCAGCGCCCGTCCGTCTCGACCACGCGTACCCCGTCCGTGGTGTCCACGGAGCGGTCTCCGGCCGCCTCCACGACCCGCCGCATGACGAGCCCCTTGACCGCCCACGGAGTCGCCAGGTCCCGCTTGAGGACGTGCGCACGCGGAATCCGCGCGTCGATCTGGCTGAGGGTGAGCTGCGTCCTGGCCACCAGCCCGATCAGCCGCACGAACGCCGCCGTGCCGTCGAAGACGCTGCTGAACTCGGGGACGATGAAGCCGCCCTTGCCGTCACCGCCGAAGATCGTGGTCTCGTCGCGCCCGACCCGCGTGAGGTCGTCGGGCGACGTGGTCGTCCACTCCACCTGAGTGCCGTGGTACGCGGCCACCTGCTCGGCGATCCTCGTCGTCGTCACCGGCAGCGCCACCCGGCCACTGCGCCGCTCGGCGGCCACCAGGTCGAGCATGACCAGCAGCGCCCGGTCGTCCTCGACGATCCGCCCCTTCTCGTCGACCAGGGACAGCCGCTCACCCACCGGGTCGAACCGCACACCGAACGCGGCCCGCGCGGAAGCGACGATCTCACCGAGCCGCACCAGCCCCGACCGGCGCGCGTCAGCGGTCTCCGTGGGCCGGGACTCGTCCAGACCCGGATTGATCGTCAGCGAGTCGACGCCGAGCTTGCCCAGCAGGCTCGGCAGCACAAGGCCGGCACTTCCGTTCGACGCGTCCACGACGACCTTGAGCCCGGAGTCGGCGATCCCGGTCGTGTCGACGTTCCGCAACAACGAACCCGTGTACGAGTCGAAGACGCTGGCCGGGAAGTGCAGGTCACCGATCTCCCCGGGGAACGCCCGCCGGTACTCCTGGCGCGAGAACACCCGGTCCAGCTTGCGCTGGCTGCCCTGCGACAGATCGGCGCCCTGCCCGTCGAAGAACATGATGTCGACGGAGTCCGGCACCCCGGGTGTCGTCCGGATCATGATCCCGCCGGCACTCCCGCGCGCGGTCTGCTGCCGCGCGACGGGCAGCGGCACGTTCTCCAGGTCCCGTACGTCGATGGCGCTCGCCTGGAGCGCGCTGATCACCGCCCGCTTCAGGGCCCGGGCACCCCGGGAGTGGTCACGGGCCGTCGTCACCGTCGACCCCTTCTTCAGGGTCGTCGCATAGGCACCGGCGAGGCGTACGGCCAGCTCGGGCGTGATCTCCACATTCAGGATTCCCGACACGCCGCGCGCACCGAAGAGATGCGCCTGGCTCCGCGATTCCCAGATCACCGACGTGTTGACGAAGGCGCCGGCCTCGACGACCTTGAACGGGTAGACCCGCACATTGCCCTGGATGATCGATTCTTCACCGACGAGACACTCGTCGCCGATGACCGCGCCGTCCTCGATCCGGGCCGCGCGCATGATGTCGGTGTTCTTTCCGACGACACAGCCCCGAAGGTTGCTGTGCTGGCCGACGTACACGTTGTCGTGCACGACGGCCTTGTGCAGAAAGGCCCCGGTCTTCACGACGACGTTGGAGCCGATGACCGTGTGCTCCCGGATTTCGGCGCCGGCCTCGACCTTCGCGTAGTCCCCGATGTAGAGCGGGCCACGGAGTACGGCGTCGGAATGCACCTCGGCACCTTCCGCCACCCATACGCCGGGCGAGATCTCGAACCCGTCGATCTCGACGTCGACCTTGCCCTCCAGGACGTCGGCCTGCGCCTTCACATAGCTCTCGTGGGTGCCTACGTCCTCCCAGTAGCCCTCCGCGACATAGCCGTAGATCGGCTTGCCTTCCTTCATCAGCTGCGGGAAGACGTCGCCGGACCAGTCGACGGGGACATCGGCCTCGACGTAGTTGAAGACCTCGGGCTCCATGACGTAAATGCCGGTGTTCACGGTGTCCGAGAAGACCTGTCCCCAGGTCGGCTTCTCGAGGAACCGCTCGACCTTTCCGTCCTCGTCGACGATGGTGATGCCGAATTCCAGTGGATTCGGTACGCGCGTCAGACAGACGGTGACGAGCGCACCCTTCTCCTTGTGGAATCGGATCAGCTCGGTGAGGTCGAAGTCGGTGAGGGCATCGCCGGAGATGACGAGGAAGGCGTCGTCCTTCAACGCCTCTTCGGCGTTCTTGACACTTCCCGCGGTACCGAGTGGCTTCTCCTCGTTGGCATAGCTGAGCTCCATTCCGAGCTCTTCGCCGTCACCGAAATAGTTCTTGACCAAAGAGGCCAGGAACTGGACCGTAACGACGGTCTCGTTCAGCCCATGCCTTTTGAGCAGCCGCAGAACGTGCTCCATGATCGGCCGGTTGGCCACCGGCAGGAGCGGCTTGGGCATGCTTGAGGTCATGGGGCGAAGGCGAGTGCCTTCGCCGCCAGCCATCACGACGGCCTTCATGTCGGAAGCGTCCTCCTCAAAGAGACGACGGTCTAGCCGACTTCACCCGTCCAGATTGTCCCGCACTTTCGCTCCGCGGGCCATCGAGCCGCTGTGGGGTCGCTACAAGGGGCGAGTTCAATCGGCCGTGGCGTCCGCACGTACCAGGCGGCGGACCTGAACCACATAGAGGACTCCTGCCCACCAGTAGAGCGTTGTACCCCATCCGGCGAACGCCCATCCGAAAATCGCAGCGAGTGACGCAAGCCACCCGCTTCCGTCACTGAGCAGGAGCAACGGGAAGGCGTACATCAAGTTGAAAGTAGCCGCCTTCCCCAGGAAGTTCACCTGGGGCGGCGGATAGCCGTGGCGCCTGAGGATGCCCACCATCACCAGCAGAACCAGTTCTCGCGCGAGAAGTACTGCTGTCAACCAGATGGGCAGAATCTCGCGCCAGGTCAGTCCGACCAAAGTCGAGAGAATGTAGAGCCGGTCGGCTGCCGGGTCGAGGAGCCGGCCCAGGCTGCTGATCTGGTTCCAGCGCCGCGCGAGCTTGCCGTCCAGATAGTCACTGATGCCGCTGAGCATCAGCACCAGCAGCGCCCAGCCGTCGGCCTTGGGGCCCCCGAACTCCGGCCAGAGGATCAGCCACAGGAACAGCGGCACACCTAGGAGCCGCGCCATGCTGAGGATGTTGGGGATGGTGAGGACCCTGTCCGTCTGGACCTGGGTCTCCTGGACCTCCACCCGGGGGCCTCCAGTGGGGAAACGTGCGAACGATGCCCCCTGACCTTACCTCAACGCAAAAAAGCTCTGGCTCCTGGGCGCATTGCCCAAGAGCCAGAGCTATAAAAGGAGTTCGGCGGCGTCCTACTCTCCCACAGGGTCCCCCCTGCAGTACCATCGGCGCTGTGAGGCTTAGCTTCCGGGTTCGGAATGTAACCGGGCGTTTCCCTCACGCT